>JAVEUP010000046.1:0-45296 GCA_034005525.1 Thermoguttaceae bacterium | reverse complement strand
TTGTCAGGTCGCGTAACATCATGGCCGACAAACGCCCCTAAACCCCTAGAAACAAAGGCTCGCCGCCGCTTCTTGTGGAAAAAAGCGCAACGGCATAGGCTTTGGACCCTTTTTGGTCAATTCCAGTCCAAGGTAATCGGCCAGTCTGAGTCAGTAGATAGCCAGGTCCGCCGATTGCACGTAGCGGGCAATCCGGGTTCCGTCTTGTCCCCAATCGGCCAGCCCCTTTCGCCAGATTTCCGCGGTCCGCGCGGCGTATTCGTCCGCCGACATGCCCTTCCGCGCCGCCTCGGCTTCGTCCACCCACGGGCGGAAGTCCTCCGGCCTGAGTTTGGGAAACGCCAGCAGCAGGTTGCCGAGGTCCCCCTTCGGGTCAATCGCCAGCGCGGGAATCCCGTCAATCGCAGCCTCCTCGAGCAGCGACAGGCACAGCCCCGTCTTTCCGCTGCCGGTCATCCCCACGCAAACCGCGTGCGTCGTCAGATCCTTTGCGTTGTACAGCAGCAGGTCGTCGGTGGCGCGTCCTGCATCGGGATCGTAGACGCGTCCGAGATAGAACGCGCCCAGCTTCTCATAGTCGTGCATTGGGAGACTCCTGAATGAGGCTATGCCATCATACCGCTCAAGATACGGCGGATCGCGAGGCCTGTCAACGAATCTAGGTGTAAGCCGGTTCCTGCTGGAGCCCCGGCTTTACCCGGCGTGGCGAAACCGCCTGAAGGCGGCACTCCAACCCGACCGCCTGCACTTAGAAACGGAGGAGCCCAGGCGCGGGAGAGAATGTTCGGATGCTTGACATTGAGCGAGATCGATGTAAACATGAGGTGGCGTATTTACAGACAAGTCGGAACAGTGCTAGCCATGTCGCTCAGCTTTGGGCCGAAAACGGGAACCGTGCCGGGGTGCGCGGCCCAGGGGAGAGTGTCGCCGATGAAAAATCACCTTCTCCCTTGGCCCTCGCTTTCAACTGGTGTACAACTGCCTGGGCTGGAACCAGATCGCCATCATCCCCGAGCCGGGGTCGCTCTTGTTGCTCATGGCGGGCGTTTTGGCGCTATTGCCGCTAAGGTCGCGGCGCAAACACGCTTGAAGCACTGGGAGCACATCATGGCGCGAGTCATCGTTCTGCTTATCGCTTGCATTGCAGTAACGTTCACGGCAGGTTGCGGCTCCCGGGGTGCCAGCTCAGTGACGGGGAGCGTTTCCTTTGCCGGCCAGCCGGTCGAGGAAGGCGCGTTGCGGTTCTTTCCCGTCGAGGGTACGCCCGGAGACGGCGCCGGCGCCACGATCAGCCAGGGGACCTACGAAATCGCGAGGGCCGCGCGAATGGTCGCCGGAAAGTACCGCGTGTCGATCACGGCCACTCGGTCCACGGGCCGGGATATCCCCAACCCAGAGCCCATGCCCGGCGAGCCGGCCATGGTATCCGAGGTCGTTCAGTATATCCCGGAGCAGTACAATACGCGAACAACGCTCCAGGTCGAACTCGGCGCAGGCGAGAATCGGAAGGACTTCGATTTAACGCCGTAGAAGGAGGCTCGCAATGACACGACGGCGGAGCAGCATGCATGCCGGTTTTACCTTGGTCGAGTTGTTGGTAGTCATTGCCATCATCGGCGTCTTGATTGCTTTGCTGCTGCCCGCCGTGCAGGCGGCGCGTGAGGCCGCGCGGCGGATGCAATGCTCGAACAATCTGAAGCAGTTGGCCCTGGGGCTGCACCTGTACCACGACGTAACCAACCGTTTTCCCGTGGGCTCCGGCCGCCGCGATCCGAGGGAGCCCGGCAATAACGAGGGCCTCAATACGAGCATCATCGGCTGGATGGCCCGCCTACTGCCCTATACGGAACAGACGGCCCTGTACGACCAGATCGACTGGACGCGCGAGCCGGGCAACACGGGCGTGAACACCAACGTGATGAAGGTTGATCTGCCGTTTGCTCGCTGCCCCAGCGACACCGCGGTAGACCGGCCCCGCGATGCCTATGCCCCCACCAACTACGTCGCCTGCCAAGGGACCAATGGCCGGGGATTCGATTGGTTAAAGCCCGACGGGCTGTTCATGATTGCCAGGCAGCGGTCGATGCGCGACGTGACCGACGGCACGAGCAACACGATGGCCCTTTCCGAATGCATGGTGAACAGACCGTGGGTGAAGCGCTATGGCAGCGACACGGCCGGCTGGAACGCGTGCCTGGCCGGTACCGCCCCGCCGATCGACTCGAACCAGGGCACCAACGGCATCCGCGGCTACTCCTGGTTCTATACCAAGGAAATGTCGGTCTGGTCGTACACCGCGCGCCTTCCGCCGAACGACCCGCTATCCGCCAACCACGAGCCGGAGGTCTGGACGAACTACGGCTTCTTTGCCGCACGGAGCCGTCATCCGGGCGGCGTGAACTTGGCCCTCGCCGATGGCTCGGTGCAGTTCATCGGCGATTCAATCGCCATCAACGTCTGGCAGGCCCTGGCGACCATCGCAGGGAATGAAGTCGTGGTCGAGTTCTGAAGAGCATTCTACAAGGCGCCCGCGTCGTACTTCGCCCAGAACTCGGACGGCGGCATGGGCGGACGGACGCGCGGGTCGGAAAACTCGGTGCCGAGTTCCCGCAGGGTGCGCATGTTGCGGGCATGCTCAATGCCCTTTTCGATCCGGCCGGGCGTGAAGATCAGCCGCGTAAGGTGCATGCTCCTCAGCGGCGTCAGGTCGGTTATCGGCGTTTCGCCGATATGGAGCCGGAGCAACGGATGGCCCTCCAGGGGAGAGAGGTCCTTCACCTTGGTCTTCTCCAGCGTCAGGCTCACCAGCGAGCGGACACGTGCCAGGGACGCGATGTTCTCGACCGGGCAACCGGTAAGCCACAGCATTTCGAGTTGCGGCAAGCCTGCCAGGGGCGACAAATCGCTCACCTTGGCGTCGACCAGGTTCAACTCCTTAAGATGCACGGCCGTTTCGAGCGCGCCCAGGTCGGCCACCTTCGTTTGGCTCAGGTAGAGTTTCTCCAAGGGCGCCCCTTTCAGCG
The DNA here is from genome assembly GCA_034005525.1 of Thermoguttaceae bacterium. Lineage (GTDB taxonomy): Bacteria > Planctomycetota > Planctomycetia > Pirellulales > Thermoguttaceae > PWXP01. Next base: position 42,273 of record JAVEUP010000046.1, on the reverse strand, counting down.
GGCCGAGGTCGTTAACCGGCGTGTCTTCGAGGTAAAGCTCCCGCAACGGCATGCCGCGCAGGGGTTCAAGGTCTTCCACTGCCGTTCGGGCCAGATCCAATGCCACAAGCGGCAGGCCGCGAAGCGGGGTGATGTCTTTCAGATTCCGGTCGTGTGCCTCGACAGCCAGGATCGCGCGGCCGTCGCCGGCTACGCCCACCTCATCACCCAGGCCCGGGTTCGCTCGCTTCAAGGCCGCCCGGAGTCCTTCTTCGGTGACCGGGGTTGGGGCGGACTCTTCTTGGGAGCCTCGCGCGGCCGGTTCTGTGGGTGCCACGTCGGCCGGACTGCCAGCCGACGGCTCGGGGCCCCGTTCATCAGCTTCTTCTGGGGGGGCTGTCCCGCAGCCAAACACAACGACTGTGGCAAGGAGCCATGCGGGGATATAACTGGGACTTCTCACGGCGGTTGTCTCCTGGAACCATTGGCGAATAACAATACCCTAGCCGGGTTTCGGCGCCGCGTCAAACGGCGCCAAGCGTCGGTGTGCGGCAAGTTCTTCTGGCATGCTTGGCTTGGAGCTTCCATCACATGGAAGTTGCGGTTTACGCACGCTGCTCACCTCCGGGCTCGTCCCGGAGGATTCATGACTGGTCGGCTACCACACCGCCGAGTTATGGAGGAACCCTCATGCTTCCCGCGCCGCCCCGGCCGCCGCCTTGGCGGCGGCCGGGGCGGCGCGGGAAGCGAGCTGCGTCACCCGTGCGGCCTGTAGTTGGCCAGTCATCAACCCGGCCGGGGCGAGCCCGGCGGGGACACGCTCGCCGCAGGCATCCGCACGCGTTCAGAATCGCCCTTCTGCCTCTGCCAGAGAATCTTGCCGCACGCCAAGCGTCGGTCCCGAAGACCAACGGGCTGTCTGGGGAGCCCTCCGAGTCCCCGCGGGGCTTGCGGCCTCACGATTGGCCCGCCTGACTCGGCCGAGTGGTTGCCATCGGCCTTCAGCCATGCGACAATCGGAATCGTCGCGGGATGGGAATCCGTGCCATTCGTTGTGGCAGGGACCTGGGCGATGCCGAACACGCCGACCGGCATGTCGCCCTCGCCGCGCGCGTCTGTCATGATCGGCGTTACGTGAACGATGCATCGACAAGACAAGAACTTTGCCATCATGATCGCCGCGATATCGGCGGTCTGCATCTCGGCTGCGGCCGACGCCCCCGTCAACCTGGCCCCGAATCCCGGTTTTGAACTGGCCGACGGCGGCGAGCCGGCGTTCTGGGAGCAGCGAACGCCCACCGATCACGAGCGGACCCTCGCCTGGGACGCACAAGTGGCCCGCGCGGGCACCCGCAGCCTGAGGATCGACAACCGCGGACCCGGCCTCAGCCGCTGGCGCTACGGCCACCTGCGGGACTTCGCCCTGGAGCCCGGCAGCCGGGGCGAGTTGACCGCGTGGATCAAGTGCGACGGTGCGAAGGGGTCGGCCCATACGAAGCTCTACTTTCTCGACCCGGAAGGCGGGATCATTACGCAGCCTCAAGGCGACGGCATCAGCGGGACGCGCGATTGGACCCAGACGCGGCAGCCGTTCGAGGTGCCCGAGAAGACCGCCTACGTGATGATCTACCTGGAACTCAACGGCGAGGGCACGGCCTGGTTCGACGACGTCGTGCTCACCGGCGCTGCGACGCGCCCCTCGGCCGACATGCGCCTCGCCCGGTTGACTTGCGGCGCTGAGAACTTCGACCGGCGCGTGGGCTTTGTTCCGCGGGTGCATCGCCGCCAGCCGACCGTCGAACTTCCGCCGGGCGTGGCCGAGGGACGCGTCGAATTGGTCTTCCATGGCGAATCGGCCCGGTACGACGTGGCCGTGAACTGCCTCGATCGGGCCGATGCCGGCAGCCGCCTGCGACTACTGCTGGGTGGCAAGCCGGTCGGTGAATGGTCGCTGGCCGAGACCGAGAAGGACGACGAAGGGCTGCTCAGCAAGGTGGTTTCCGGCGTCGACATCCAGCGCGGCAGCCGCATTGTGTTGGAAGGGCGTTCCGACGGCGGCCGTTGCCGTATCGGCGACATTGCGTTCACGCCGGTCGGCCGCTTCCAAGGCAACCTGTTGTCGAAAGAAGAACTGGGCATCTCGCCGTCGCTTCGCATCTTCGACGCGTTTTCAGAGCGGCCGAGGGCCCGGGGCATGCTTCCCGGCTTCATCAGCCGGCGCATCGGCGAAGCGGTTGAGCAGCGCAATGCCGAACTAGCGGCGCTCCGCTCGCCCGACGACTGGCGCAAGCGGCAGCAGGCCACACGCGAGCGGCTCGATGAGATCTTCGGGTCGTACGGCCCCCGGACCCCGCTGAATGCCCGCATCGTCGGCAAGATCGACCGGCCCGATTGCGTGATCGAGAAGCTGATTTTCGAGAGCCAGCCCGGCTACCACTGCACGGCCAACTTCTACGTGCCCAAGAACCGCCCGTTCCCGCGCCCCGGCGTGTTGTTCACCTGCGGCCATGCCGTGGACGGAAAGGCTGCCAAGCTGTACCACGAGTGCTGCCTGGGGCTGGTGGCGAAAGGTTACGTAGTGCTTGCGCTGGATCCTACCGGGCAGGGCGAGCGACTGGAGTATTTCGACTGGGAGACGGGCCAGCCACTGGTGCCGCCCTGCGTGGCGCACCATCACTACCTGAGCCGGCCCTCGTGGCTGGTCGGCCGTTCCCTGGCCGGTTACCGCAGCTGGGACGGCACGCGAGCAATCGACTACCTGGTGGACCGCGAGGAGGTCGACCGTGAGAAGATTGCCGTGGTGGGCAACTCGGGCGGCGGCATCATGGCCCTGCTGATCACCGCCTTCGACGAGCGAGTCAAGGTGTGCGCGGCCGCGCACCCGGGCGGCAGTATGGAGCAGACATTCCTCGCGGGCCGGCGAATTGTCGAGGCCGACATCCTCAGCCTCATTCCGCCTCGCCCATGCCTGATGGTCGTCGGCCGCGACTCGGGCGAAGAAGCCGGCCATCGCGCCAAGATGGCGAACATGTTCCCGTTCTACGAGGGGCTGGGAGTTTCAGCCGACCGCTGCCAGATGGCCCTGGTCGACGGCGTGCATAACATGGAGCAGCCCAAGCGCGAGCCGTGCTATGGATGGCTCAATAAATGGTTCGATCGCGAAGAGGAAGGTTCCCAGGAGCCGCCCCTGGAGATTGAGACGGTCGAGGCATTGCGCTGCACGGAGACCGGTTACACCCTGCGCGATCTGGGCGGCGAATCGGGACAAACGCTCAACGCCCAGGTGGCCGCCCAAGTGCGCCCGCCGCGGGCAATCCCCGACGATAGCACGATACTCGAGCGCCAACGCGAAGAGGTGAAGGCTGCCGCGGCCCGGCGCCTCGGCCTGAACGTGCTGGCTGATCGGCCCGCGCCGGAGGCGATTTCGTTTGGCGAGTACCGTGGCAACGGATACTCGGCGAAGAAGCTGCTCGTCAGGAGCGAAGACGGCATTGACCTGCCGTCGCTGTTGTGCACGCCGGCGGAGGCAAGAACCGGTTCGCCGGTAATCCTTTACGTTTCCGAGTTCGGCAAGCCGGTCGATGCCGAGCAGCCGTCGCTTGCCCTGGAACTCGTCCGGCAAGGCCACACGGTGTTTGCGGTCGACGTGCGGGGCTCGGGAGAAACCGATCCGCGGGTGCGCGACTTCTTATCGCCGGTGACCCACTACGATGCGGCCCAGTTTCGGTTCGACTCGTGCGCTGTCGAAGCGGCCCAGTTGAATACCACCATGCTGGCCATGCGTGCGTATGACGTGGTGCGGTCGATCGACTACCTGGCAGGCAGAGAAGGACTCGCTGGGCGGCCGGTTGTGCTGGTAGGTGAGGGCCTGGGTGGCGTTTGGGCGCTGGTGGCCGCGGCGTTCGATGCCCGTGCCGCCGGGGTCGTCTGCGTGGAAACGGTGCCTTCGTACAAGTTGATCGTCGACTCTCGCTATTACGCCCTGCGCGACTACTACTGGGTCGTGGGCGCCCTGGAAGACTACGACATCCCGGACCTTCCCGGCCTGATCGCCCCGCGACCGGTCCTGCTGCTCGACCCGCTCGATGCCATGCTCGAACCGCTCGAATCGGGCAGGGGTGAAGGACTATGGCAATGGCCTGCTGGCGTGTATCAGCGGCTGGGGGCGCCCGGCCGCATACGTTCCGTACACACCGGCGACAGAGGCTTGCAGGAGAAGGCCCGGCAGATCGTCGCGACCTTGGCCGGTTTGGGGCAGGATTAGACGAAGGGGTTGTTCGGTCAGGAGTTGTTTGACCAGTGCGACGATCCGGTCTTCGAGGTCGGGTTGGAACGGGTCGTGCCAGCCGAAGTAGACCATTGCCCCGCCACCCTCGTAGCCCTCCTCCTCCAGTACGCGTTCCGATGGCTCCACCAGCGTGGCCTGCCGGTCAGGTTCCTCGCCGTGGGCTCGACGGCCGGGCTCGAAGCCGCCGGCCGCGGTGAATGCGACGTGGCAGGTATGCACCTTTTCGACCCGGCCACCGGCCGCTATAATGAGCCGTTTATCGATGAGACCATCGTGCTCTTCCGCGAGGTGCTCGCTAAGGAAGACATGCAAGAGGAACTACTCGAAATGGGGTTAATACCATGACTGACATTTTTGACGACCTTGCCAACCTTGAGAAGATCACGTCGGTCGAGCAACTTGAGGAGTTGCTCAGTCGTCCTACGCCCGCGGTCATCGAGACCATGAAACGGCTCGACGGCGACCTGATGCTGCTCGGTGCGTGCGGGAAGATCGGCCCCACGCTGGCCCGCATGGCCAGGAGGGCCAGCGACGAGGCCGGCGTGAAACGTCGCATTATTGCCGTGGACCGGCCAACGGCGTCCGACGTCAAGGAACGGTTCGATCGGCAGGACATTGAACTGCTGCCGTGCGACATGCTCGACCGCGAGCAGCTTGCACGTTTGCCCGAGGTGCCCAACATCGTCTACATGGCAGCCATGAAGTTCGGCGCCACCAACCAGGAGCCTCTCACCTGGGCCATCAACACGTACCTTCCGGGCCTGGCGTGCGAACGGTTTCGCAACAGCCGGATTGTCACATACTCCACCGGCAACGTCTACCCGTTCTCGCCGGTCGACAGCGGCGGCTCGACAGAGGGCGAACTGCTCGAACCGGTCGGCGATTACGCCATGAGCTGCCTGGGTCGTGAACGCATCTTCGACCACTTCGGTCGAACCTTAAACATTCCGGTGTGCTTGCTCCGGCTGAACTATGCACACGAACTCCGTTACGGCGTGATGGTCGACTTGGCGCAGAAGATCATGGCCGGGCAGCCGATTGACGTGACGATGGGCTATTTCAACGCCATCTGGCAGGGCGATGCCAATGCCATGGCCCTGCGGGCCCTCGAACACACCGCCGTGCCGGCCCGGCCGATCAACCTGGCGGGACCCGACACGCTGAGCGTGCGCCGAGTGGCCGAGCAGTTCGCCGACCTTCTGGACCAACCCGTCAGCTTCACCGGCCAGGAAGCACCCACGGCCCTGCTGAGCAACGGCAGTACGGGATACGACTTGCTCGGCCATCCGCAGGTTGGGCCGGAGCAAATGATGCGATGGATTGCCCATTGGCAACTTCAGGGCGGCCCGGTGCTGGGGAAGCCGACGAAGTTCCAAGTGAGAGACGGGAAGTTCTAACGTGCGAGTTACGCCGTCTCAAGCGTTTTCCAGCACACCAATTGCATGCGGGGCAGGTGGAAAGGCCCCTTCCACAGGTTGCCCTTTCGCGGCACGGAGATACGCCCGTCGCGATGCAGGTAGCCGTACCACTCGCCATGCTCGGGATCGGGGAAATGCGTGTAGGCCCAATCGTGGACCATTTGGTGCCTGTGCGTGTACTTCTCGTCGCCCGTCAGCTGCCAGGCCAGCAGCGTAGCGATAATCGCCTCGTTGTGCGGCCACCAGAACTTCATGTCGTGCCAGTATTCCTGGACCGGTAGGCCGTTGCGGTACACGCCGATCAACAGCTCGATTCGGTTCGAGTCGAATGCCCGGTCGGTCGTCATGGCCGATCCGCCAGCACGTCGAGTTCCTCAAGCTTCAGCCGAACGGTCATGATGTACGGCTGCTCGCCCTCGGTCCAATGGCCGTAAGTTGTAACGACGAACGTTCCGTCGGGCAAGACCTCGACGCCGGGATAGGTGGTGTCGTGGCCGGGGTGGTTCTGCTTGATTCGCACGAGATACTGCCCCTCGCGGCCTTGGACGATGTCGTCATACGTTCCGACCCAGCCAGCCCAGTCGGTCTCGAATGGCCGCTCGGCGCACTTCGCGGCAGGCGAAATGCAGCGGAAGCTCACCAGCAGCCGGCCGTCTGGAGCGTACTTCGCGGTGTGCCGGTCGCCGGTCAAGGCCAGCGGTACCTCGCGGGGCTCGGTCCACGTTCGGCCCTCATCGTCGGAGAAGATCACGTGCGAGTTCTTCCGCCGCGCGTTCTCTCGCAGCAGCACGGAAAGCTGCTCTCCGTCCGGCGAGCGGATGCAGCCCGGCTCGCAAAGATGCACAGCGCTCCCCTGCCAGATTGCCTCAGGGTTCGACCATGTCTGGCCGCCGTCGTCGCTCCGTTTCATGACAATCGCCCCGCGCCCGTGCCCCTTCGGGTACACGGCGTAGATGGTCTTTGCGGTCCCACCCTGCACGGCGACAACTAATCGGAGCGCGGGGCTTGGCGCGGACGGTGGTCCTGACGTATACAAAGGGTCGGTCCCGTTTTCGGGAAGAAGATACCGGCTGGAAGCCTATCCAATGGTTGTCGTTGCAGTCATCTATTGTCTCGCAACGCTACCGTTTCTCCACAAGCAATCAGGAGCGTATTATGATCGAGTTCGACCACATTGGCATGGCAACGGAGGACCAGAAGAAGGGCGAAATCTACGTTGCGGCGACGCGGGTGTGGGTTACCGACTTCCGCGAGCACCCGTTCCGCGTGGAATGGCTGCGTTACGAACCGGACTCTCCCGTGAGCGGTCCTGTACGCACGATGCCGCATGTTGCCTTCCGAACCGACAGCATTGCCGAGGCTTCCAAAGGGATGAAATGCCTGATCGAGCCGTTCGACACCCCACTTGGGGTGGTTGGTTTCTTCCAGGCCGACGACGGCGCAGTGGTCGAATTCATGGAGTACAAGGAAGGCGAAGCGAAGCCGATGTAACTGGAATAATCGGCTTCAGCCGAAGCATGGCCGTGGCCGATATACTGCATAGGAACCTGCCGGGAGGGCGGGACACATGTGGTTCCGTTTCAGGATAGACATCAAGGTATGTCGATGGATCGACGTACCTTGATGTTTTTTCGTGCGCCGGGAGTCTCCCTCCCGGGCCGGTGCAGGAGCGGGCTTGCAGTTGGAGTTCACGCTTCAGCGTGTAAATCAACCACCGCTCCAATTCTGCACGCCAAAGCGTCAACTCCCGCAGCCCAACGGCTGGCCGCGACAAGCTCGTTGCTGTACCTCTCGGGCTGCTATCGCGTGAGTTGGTCCAGCAGCACCTTTGCTTCTTGGCGCTGCGAGAAGGGCTGTGTGGTGTTCAACGCGGCGTTGAGCAACTGGACGGCCTGCTCCTTGCGCCCCTTCTCGGCGGAGACCACGGCCAGGTAATAGGCCGTATCGGGGCTCAACGTGCCGGTGCCGGCGGCACCCTGCAACACGCGGTCGGCCTCGTCGACGTTGCCCAGCTTGTATTGCACCCAGCCGTAGGTCGACAAAGCTTCCGTTGCCCGCGGATTCTGCCTCGCGTTCGCCGTGGCGTATTCCAGGGCGCGGCGGCGTTTCTGATCGTCGTCCTGCTCGATCAGTGCGAGCGCCAGGTTGTTGCTGGCCGCGAAGTTGCCCGGCGACTGCAAGTGCGCTTGCTCGAAATACGTCTCGGCCGACTTGTAGTCTTTCAGGAACAGTGCCACGACGCCGCGGAACAGCTTGGCCTCGAGCGATTTGGGGTCAAGTTGCGTGGCTTCCTGGGCTTCCTTGGAGGCCTTCTCGAGTTGATTCGTTTCCAGGTACCATTGTGCCGCCACCAGTCGCGTGCGAACGTCTTTCGGTGCAACCTTGATGGCGCCGTCGATCCAGATCTGCGCGTTCTTCTGATCCCCAAACTCGTGATAGAACCGCGCAAGCTGTGCCTCGGGCGTCAATACGTTTTCGTCCAACGTGGCGGCCTCCCGAAGCAGCTTCAAGGCGTCGCCCGGACTCCTTTGCTGAAACCGAGCCCGCGCCAAGCGCTGGAGGCAAACGGCGTTCTTCGGATCGAGCTTCTGCCAGGCCGTAAGCCGCTTCTCGGCAGTCTCCCAGTCGCCCCGGGCCTCGGCGACGGCCGCCAACCCGCTCATGTTGCGAGCATCCAGGATGGCCTTGCGCCTATCGCTCTTGGTGAAGTTGGCCAGGAGTGCTTGCGCCTTGTCGTAGAGCAGGCTGGCCTCCGTCACTCGGCCCTGGGCCATGGCAATATCGCCCATAATCACGTAGGCCTCCGGATCCTCGGGCGCCTCGACCACAGCCCGCTCCAGGGATACTCGCACCGCATTGCCCTGGTTGGCCTGCGAGAAGAGCTGTGCCATGACAATTTGGGCGGGAGGCAAGTCGGCATTCTGGCCGGCCGCCTTCTTCAGCAAGTCGAGCGCCCCACCGAAATCCTGTTGCTTGAACCGCTCAACGGCTTCGGTTACCTCAGGAATGGCCTGTTCGGGTGTTGCCGGTGCGTCGAGCACATCGGCTGCCACGGGATCAGCGCAAGCCGATGACAAAAACGGGCCCAGCCCCGCCAGAAGGACTACCAAAACGAAAGCCTGTCGGATCGTGGAACTACGCATGACGGTTCTCTTCTCACTACATGGGTGTGTCTGATGAAAAGGCGCTACCGGCGGCCCGAAAACCATATATTCCATGGCCGATATGCCGGAGAGGTCATTGGTTGCCAAACCACCGATCGATTCCGGTTGTCTGCAACACCTCATTATATTAGCGTAGCTGCGAGAATGGCAACGTGCAAGCCTCAGCCATCCCGAAAATCCGGCGAAACGCTGATGCAAGCGTATACGCTACCGCAACGATACCACACGAGTTCGTCCGTCTTCCTCGATCCAGACCTTGTCTTCGCGCGCGAGCCAGCCAAGCGCTTGCATAACCGTATCGCGAGGCTCCCCAACCGCTTTGACCAGCCGAGCCATACTCAGCGGCCCATTATCCACCAGGGTCTTCCAAACTACACCCGCGGTATCGCCAATGTGCGAAACCACACTTGCCGAGGACGTTGTCGACATAACCCCACCTCCTTGACCTTCGGATGATCAACTTGCCTAAACAGGCGAATCACTTAATCTAAGAAGAGTATAACGGATATTCCGACGGTATCAAGGGATTCGATCATCCAATTCCGATTGCAATACCAGAGAGAGGGCAGAAGAGGATGTATGGATATTGCGGGAAGTGTGGGTAATGTACACTAAATGTCCGCTCGCAGGTCTCTCAAACCGGTGAACATGCTGGTCAGTATCGCTCGGAACACCGGCCCGACCCGTTCGAAATCCCGGTCTTCCGCCTGCTGGAAAACGACGTAAGTCGATTCGTTAATCGTTGCTGCCCGCACCTGGGCGGTGTTGGTCATGTCGAGGCAGTAGAAGTACAGATCGTACCCAATCAGGCGATGCCCCCCAACCGTCTCGCACGCCTCATGGGATTCGAGGGAGTCGTATTCCTGACGCATCGCATCGACAGCGGCGAGAGCGAGTTGCGCGGGATCGGCGGAACGTGGGTATCGGGCAACCGACCAGAAAGCCCCGCTCGGGCTGAAGACGGTCACCGATTCGCGTTGCGATTCGACCGTCTCGTCGTCAAGCGTCCAGTTCTCCGGGTACTGGAAGTGAAAGCCTGGAAGTTGACATTTGGCGGGCATCGGTAGCTCGTCGGGTTCGAGGTAAGACAAGTGACCAGGACGGCGGGCACAGGCCTACCGGACGCTGTGCGGCTCGCCCTGCAACTGTGCGAGCTGTGGAAAGCCTGTCGCCGTTTTATGATCGTCTCTGAGTTATTCGGGTGACACCTGGTTGAAGATACCCGAACGGCTGCAACCTGCACAAGTCGGCCCGCGATTGTGATCGTTTCCCATGCCGTCCTCCGTTGGATTCCGCCCCCCCTTATTCCTCTGAGGCGGTCTCATGTATATATTTTGGGTTGTGTTGCCGTCTTGGTGTTGTTTGGGTTTTGCGGTGCGGCGCGGGATATCACCCGGCTAGCGCAGTGCTGCCTGGCCCATACGAGCGGGGGCATCTACACTAGCCAGACTGTGGCGGTTCTCGCCACCTCATGTATCCACGAACCACCAGAAACCATGGAGGATAGCCATGCCTTTAACCCCTGAACAGATGACTGCTTGGTGCCGTCGTCTGCTTGGAGTCGATCCGAACGTCCCGAAACCGACCCTGGAGAGACTCCTGGCGGCCATCCCGCGACTCGACTGCCTGGGGGACCTGCCCAGCGGCACGCCCGTACTGATCCGCGGCGACGTGGACGCCAAGCCTGGCGCCAAGGTGGGGGAAGGCGACATCCGGCTGCGGTCCATGGAGGCCACGTTGAACTACTGCCGGTCGAAGGGGTGGAAGACCATCGTTTTCGGGCATATCGGCCGCGAGCCGGAGAAGTCGCTCGACAAAGTGGCCAAACGGCTCGGCGATATTCTCGGATGCGAGGTGCCCCTGCTCGACGACTGGCTCGACGCCGACTCGACCACCATCAGCCCGTCCGTCCAGGAGGCCATTGAGAAGGCCGCCCCGGGCTCGGTGTGCGTTCTTCAGAATACGCGAAAGTACGACGTCGAGCGGGTCCTGTGGAAGGCGAAACCGGAGGACCTGCCAAACCTCGTACCCGGGCTGACGAAGCTCGCCAACGAGTTCGCGGAGAAGGTGGCAAAGGTGTATATTCACGAGGCGTTTTCGGCCGGCAGCCTAGACAGTTCCAGCGTGGTCGTACCCGCCGCTATGGAGAAGGTCGCCCTCGGCCGATACATTGCCGAGCAGTTCGAGGGCCCGCTTCGCGATTGTCTCGGAGCGCAGTTGGTCGTCTTCAGCGGTCTGAAGGTCGACAAGCTCGATGACCTGCAGGCGATGATCGACCGCGGGAAGATCCAACAGATCATCACCGGTGGTTCCCTGGCCGTTGCGTTGAAGAAGGCGGCTGAGGAACTCGACGGACGCGAGTTCCATTTGGGCGAGTCCGAAAACCCGGAAAACAAAGGCAAACCGTTCTACATCCCGCCCGAACGGCTTGAGCAGGCGAAACGCATGGTGGCCGAAGGCCGGGAGAAGGGCATCGAGTTTGTCATGCCGGTCGATTTCGTGCTTCAGGACGGCCAGGTTTCCGACCAGATTGGTCCGGGAAACCAGCAGTTCGACGTGGGCCCCGCCTCCTCGGAGCACTATGCCCAGGCGGTTGGCCGGTTCATTGAGAAGCATCAGGCCGACGCCGCCGGAACCGTCGTATTCCACAACGGGGTGTTCGGCATGTTCGAGGACGAACGGTTCGAGGAAGGAACCCGGAGTTTTGTTGGGCAACTGAAACGCATGCACGATGCAGGCATCAAGGTATACGTGGGCGGCGGCGAGGGCGGAAAGGCCATCGACAAGTACGGCGACTCCTCCGACGTTACCTACGTTTTCACCGCCGGCGGAACCGTGCTGAACGCCTTGGGCAGCGAACCCGTCCCGTACCTCGTGACCCTCGCGGCCGCAGCCGAACAGATGGAAAAACCCACCGGGCACTGCAAGTAGCGTTCCGATGAGAGTACCATGTCCACTAGCCATCTCCCGGCGACAACGCCGCAGCACGAACTCGAACCCTACACGCTGCTCGACGAAGCCGAGTTGACGGCGCGGATACTGCGCGTGAAGAAGCAGATGGGGCCGCGCCTGTTGACCCTTGGCCACCATTACCAGCGGGACGAGGTCATTGCGCTTTCCGACCTGCGCGGCGACAGCTACAAGCTGGCCGCGCAGGCTTCTTCCGACGCGCGGTGCGAGGCGATTGTCTTCTGCGGCGTGCATTTCATGGCCGAGACAGCCGATATCCTGGCCAATCGGCCCGAGCGGCTGGCCGAGCGCGACGGCCGGCGCGTACCCGTCGTACTGCCCGACCTTGAGGCCGGCTGCTCGCTGGCCGACATGGCCAATATCGACCAGGTCGAGGACTGCTGGTCCCAGCTTGACGACGTGATCGATACCGGCGACCTGATGCCCATCACCTACGTGAACTCGTCGGCAGCCCTGAAGGCGTTTTGCGGGCGGCGCGGCGGCATTGTGTGTACGTCGTCGAATGCGCGAGCGGCCATCGAGTGGGCGTTCGCACGGCGCGGCCGGGTGCTCTTCTTCCCCGACCAGCACCTGGCACGGAACACGGCCCGGGCAATGGGCATGCCTTTGGAGCAAATGCCGCTTTGGAATCCGCAGTCGCCCTTGCTTGGCGGTAACTCGCCCGACGCGCTGCGGCAAAGCCGCGTGATCCTGTGGAGCGGCCATTGCAGCGTCCATCAGGTGTTTCAGCCCGAACACATCGACCGGTTCCGCAAGCGATTCCCCGAAGGGCGCGTCATCGTCCATCCCGAATGCATGATGGAGGTGGTCGACCGGGCGGATCTTTCTGGATCGACCGCGGCCATCATCCAGGCAGTCGAGCAGGCGCCGCCGGGCACCCGATGGGCCATTGGCACCGAATTGAACCTCGTCAACCGGCTGAAGCACGAGCACCCGGAGCAGCACATCGACTTCCTGGCCGACATCGCGTGCCTATGCACGACCATGTACCGGATCGACTTGCCGCATCTATGCTGGGCTGCCGAGAACCTGGCGGCAGGCACGCCGGTAAACGTCATTGAAGTCGATCCCGAAACAGCCCGCGGGGCGCTGCTGGCCCTGCAGCGCATGCTCGAAGTGCGGTAAGGGCATTCCTGCTGGTGCGATAGCAGCAAGGGCTCGCGAAGGAATGTATGGCCGATTCTGGCGCGGCGAGCACAAGGCTGCGAAGGAAAGCGAAGCAGACATATTGCTCATACGTCGATGCAGCCTGACGCCCGCAGCCGTAGCGGCAGCCCGTTCAAGATCGGCCAGTTACTCACGCGCGGGCCCTTACTTCACTAGCCGCCAGCCGGATTGGCTGACGCTTAGGGCGGTGTGGCCTTTGTAGCGGTCGTACACCGTGTGCATCTCGTCGATGGTGTCAAAGTAGCCGACGACGTGGGCGGCGCTGAACGAGTCGCCGGCCTTGGTCGGCCTGCCGTGCATCTCCAAGATCGCGACGATGATGCCGCCGGGCCGCTGGCTCCACCAGGCTTCATAAACGACCGAGGGCTCCAGTGTCAATCCGGCCAGCCATGGGCCGTCCTTGCCCGTCGTCTTGTCGCGCAGGCGATAGGCGCGAATGAAGTGCTCGGGCATCGCGTGCGTATCGCGCCGGTAGCCGAACTTCTCGTCGGGCGCGAAGGGTTCGAAGAACTCGCTGGCAGGAATGCGCAAACCGTTGGGACCGCCCAGGTAGCTCAGATAGCATTCGCTGAACGTATCGCCGCGCTCGTGACGGATACAGCCCGGCGTGTCGTTGCGCAGGAACATCTCTTCCGAATCGTTCACACTGTCGATCCGGTCCATCAGGACGAAGAACCGCTCGCCCTTGGGGAACACGATGGTTTGCGTCCACAGCGAGCCGGCCTTGCGCCCCGGAGCGGCATACTCGTAGCGGTACCTGGTGGTCACCGCGACGAAATCGTCGCCTCGGAGGACCTCCGGCTGAACAGGCTTCATGCGGTGGCAAAGCTGCGGGCCTTCGATCGCCCGCTTCCGATGACTGCTGCCGTGCGCCATCTTGGCGTAGTGCCGCCGCTGCGGGTCGGTTTCGTTCTCGTACCAGACGTAGCGGCCCACGCCGTGCCCGTCCGGAGCGTGAAGCTGATCGGCATAGTTGGCGTCGCTGCCCGCCTCCATGATCCAGTCGATCACCATCAGCCCATCGCCGGCCTCGCGGAAGCCGGTGGCCTTGTCGAGGAACGATCCCTTCTCGATGCCCGTCATCCAGTGCTTCGGTTCCTTCTTCGGGATGACCGCTTCCAGCTTGTCGCTCTCGATCTTGACGGCCCGATCGTCCTCGACAACGCGCACCCACGACTCGGCCTGGCCCGGCCCGGCGCCGGCAGCCGGCAGTACCGCGGCCGCGAACAACATGCCCAACAACGAAGCGGTGTTCCTCGAACGGACTCTCATGCGACAACCTCCATTGGTAAGGTGGGAAACGGACGGTACAAGGCGGGCAAGACCCGTTCCATTCGAGGCAAGCGAGCGGAACCGGTCGCGCTCCTAGTATAGTCGATGGCCGCGCCGAGTCAATCTACCGTGCCGCACACTGCCGCGGGCAAGGCATGCTTCGTTGAACACCCCCGGCCCGTGGTGTATACTGCGACGGTCGCCGCGGCAGGCGCGGCCGGACTGCTGCGCAGCAGGGTCCGGAGGGTCATCCACAAGACGAGGAGGTACCGATGATGTTTCGCTTTCCTATGGTTGTGTCACTTTTGCTTCTTATGGCTCCCTGGCTGTTAGGCGACGATCGCTTCGCCAAAGTCAAGCCGGTGGTCGAGGTCGAGGAGGAAGTATATAGCTATGTGCCCGCCGACAACGGCGCGGGCCCGACCTGGTGTTCCGGCACGCCGGCCTTGGTGCGCATGGGCGAAACGCTGTTCGCGCCGGGGTTGGAGACATTGCCGGACGCAAAGCCGTTGCACAACGTGCGCTGGACGCTGTGGAAACGAGACGCTGCCGGGTGGGAGTTGCAGCAGGTGGATCCGGTGGAGCGGACGCGGGAGCCGTGCCCCCTGGTCGGTTTTCCCGACGGACGGCTGCTGATGTCGGTCAACCCGACCCTGGTAACCGACCCGGACCGGCGGGCAGGCCCGGCGCGGCCCGAGTTGCTCGAATTCAGCGCGGCCGATCCGAAGACACCGCCGAAAGTCCTCTCGCCGGCCTGGGACGGCCAGCCGCAGTTCAGCGAGCACACGTACCGCTTCTTTGGCGCCGACGCCGCCGCGGGTGAAGCCATCATGCTCAACCAGATCAGCTACAGCCACAAGGAGTGGGCCCTGCTGAAACGCGACGGCACCTGGGCAGCCGGCCAGCTTATAAATGTTCCCAGCCGCGAGGGCGATATCCACGCTTACCGGCCCCCCTACAATCTCCATCGTTTCAACTACGGCAGCGTGGTACTCAAAGACCGCGCCGTCTATGTGACCGGGTGCGTCTCGTACGCCAACTGGGATCGGGCCGGTGAAAAGGAACTGGAGAAGATTCTAGCGGGGCAGTCAGCCCGCGTCCGGTTGGGGTCGCTGGCCAACCGCCGCCGCATGATGTTCACGTGGACGCCGGATATCACCACCACGCCTTTCAGCGAGTGGCTGGAGGTTGGCAGTACGATGGGCAACGGAGGCTGGCTCTTCCCCGGCGACCTATGGGTGGACGCCGACGGAGCAGCCCATGTCCTCTGGTATGAGGGTCCAATGGACAGGAGACTGCGTAACGAGTACTTTCCCGACATCAAGTTGACCCACGCCATCAAGCACGCTATCGTGCGCGACGGCAAGGTCATTCATCGGGCAACGCTCATCGAGGGCGGCGAGGGACTGGGCAGCGAATTGCCGCAAAGCATCCAGCCGCGGTTCCACGTCACCCCGGACAACAGGTTGTTTGCCTGGTACTACGTGTCGGGTACTGACAGCCAAGGAGATCGCGTTCTGGAGAACCGGCTGGTGGAGCTTCTGGCGGACGGCACCCCGGGCGCCCCGGTGGTCCTGCCGCTAGCGCACCCGTTCCGAATGGTCTTCACGGCCACTCCACGCGGCGGTTCACCCCCGTCAACTATACTGGACTTGTTCGGCATCCGCGCCGACGGCCCACCCGCAACGCTGTGTTATGCCCGCGTGCGGCTCGAGTACTGATACCCAAATGCTGTTGCCGCGGGCGGGGGCTTGCGGAACCGCGGTTTATCGGGCATGCTAGTGCTTTGTCAAAGTGAAAATGTTGGGTTCCCCGCAAGCGTGGCGTAACCTTCCAGGTTGCGATGCCGGGCTCAAATGCCTCGGCAAGCAGGATGCTTGCCCCACGTTTGAAGTCTGACAAAGCACCAGTATTTAGTCGTTGTGCAAACCGGGAGGCAGTAGACTATGATGGATCCTGAAGTGCAGAAACTGCTCGTCTGCCCCGAGAGTCGAACACGGCTTGATACAGCCGGAGCGGAGTTGATCGACCGGGTGAATCGAGCGATCGCCGCCGGCAGGGTGCGCAACCGGGTGGGTCAGGAGGTCGCACAGCCTATCCAAGACGGCTTGGTGCGCGAGGATGGCGCTGTTCTGTACCCGGTTGTCGACGGTATTCCAGCGCTGCTGGTCGACGAAGCCATTCCACTCGATCAGTTGGAGGCATGAACGATGGCAGAGAAGACAGTTTTCAAGCGGATCATCGACGGCGAGATATCAGCCGACATCGTCTACGAAGACGACCACTGCCTGGCGTTCCGGGATATCCACCCCCGGGCTCCGACGCACGTCATCCTGATACCGAAAGCCGAGATTCCCACGCTTGACGATTTCGCTGCTTCAGACCATGCCGTGGCAGGCCACCTGCTTCTGGCGGTGGGAAAAGTCTCTGAAAAACTGGGAATCAAGGGAGACTATCGGGTCGTGATAAACTGCGGTGCTGGGGCGGGCCAGGAAGTGATGCACGTGCATCTCCACATTCTCGCTGGCCGGCCACTTGGCTGGCCACCAGGATAGCCCCCCGCTTCTGGGGCAGTTTCGGTCTGCACCCTTTTCGTGCGATGAAGTATCGGCTACAATGCGTTTGGCCTTGGCGTATGGGACGCCCGGCTGGAGGGCATTCCTATGGCAATCCGTACTGGGTCAAGTCGCTACCCACGACATGGGGAACGCATTGCCCCGGCCACACTTCGCACGGTCTTGCTTGAGCCGATTCCGAACCGGTTCCAGCCAGATTCCGGCAAAGCGCGTTTGCGTCTTTGCGACTTGGACGAACGCATCTGGGACCGCCTGCCGGGGCAGAAGCTCGTCGAACTGGCGGAAATGGTCGTGGACCGCGTGACGGCAGGGTGTACGCGGAAGGTTCTTCACGACACGCACTTCCCTCATCCGCCAGAGGGGGTTTCTCTATCCGACCTGCATCTGGAGCACCGGACGCACCTGTGCCTGTCGAGGGAGGGGTTCGACAAGGACTTTTCCTCTTTGGGCAACCACACGATCGGCGACATTCTCGGCCTGCGTGCTTTCGGCCCGCGGTGCCTGGTCGATTTGCTCAGCGCGTTGGAAACGCTTCTGGCCCAACAGTCCGTGGCCGACCCCCGGCTCACCGCAGCGGCAGAACGTCTGGCTGCGATGAAGCCGGCTGCGCAGGTTCATGCCGACGATCCCCGCTTTGCGAAATTGTTGCGTTCTGTCGACGTGGAAGCGGTGACGGCGGCCGACCTCGCGCAGCGGTTGCTGCGCCGTGGGCACACGCCGCCCGACTCGGCGTTCGCCGCTCAGCAAGTCGGAAAGCTTTGCGACAAGATCGAAGGGGCAACGGGCAAGACGGTGGAGCAGGAACTGATCGAGATCTTCGCGTCGGACGTGGCGGCTCGGAATCGCGACATTCTACTCAGCTATTACGGCTGGACGGATGGAAAGCGTCACACGCTCTCGGAAATCGGCGATCGTTTCGGAATCACCCGCGAACGCACACGGCAGGTTTGCGCCAAGCTGACTCGCAGGTGCAAACGCCCGGAGGCTGTCTACGCGCCCGTGCTCGAGTGCACCCTGGCGTTTATTCATCAGCGCACGCCCGCCCCTGCGGAACACATCGAGGCGGCGCTTGTCGAGCGGGGACTGACGGCCGTTGGAATGGAGGTGGAGGGGATACTCGATGCGGCGAAGCTGTTGAAACGGCCGGTGGGTTTCCGCATGGAATGGGTGGGCATGGCGCGGCGGCAGCGCGTGGGGTTGGTTGTTACCGAGGCCGAGTCGGGCCTGGTTGCCGCGGCCATCGAGGTCGCCCGGCGCGAAATCTACTATCACGGCATCGCAACCCTCAAGCAAGTTTGCAACCAGGTGCCCGGGCGCGGCAAGGAGCAGGTTGTGGCCAGGGCCATCGAGGCGCTTCCTGGTTTCGTCTGGCTTGACCGGAAAGGTGGATGGTTTCGTGTCGGCTCCATATCGCGGCACGGGCTGCCAAAGACGATCGAAAAGGTGCTCGCCGTGGCGGGCGAAGTGACCGTCAGCGCCCTGCGCGAAGCGATGAGCCGCAACCGCCGGCTGTGGCGCGAGCCGCCCCCAGAGTATGTCCTGCTGGAGTTCTGCCGCCACATGAACGGGACGCGAGTGGTGGGCAACCGCATTATCGGCGACCCGCCCAAGGACTGGAAGAAGATACTGACCGGAGTCGAAGCCAAGTTGGTACGCATCCTCAAGGCGCACGGGCCGGTCATGGACCGCGGGCAACTCGAAGACCTTTGTGTTTCCGGCGGAATGAACCGCTTCAGTTTTCACGCGTTTCTGGCATGGTCGCCGGTGATTGCCCAGCTTGGGCACAGTGTTTACGGGCTGCTGGGGTCGAACGCGACGGCCAGGCAACTGAAGTCGCTCTCGGCCAAGCGGCGTGCCGAGCGGTTGGCGCATCGGGTCCTGGAAGATCACGGACGCACCGAGGACGGCCGGGTGTGGTTGAAGTATCGCCTCTCGAAGGCGGCAAGCACCTATGCGGTCATTACCATACCGGCCGCCTTGAAAGAGGTAGTCCGCGGGCGATTCCAATTGCTCGGCGAGGACGGCGAACCGATCGGGACCCTGGCTACCAAGGACGGCCGCGCATGGGGACTGGGCGCCTTCCTGCGGCAGCAGGGGGTCCAAACGGACGATGCCATTGTGGTCTTTCTTGATCTGGACCGAAGAACTGCCACAGTGACACTTTGCTCACACGAATCTGCGGCCGATAAACCCTGGTCCTGAGCGGAGGGCGCCCGATCGCCGGTGAGTTCTGATTCCGCCAGGGCGGCTTTTTCCGACTGTGAACGGCTGATTTTCACACATGCGACTCTCCCCCGAAGGCGCCCGCTGGTTCGTTCGTGTCCGGTGGCTGGCCTGCGCCGCCGTATTCCTGACCGTGTGGTTTACATCGGCCGTCCTCGGCGTCGTTGCGCATCCGTTGCCGCTATACCTGGTGGCCGCCGGCATGGTGGCCTACAACTTGCTGTTCGAATGGGCGCAGGGGCGCATGCTGGCGGGCGACTTGAACGTCGAGCGGAGCGTGTTCCGGCAAATCACGTGCGATCTGGTCGCTCTGACCCTCCTGCTGTACTTCTCCGATCTGGCCCGGAATCCGTTTCTGTTCTTCTTCGTGTTTCACATGATCATTGCAAGCATGTACCTGCACGGGCTGACCCCGTACCTGGTCGGAGCGATGGCCGTCGGCATGGTCGGCGCCGTTCTCCTGCTGGAATATGCCGGTTGGATTCCGGTATTTCCCTTGCGTTATCCGACCGATGCCATCCCGCCCACTGCTCGCGCTCTGGACGGGCTCTACCTGGCCGGACTCTTCGTGGCGTTTGCGAGCACCATGTGGATGGCCGTCTACTTCACCACGTCGATCCACCACTACGTGGACCGGGCCTTTGCGGAATTCCGGCAGAAGGAAAAAATGGTCGGCATTGGCCAGCTCGTGGCCGGTATTGCACACCAGATTGCCAATCCGCTCGATGGCGTACAGAATTGCCTGCAGCGTGTCGGAGAGCGAGTGAAGGACGATCCGCGTCTGAGCGAGTACATTCAGATGATGGCCGAGGCATTGGACCGGATTGAGCGGACGGCGAAGCGGGTCCAGGCCTTCGCCCGCCCCCGTGGCATCACGCTCGGCCCGACCGATGTCAATCTTGCCATCGAGGGTACGCTCCAGGTATTGGGAACCAGCCACGGATCGAACATACGCGTGGAAACGGAGTTGGGTGACGTTTCTCTTGTGCTGGGCGACCACTATACATTGCAGGAGGTGTTCTTCAACTTGTGCACCAACGCCCTGGCGGCCATGCCCCGCGGCGGCACACTGACGTTGCGGAGCTATACCTTTGCCCGCAGCGGGGAGGACGCCGCCGATTGTGTCGCGGTGGACGTGAGCGATACGGGGGTCGGCATCCCCCGCGTAGAGATGGAGCAGATTTTCGAGCCGTTCTACACCACTCGCGGCGAGTCGGGTGGCACGGGCCTCGGGCTCGGCCTCTGCCGGATGCTCATCAACGAAATGGGTGGCCGCATGACCGTGCAGAGCGCCCTGGGCCAAGGCACCACCTTCACCGTCATCCTGCATCCGGCCGGCGGCAACCTTGACTCTGGGGCCGTCGGCGCATAAGCAAGCGACGGAGGCACTTGGCACGCACGTAGGCAAGTCTCTCCGAAACTTGCTTCCGAGCGTCTCGGAGAGACGCTCCTACGTGCTCGCGAGACGGTCGGCACGGTCCCTGGGAATTATCGGCCGAACGGGTACAATTCCTGCATGTAGGCGAGTCTCTCCGAGACTCGCTTCCGGCCCTCTCGGAGAGACACTGCACCGGGACATGCGAAGGGGGCAGTTGCCCGTCGCCGGTTACCGGACGGGCGGGGGCAGCAGCATTTGGTGATTTTCCGGTAAACGAGCGGCTTTCTCTGATATCATGCGCATCCTGGTTGTCGACGACGAAAAGATCAAACGCGTGACGCTGGTCGACGACCTCGCCACACAGGGGCACGAGGTGGTCGGTGCCTCGGACGGGGAGGAGGCACTGCGTTGTCTGGAAAGCAGCCAGTTCGACGTTGTCGTGACCGACCTGAAGATGCCGAAGATCGACGGCCTCGAGTTGCTGCGGCGCATCAAGCAGGGCCCCTGGCCGGAGCTGGAAGTGATTATGATGACGGCCTACGGGAGCATTCCTGTTGCCGTCGAGGCCGTCAAGCTAGGCGCGTTCGACTTCCTGACCAAGCCGTTCCGCAACGAAGACATCTTCCCTCTGCTGGCGCGCATTCAGCGGGCCAATCGCCCGATGCGTGCGAGTGCGATGCCTGCCGAGACGTCCACCGGACACGAAATCGTCGGCCATTCGCCCGCCATCGGGCGAGTGAAGCAAATGGCCGGCATCTGCGCCCGGACCGACGCCAACGTGCTACTTTACGGTGAGACGGGCGTGGGCAAGGATCTCGTAGCGCAGAAGATCCATCAGGGTTCGCACCGGCGCGGGTTCCCCCTTGTCAAGGTCGGCTGCACGCTCTTCCCGCCGCAGCTTATCGAAAGCGAGTTGTACGGTCACGAGAAGGGTTCGTTTACCGGCGCCGAATCGCAGCGGCTGGGGCGTTTTGCCCTGGCAGAAGGGGGTACGCTCTACCTGGACGACGTCGACGACATTCCCTTCGAGCAGCAATCAAAGCTGCTTCGCGCCATCGAAGAAAAGGTGTACGAACGTGTTGGGGGAACGCGGCTGATCAAGGCCGACGTGCGAGTGATCGCCTCGACCAAACGCAACCTGCTCGAAAAGATTTCCGAAGCCACGTTCCGCGAGGACCTCTACTACCGGCTCGACGTGCTGAGGATCAACATCCCCCCACTCCGGGAGCGGCTCGAAGATATCCCTGAGCTTGGCGAGTATCTGTTGGAGCGTATCTCCAAAGGAGAGCCGTACCGTATCGATTCAGAGGCGGTCGATTTGCTCCAACAGCACCGTTGGCCCGGCAACGTGCGCGAACTGTACAATACGCTCGAACGTGCCCTGCTGATCGGCGCCGGGCACATCACCGCCGAGATCGCCCGCCACGAAATACGCGGTTTCGAGCCGGGAGGGGGACAGGCCGGCAACCGAACCGGCGGCTTTCAGGCCGCCGTCAACCGAACCGAGCGCGAATTGCTCGAGGATGCACTCCGCGCCAGCGGGGGCAATAAGACCGCTGCCGCCGCCGCGCTGGGCATGAAACCCTCGACCTTTCGCGACAAGCTGTCCAAACACGGTCTTTAACCCGCGCGTCGGAACGCCGGTCCGGAAACGAGAACGGGCCGGCTCTCATTGCAATTGCGGCGCGGCTGGGGATAATTCGGGGACCTTCTTCCACTTTCCAACGAGGAACCCGGGCTATGCAAGAACGAGTGACCGAATACAAGGGATTGACTTTCGACGATGTGCTTCTGGAACCTCGGCACAGTAGCGTCGTGCCGGCCGAGGTTGACATTTCCACGAAACTGACCGAGCGAATTCGGCTGAATATCCCGTTGCTCAGTTCGCCCATGGATACGGTGACTGAAAGCGCAATGGCCATCGCACTCGCCCAGGAGGGGGGGCTTGGTGCCATCCATAAGAATATGTCGATCGATCAGCAAGCTGAAGAGGTTGAGAAGGTCAAACGGAGCGCGAACGGCATTATTGTGAATCCGGCCACGCTACCCCCCCATGCAAGTGTAGGCGATGCCCGCGAACTCATGGACCAGTACAACGTATCCGGCCTGCCCATTACCCGCGAAGACGGCCACCTCGAAGGCATTCTCACTCGGCGCGACCTCCGATTCCTTGAGAACCAGGCCTTGCCGGTTGGCGAAGTGATGACGAAGGGTAACCTTGTAACGGCTACGGGAAACGTGACGCTTGAGGAAGCTGAGAAGATTTTGATGGCAAAAAAAGTGGAGAAACTTCTGCTGGTTGACGAAGATTTCAGACTGACGGGACTCATTACGATCAAAGACATTGACATGATGCGGCGCTTCCCGCAAGCCTGTAAGGATGGGCAAGGTAGGCTGCGGGTTGGAGCTGCTGTCGGTGTCCACGATTTTGAGCGAGTCGAGAAACTCATCCAGAAAGATGTCGACGTGTTGATTGTCGACAGTGCCCACGGCGACTCCGCCAACGTGATTGATACTGTGCGCCGAATCAAACGAGACTGGAAGATCGACGTGGTGGCCGGAAACGTCGCCACCGCCACCGGATGCCGCAACTTGATCGAGGCGGGCGCCGATGCAGTCAAAGTTGGCATCGGTCCCGGTTCGATTTGTACTACGCGAGTGATTTCCGGTGTTGGAGTTCCCCAGATTACAGCAATTCACCAAACAGCCAGCGCTGCCAGGGACGCCGGCATTCCCATCATCGCGGATGGCGGAATCCGATACTCCGGCGACCTGACCAAGGCCATTGCCGCGGGAGCGTACGTGGTGATGATCGGAGGCCTTTTCGCCGGATTAGACGAGAGCCCTGGACAACGGATCTTGTACCAGGGACGCACCTTCAAGGTGTACCGCGGCATGGGATCGATGGGAGCCATGGTCCACGGGTCCAGCGAACGCTACAGGCAAAGCGACAAGGACCAACCCGACAAGCTTGTCCCCGAGGGGGTGGAAGGGCGAGTTCCCTTCAAAGGCCCGTTAGGGCATTTCGTGTATCAGTTGATTGGAGGGCTGCGGGCCGGTATGGGATACTGCGGCACTCGAACCATCGACGAACTGCGTACGGAAGCGCGGTTCATTCAAGTCTCACCAGCCAGTATGCGAGAGAGTCATCCTCATGACATCACCATTACGCAGGAAGCGCCCAACTACAGTACGGAATACTCTGCCGGCGAGAGCGGTTAGCGACGCGGCCCACGGCTGCAATACCCATGGGATTCGAGCCCGCCGGCTCCGGATGCCTGCTCTGTGGACACTCGCTCTGGCGACGACGCTTTGGGCAACGGCCCGGCCGATTTCGGCCGCCGAACCGTTCCGAGCCGTCGGCCGCGGCACGGCTGCTGCCGAACCGGCCCAGAGTGCCGGCCGACTCAAATGGCTGCCGCACCGGCCCAGTATGTCCGCGGCTGCGGCGGCGCCCCAATACCAGGCAGCGAAAACGCCCGGACGGCTCGTTCAACACAGCGCCGCCAGTCCCTTCAGCGATCCGTTCGGCGACAAGAGCGGTGGCGGGCAGTCGCAAGGCGGCTCGGCACTTGTTCCCCTGATCCCCCCCGGAGCGGAGAAATCCGAGGGGGACGATCCGGCATACCCGTCGATCGACCTTGGCAGCGCCGCGAGTCGCTCCGACGACTCATTGCGCGCCGACCGGACGCTTTCCCTCGCCGAGGAATTGGGTACCCGCGCGCCGGACCTTGACTACGAGTGCCCGTCGCTAACTGAGCTGAAGCCGATTGCGAAGATCACTTACCGTACGGAACCCGAGGCCGGCGAATTGCCGCGCGACTGCAAGCTGGACGAACGACAGCTCGAGCCGCGCCACTGGGCGCAAACGACGTTCCTCTGGAAGGCGTCGGCGTTGTGTCACAAGCCGCTCTACTTCGAGGACAAGCATCTGGAGCGGTACGGCCACTCGTGGGGACCGCTGCTGCAACCGGTCATGTCCGGTGCGCACTTCTTCGGCAACGTGCTGGCCCTGCCCTACAAGGCGGGCATGGATCCGCCGCACGAATGCATGTACACGCTCGGCCACTACCGGCCCGGAAACTGTGCCCCGTACATGCTCGATCCCATCCCGCTAAGCGTTCGCGGCGCCGTCGTTGCCGGCGGCGTTTGGACCGGCGGCGTATACGCCATTCCGTAGGGTGCCGGAAGAACCGTCCGACACCTAGTCGGCGGCGCCAACGTCGGTAATGATATGAGTCAGCAGGGCGCGGTCGGCACGGAGTCGACCGCCCAACCCATCATGAGCTTCTTTGGGCCGGCGTCGCGCGACACCATGCACACCTTCACTACGTTCGCCGCTTGCAGCCCGCGGTACCAACGGTTGATCTCGTCGGACTGCGGGTGCGAAGGCTTCTTGAGCACTTGCAGGTACGCGCCGCTGCGCGACGGAGCGGGCCAGGCGCAGGAACAGCCTTACTCGATAGGCGATCCGCCCTGAGCCCGCGTGATGATGGCTCGCTCGCAGCCGTTCACTCCGAGTTTTCCTCTTCGTCCGGCCCGGAAACGCGTACGTCGATGATGCGGTCGTGGGTTGGGTGAGTCGTGTCGAAAGGCGGCTGGCCAGTGGGGTGGAAGGCGTGGAACCGAAGCTCCCAGTGCCGCCGGACCCGGCGCTTCAGCACGCTTCGCACCGGCGGCAACAGCAGGGCGAAACCAGCAAGGTCGGTCAGCACGCCGGGCGTGACCAGCAACGCCGCGGCCACGAGGATCATCAGCCCGTCCATGAGCGGATCGGTCGGTATCCGGCCGGCAGCGGTCTGCTCATGGAATCGGCGAAGACAGCGCAGTCCTTGCCAACGGGCCAAGGCGGCGCCGGCGATGCCGGTTGCCAGCACCAGCGCCAGAGCGAATTCCCAGCCGGTGTGATCGGCCAGCACAAGCAGCAGCACAAGCTCGACCAGCGGCACCACGGTGAAGAGCAGGAGTAGCCGCAGGAGCATAACTTGCGCTATTTCAGTTGGGTATCCTTCGGCTGCGTCGCCATCTGCTCGAACTGGCGAGCCCGGTCTTCCCGGCCCATCTGGCGATGCATGGAGGAGAGATTGTTGTAGGGCACGGCGAGCGCTTTGCTCTCGAGGAGGCTTTGCTTGACGGCCTGCTGCATTAGTTGCAGCCCATGCTCGGTCAGTTCGATCGCCCGATCATGCTGCTTTGTCTCCCAGTAGGAAACACCCATGCTAACAAAGGTTTCGCCGTGGCGGCCGAGTTCCGAAGCGGCGCCGGGCGGGATGGGTTTGGTCAGTTCGGGCATGGCTTTTTCGAACCAGGAAACGGCCGCCCGGTGGTTTCCATCGCGGATGGCGTGGATGGCGCCGAGACGGAAGTAGAGCCGGCCCAGCAGGTAGCTGGTCGTGGGCGCAACGGATTCGTCGCCAGCCTGCTTCAGGTAGTCGATCGCCTGCTCGCCGAACTGCAAGGCCATATCGTGCTCACCCCGCATCTGATACACCTGAAGGGCGTCGTACAGCGCCATGCCAAGTTCCCATCGCAGTCGGGCGGTACGCTCCGGATGGTCGCCGGCGGCCTCGACAAGCGACTGCCCCGTCCGCAAGGCAACTTGGGTCCACGGCCCGGGATCCAACTCGCCGCGCATTCCGACACAAGCGGCCAGGGCGCGGGTGGCAACCCGGAACCGGTGCTCCTGGTCGCCCGATTCGTTGTCAATGACGTCGTCGACGACCGCGCCGGCGCGTGAAAGCCACATGGGAACGGCCGTCGTCTTATCGTCCCAGTCGCCCCACGCGATGTCGTGCGCGGCGCCGAGGTGGGCGTCAATCAATACTTCCTTGGCGGAAAGCCGGACGGCCGGGTGCTTCTCGCCTGCCAGTGGTCCGGCCACGCGAATGGCCTCCATGTGGTACTTCAATGCCTGGCGATAGTCGGGCTCTCCGCCCGAGGCGTGCAGATCGCCCAGCAGGCATAACGCGCGGGCTTTCACGTGCGGCCGGTGATCGGCCGACTGGGCGGCGCGAGCGGCCTCGGCAATCGCCGCCTCAAGCTCACCCACCTGTCCGAGCACCTGCGCACGCGTCACGCGATACCGCACCTCGTTGGCATCCAATTGGACCGCTTTGGCACTGGACGCCAACGCCTCCTCGAATGCGCCGTTCGCCAATTGGATCCGGCTGAGCAGCCAATACGCTCTTGCGTTGTCCGGCTGCAGGGTAATGGCGTATTCCAGGTCGCGCCGGCTCAGATCGTATCGGGTCGTCAGATGGGTTTCGGCGCGCAGTACAAACGACTCGGCCGTGATTGGTTCGAGGATAATCTGCGCCACCTGCATGGAAGGCTTGCCCGGCTCGCCGCTGGGGTCAAATGCGAACAGAACCCCGCGCTCAGGAAACACTTGCCCGAGAATCTCCCCGAGTTCATTGGATACGAGCACGGGTACCACTTGGGTCAATTCGAGTTGTTCGGCAACTGTACTTGCCGGAAATGCGCGCTGGAAACGAACCACCACCGAGGCAACCGTGTTCTCGAAATAGCTGACCTCGATACGGTCGAACGGCTCGATGGAGTACAAGTGCATGAGCATCCCGTCCTGCCGGGCCATTTCTTGCGGGGCTCCCCACGCCTTCTGCACCTGTTCGAGCGTAGTGACACCCGGCGTTACCCCCTTGAAACTGGCTGCTTCGATGACCGGCGCGTCCTGTTCGATCGGATCGGGGACCGGCTCAAGCGGCGGGTCGTCGACTGAATGCGGCAGTTGAGTCAGCCCGCCTTCGGACGCGTCGGACGGCGCCGGGTTGGCAGCGGCAGGTTCCAGAGCTTTCGGCTCAACCGAGTGGGCGGCGGGTGCCTCCGCAGACTCGGAAACCACGCGTACCGCCGGCGTCGGCGCTTTCTCGGCAGTTTCCGGCCGGACCTCCGGCATCGGTGCCGAGTTGGGACTGGCCGGGATGGGCATTGCCGGACCCTGCTGCTCCGCGTCGTCGGCCGGCTGTGTGACTTCGGAGGACGCCGGGGCGGATTCGTTGGTCACGAACGCCGCTTCCAAACGGGGAAGGCCCGGTGGAGGGTTTTCGGCTTTCGCCGTTGGGAATGGGAAGGTGGCCAAGGCGACTGCCAAGCCAAGGCATGTGAGAACCACGATGTGCCTAGCGGACATGAAACGTTCCTCCTTGAACGTCTCCCCACGAACGCGGACCGCTCAGCCCGACCGGGCTGAACCACGGCCGCACCGTCGCGGGGAACAACTGCGCCCAATCGATTGGGCCGCCATCGGATCAGGGTATATTGCCAGCTCATATCGGCAATTTTGATGCCGGTATTCTACCCAAGCTCCAAAACCCGAGTCCATACCGATATCTGTCAATTTTCCCCAATTCCCTTGGAAAAATCCACAGAAGCCAATCCCGAATGGACCATCATCAACGACCCAGGCCAAGGAGACGGAGTAATGCGCAAGATGAGTGAAATGCGCAATTGGGCATGCCTGCGGTATGGGGCAGCGTTCATCACATTCCGATTGCTCTTGCCAATTCCGGGGGTTGCCTGGTACGGTTTCTGGACGATGACGACGCCGATAACCTCACACAACCCCGTTGCCCGTTTCGCCGAAGCGTACTGGGTGCAGTCGCGAGGGCCGCTGGCCAGCCTGGTCTTCATTGCGCCGCTTCTGGTCGTGTACGAAACCGGGGTGCTGGTGCTTGGTCCGGAGCAGGTGCGCAACGGAGCCGATGTCTGGCTACGGCAACTGCTCGATTTGGTGGGTTTTGGTCAGTATTTTTTATTGCCCAGCCTCACGGTGTGTGCACTGCTGGCGTGGCACTACCTGACCCGGGAACCGTGGCAGTTGTCGCGCGGATTGATGCTGGGGATGGCCGCCGAATGCGTTGCCTTGGCCATATGCCTCCGGTTGATCCTGCATGTCCAAGGTATGCTCTTTCCACAGTGGCCGGCGCCACTCCTGGTAAGCCTCGGGCCTGCCGTGGCCCGAGCGGTGGGGTTCCTTGGCGCTGGAATCTACGAGGAGTTGCTGTTCCGTCTGATGCTGCTGGCGCCGATGACGTGGATATTGCGGCGCCTGCATGTCAAGCCCGCAACCAGTTGCGTTGCGGCGGTTGTCGTCACGAGCCTACTATTCTCCTTGGCCCATCACGTGGGACCGGGGGGCTACCCCGTCGTTTGGTTCGACTTCGTTTTCCGTTTCTTCGCAGGCGTCTTCTTTTCGATTCTTTTCTTGTACCGTGGATTTGGCATTGCCGCGGGAGCGCACGCGGGTTACGACATTCTCGTCGGAGTCTGCCGGTAAGGCGCGCCGTTTGCAGTGGTTGCCGTTCACGGGAGACTGTTTCCTGGGAACGGTTATGGATGGAAAAGCCCCCTTGGCGATTCCGCGGCGATGTGCCTATAATGCGTGTATCGAGTTTGGAATTAATCGCGCTCCGATCGGAGCGATATCCTTCGGAACCCGGGAACAGCCGGACTCGACGCGGCCGATTCCGCCGTGAGGTGGAATGGCGCAGCGCCGGTCGTGTGCCCGCGTTCACACATCCAGAGGATACATCCCGTGCTTACTGCCCGGCCGAAAGTTGCAGAGTTGATGTTCCGATTATATGGTCGACCGCTGCACCCGGAGTTATTTGAAATCCATGCGTCGCGCACCGTGCAGCGGGGCCAGTACGAGGCGAAAGTCGACATCACCAGCGCCGGCCACGTGGTGACGTGGCGCTACGGCGGCATGACGCTTACGGAAGTGGCCGCGTCGGCGCAGCATCCACTGCCCGAGCGCCGGCGGCTTATGTCGTACCGCCTCAAGGGGAACCGGACCGATCGAGTCGACTGCCGCGGCGGCGTTTCTTATCACGTCGAGTTTCAACTCGAGCCGGTGGAACCGGAACTGTTCTGGATATTCCAGGAAGAACTGGCATTCGACAGCCAGCGGCAGGGCATGCTGCACAAGTTCGATTCGAGCGGCCGGATTGCACTGGGGGCACTCAGCTACATCAACATCGAAACGCGCAACCGCAGCCTCATGGTGCAAGCGTTCCACACGTTCCCGGATGACTATGCCATCGTGAAGACCCAGTCGATGTTCCGGCTCCCGCCGCTGTCGGCAAGGGCTTTCGTCCCGGACGATTCGTCGTTGGCTTAGTTGCGTCCTACGGCGACTCCCATGCCGCGCGGAATACCTCGAGCTTGTCGCGAATGAGCTTCGAGTAGGATTCCAATTCCACCGCGCGCGTCTGATACTTCACGGCGTTGGCGTAGTCTTTCTTCGCGAAGTACACGTGGGCGAGAGTGTCGAGGTAGGCGCCTTCGTCCGGACTAAGTTCAAGCGACTTGTGCGAGTACCGCAAGGCTTCGTCGAAGTCGCCTTCCGTGTTGCCGATCAGCCAGGCGAACTGGTTGTACCATACGGGTTCGTCGGGCTGGTTGGCGATGT
This sequence comes from Thermoguttaceae bacterium, assembly GCA_034005525.1. Lineage (GTDB taxonomy): Bacteria > Planctomycetota > Planctomycetia > Pirellulales > Thermoguttaceae > PWXP01. The sequence continues at coordinate 12,408 of JAVEUP010000046.1, read as the reverse complement.
TCTCGCGCAGTGCATCGGCCGATGCGCGGATCATCTCCAGCGTTTCCTTGCGGTATTCGTCGCTCTGGTCCGGCAGGCGATAGCGGGCGATCAACGCATCGAGTTCATCGGGATCGTCGGCCAGCGCCTTATCGAGATGCTCGCGCTCCTTGGCATAATCCTTCAACTCGTGATAGTGGCAAGCGAAGAAGTAGTGCATCCTGGCACGAGTCATTTGGGCATTCGTGCCAAGCTGGCCGGCCAGGTCGGGATGGTCCTTGAAGTGTTCCACAAGCGTCTGAAGGACTTCGGCGGCCTCGAGCGCCTCGCCACGGTCGTGCAGCATCCGGGCGAAGTTATGCCGGGTGACGATCGTCACAACATCGGTCTTCGGCCCGTTGTCGAGTACGTAGCGGAACTCGCGCACGGCCCAGTCCGGGCGGTTGCGTTGCCACAGTTCCATGGCCAGGATCCGCCGTTCGTTCAGCCAGTTGCGGTTGTTGCCCTGGCGCAACGCCAAGGCTTGCGAGGCGGTCTTCTCCGCCTCCTCCGCGCTGCCCTGACCGGCCTGGGCCTCCGCCAGCAGGTACAAGAGTGCGGGAGTGCTCCAGACCTGGCCTTCAAAGCGGTCGGCAAGCTCGTCCACCAGGGGCCATGCTTTCTGGGCAATCAGCCAGACAAGCAGTTTCCTGAGGTCTTCAACGTCGCCTTTTTCCAAGGCGATCAAACGGCGCATGGCGGCGATGGCTTGCTCCCGGCGGTTCAACTCCTCGAGCCATGCCACCTGGAATCGCAACAGGGCCGCCAGCACGTCGGTATGGACGGCGAGGCCGGGACGTGCCAGCAATGCCTGCTCTTCCTCGATGAACTCGGCGAAGTCAGCAACCAGGGCCTCTGGACTCCGGTAGTTGCCCGCCCAGGCCAGTAGCCATCGCGAGCCCGGCCGCCGGCTGCCGCGGAGCGACTGGTCGATCGTTTCCATTACCTCCGGCAAGGGCGACTTGCCCGCCACGTACGCCGAGAGAAGCTCGATGGCGGCCAGCTTCGACATTTCGCCGGACTGCTCAAAGCGGACAATGCGGCAGAGCGCCGCAGTGCCTGCACCGTCGGGAAGGCGGGCCAACTTCTCGATCCGGTCCCGCCGGTCTTCCGGCTGCTGCCAGCCGTAATCGTCTAGCAGCGTCCGGACTTGCGGGGGATCGCCCTCCCGAGTCCATTCCACCTGCATCAGGCGCAGCAGGTATCGTGCCCGGGCGGCGATTTCGAGGTCTTCGTGCGTGGTGGCCGCGCTGAGGGCGTCGAATGCCTCGAAGCCCAGCCGCGCCAATTCGTCCTGGGCCTTCTGGCGGGTGTAATAGTCGGTATCGCCGAGTTGCTCGATCAGGTCGGCAATATGCTCCTCGTTTGACTGAACGACGGGCGGTTTCTCACCCGGACCGCCCGAAGCGGAAGCCGCCATCCATGCCGCAAGCACAACCAGCAGCCAGACACCGCGTTGGAACAGAACATCCATAGCCGGAACAACACCTCTTTAGCGGGGGTTCCTGGCGTATCGCCTACGCCCCATAACTGTAGCATACTCCGATCCGGCGGTGGCCTGCAACTGCCATAAAGACATTTACTCCTCCTGCCTCTTGGTTGATCCCGGGACGCCGTGTATACTCGCTGTGGTTAGGTTCCACGATTTCCTTTCCCCTTGCATGCGCAGCCGCCCTTGCATGCGCAACCGATCGCCGGACGCTCAACATGACCGACACCCTTCTGCCGCAGCGGTTCCTGTTTCGCTTTGCGGCGCCGTGCCGATATCGGGAGAAGCTTTGGACAAACGAGGGTGTCGCACTGGATGAATCGTTCCGCCTGCCCGTGCTGGCCGAATTGGAGGGGCGGCCCCAGTTCGCCGACGTGCGTGCCGCGTGGAACCGGCAGGGGCTGGCCTTCGTGGTCGTCGTCGAGCCCAAACGCATGAAGCCATGGTGCCGCCGCGAACAGCCCGACGACAGCGACGGGCTGCACCTGTGGATCGATACGCGCGACGTGCACAACGTCCACCGCGCCACCCGGTTTTGCCACCAGTTGTACTTACTGCCCGCGGGTGGGGGTGCGAAACACGAACAACCGGTGGCCGGTTCGGTGATCATCCACCGTGCTCAGGCGAATGCACGCGCCGTTGTGCCGGACGAGTTGAAGCTGCTTGCTTCGGTTGGAAAAGACGGCTACCGGCTCGATGCGTTCATTCCGGCCGAGGCGCTGACCGGCTTCGAACCCGACGAGCACCCCCGGCTCGGCTTCCAGTACGCCGTGAAGGACCGCGAGTTGGGCACGCAAACCTTCGCCGCCGGCGCCCCGTTGCCTTACGATGAAGATCCTAGCCTATGGGCAACGCTGGAGCTGAAGGGAAAGTAGCATCCGTCGCCATCTCCCCCGCGTGGTAGCTCGACCGGACGAACGGGCCGGCGGCTACTTGCGTGTAGCCCATCGCGCGGGCAAGCGCGGCCAGATGGTCGAACTCAGCGGGCTCGACGTACCGGACGACGGGCGTCTGCCGGGGCGAGGGCTGAAGATACTGCCCCAAGGTGAGCATCTCGACGCCGGCCTTGCGCAGCTCGGCAAGCGCATCGAGCACCTCGGCCGTGGTTTCTCCCAGCCCGAGCATCATGCCGGTCTTGGTGCGAATGGCCGAGTCCCGGCCGGCGATGCGGCGGAACATGCGGAGTGTCCAGCGGTAATCGGCCTTAGGGCCGCGCACCGCGGGATACAATCGCGGCACCGTTTCGGTGTTATGGTTATACACGTCGGGCCGTGCGGCAAGCAGTTGGTCGACAGCCGCCTCGTTCCCGTTGAAGTCGCTCGGCAGCACCTCGACGGTTGCCCCGGTCGCCTCGCGCACCGCGGCGATCGTCCGGCAGAAGTGGTCGGCGCCGCCGTCGGCCAGATCGTCGCGGGTAACGCACGTCACGACAACATGACGCAGCCCCAGTCGCCTGGCCGCCTCGGCCACCCGGCGGGGTTCGTCGGGATCGGGTGGGCCGGGCTTCCCGCGCCGCACGCTGCAAAAAGCGCATCCGCGGGTGCACATGTCGCCAAGGATCAGAAACGTAGCCGTCTTGCGGGCGTAGCACTCCATGCGGTTCGGACACCGGGCATGATGGCACACAGTTTGCAGCCCGAGTTGCCCGATCAGCTTGCTCGTGAAGTGCTCCGCATCGCCTTTCGGTACCTTCCGCTTCAGCCAGCGGGGTAGGGAATTGGCCTGAGAGACGGGTTGTCGCTGAGCAGGGGGAACCATCGGGCGGCTTGAGGGGAGTGGACGGTTGCACTACAATTCCTAGTATTCTACACCAACATGGACTTTGTACGTAGGGTGGGTGGTTCTGGACGCGGTAGCGGCCAGCCTTCACCTACGCTCACTGGGAGTTGACTTCTCCTGCCGCGTGGGTGGAGTAAGGCTGCCGAGACATCCGGAACCACCCAACCTGTGTCGCGGCTCAAAGAAGGAGTGTGGCTACGGCAAAGAAACAGGACAAGAAGAAGGGCTCGGGCAAGAACGCCGATCCCAACGAGCGGGTCGTTGCACAGAATCGCAAAGCCCGGCACGACTATACCATCCTTGAGACTCTCGAATGCGGCATCGTGCTGGTCGGGAGCGAGGTGAAGAGTATGCGCACCGGGCAGGTGTCGCTGAACGAGGCCTATGGGCGCGTGCGCGACGATGAGGTGTGGCTTCTGGGCTGCGATATTCCGGAGTACACCGAGGCGAACCGGTTCAACCACGTTCCGCGCCGGCCGCGCAAGCTGCTGCTCCACCGCCGCGAGATACGGCGATTCGCCGCCCGCGCCTTGGAGCAGGGCCTGACCCTCGTGCCGCTGAAGGTCTATTTCAAGGAGGGAAAGGCGAAGGTGCTGATGGGAATCTGCCGCGGACGGCAGAAGCACGACAAACGCGAGGAGTTGAAACGCACCCAAGCCCGGCGCGAAATCCGCCAGCAATTGGAACGGCGGCGGTAGCGTGTGCGAAGAGCAAACAACGAAGAAAGGATACCAGCATGTTCAGTATGATTCTAGCCTGCGTACTTCTTGCCGCGGAAGAAACCCCTCATACGCTTGATGTCCTGCCCGCAACCGTGGACGGCGTTGCCCGCGGGCAGATGCTTCATGCCCACCTTATTGGACTTGCCCGCGAGGCGTTCGCGGCGCGCAAGGCAAGGTACGAGTCGCTCGAGTCGCCGGATCAAATTGCCCAATACCAGGAGGAGCTGCGCCGCTGCTTCGTCGATGCCCTCGACGATTTCCCGCCGCGCTCGCCGTTGAACGCGCGGGTGGCCGGCAAGGAGCAGCGCGATGGATACCGGATCGAGAAGATTCTATTCGAGAGTCAGCCGAAGCATTTTCTCACCGGGATTCTCTACCTGCCCGAAGGCAAGCCGCCTTACCCCGGCGTGCTTGTACCATGCGGGCATTCGGCAACCGGGAAGGCCCGCGACCTGTACCAGCGTGCGCCCATCCTGCTTGCCAAGCACGGCCTGGCCGCTTTCTGCTACGATCCGATCGACCAGGGCGAGCGGCACCAACTGCTCGATGCCGACGGAAAACCCGTGGTCACACAGTCCACGCGGGGCCACAACCTGACCGGCGTCGGGGCGACGCTGCTGGGGCGCAATACGGCTACCTATCGCATCTGGGACGGCATGCGGGCGATCGACTACCTGCAGTCGCGGGCAGATATCGACCCGAAACGCATCGGCTGCACGGGCATTTCCGGCGGTGGTACGCTGACCAGCTACCTGATGGCACTCGACGAGCGGATCGTCGCGGCGGCGCCCGGATGCTACCTGACGACCTTCGAGCGCTTGCTCGAGACGATCGGTCCGCAAGATGCCGAGCAAAACATCTTTGGCCAACTCGCCTTCGGTATGGACCATCCCGATTACGTCATTTTGACCGCGCCCCGGTCGGCCCTGGTCATGGCGGCAACGGACGACTACTTCGACATCGGCGGCGCGTGGGACAACTTCCGGCAGGCGAAACGCATCTATGGCCGGCTTGAGTTTCCCGAGCGGGTGGAAATGCTTGAAGCGCCGGGGAAGCATGGCTTTCCGATGCTCATGCGCGTCGGCGCGACGCGATGGATGCGCCGCTGGCTGCTTGGGATCGACGACGCGGTGACCGAGCCCGACTTTCCCATCGCGGAGGAGGAGGACCTCTGGTGTACCCCGCGCGGCGAGGTCATGCTCCTGCCCGGCGCCCGCAGCGTGTACGATCTGAACCAGGAGGTCGAGCAGACCCTGGCCGCTGGGCGGGCGGCGTTCTGGCGCGAGACCCCGGTCGGCGACGCCCTGGAGACGGTCCGCCGCGTGGCCGGCATCCGGCACCGCGCCGACCTGCCGGAGCTTCAGTGGGAGAAGACGGGCACCGTGCAACGGGAGTCATACCGCATTGACAAGCTGATCCTGCGGCCGGAGCCGGGAATCTGGCTTCCTGCGTTGGCATTCGTGCCCAACGAGGAGCCGTTGGCGGCCTGTGTCTACCTCCACGAGGACGGCAAGCAAGCCGCGGCCGAGCCGGAAGGACCGATCGAGAAACTCGTTTTGGAAGGCCACCTCGTGCTGGCGGTCGATCTGCGCGGCATCGGCGAGACACGTCCGGGCGGCAAGCACTCGTACGCCTCGTACCTGCCGGCCGAATGGCGCGACGCGACCATTGCCTACCTGTTGGGCCGGTCGCTATTGGCACTGCGCGCGGAAGAGGTGATGCAGTGCGCCCGTCTGGCCGCCCGATACGCCAACGAAGCAGCCCCGCGGCCGGTTCACCTGGTTTCGGTGGGCCGGGTCGGGCCGGTTGCCCTGCACGCGGCGGCACTCGAGCCAGACCTGTTCGCAACGGCCGCCTTTCACCGCTGCCTGGTTTCCTGGTCGAACGTGGTGAAGACGCCCTTGTCGAGAAACCAGTCCGCCAACCTGATTCACGGCGCATTGAAGACCTACGACCTGCCCGACTTGCTGGCAACCCTACCGGCGGAAAGGGTCCAATTCCTCGATCCGCTCGATGCGGCCGAGGAACCGTTTACAGACTAGCAAAGGATCGACGAATGAGAATCTGGCCCGGACGCCCGTACCCGCTCGGGGCCACGTGGGATGGCGGGGGCGTGAACTTCTCGCTCTTTTCGGAACATGCGACGAAAGTCGAACTGTGCCTGTTCGACTCGCCGGAGGCCGAGAGCGAGTCGCACCGAATCAGACTGCCCGAGCAGACCGATATGGCCTGGCACGGCTACTTGCCGGACGTACGTCCCGGGCAGCTCTACGGCTACCGCGTGCATGGTCCTTACGAGCCTGCCGCCGGACACCGATTCAACTCGAACAAAGTGCTGCTGGACCCTTATGCGAAGGCGATCGGGCGCGACCTGACCTGGGGCGACGAACTGTTCGGCTACCAGGTTGGCCACGACGACGAAGACTTGTCGATGGACGAACGTGACAACGCTGCCACGGCGCCGCTAGCCGCGGTGATCGACACGGCGTTCACCTGGGGCGACGACGCCCCGCCCGCCGTGCCGCGCCATAAGATGGTCATCTACGAGGTCCACGTCAAGGGCTTCAGTCAACGGCATCCCGACGTTCCGGAGAAGCTGCGGGGTACGTATCTTGGCTTGGCGTCACCCGCCGCGATCGAGCACTTTCAGAAGCTTGGCATCAACGCCGTCGAACTCATGCCGGTGCATCATCGCGTCGACGACCGGCACCTGGTCGAAAAAGGGCTGAGCAACTACTGGGGCTACAATACGCTTGCGTTCTTTGCGCCCGACACGCGGTACGCCTCGACCGGCCTGGGAGTCGAGTCGGTTGGCGAGTTCAAGCAGATGGTCCACTCGCTGCACGCGGCGGGCATTGAGGTGATTCTCGACGTCGTATACAACCACACGGCCGAAGGCAGCCACCTGGGACCGACCCTCTCGCTGCGCGGCGTCGACAATGCGGCCTACTACCGGCTGGTGGCCGAGGATCCGCGATTCTACATGGACTATACCGGCTGCGGCAATACGCTGAGCATGCTTCACCCGCGCGTGCTGCAACTCATCATGGACAGCCTGCGCTACTGGGTGCTTGAGATGCACGTGGACGGCTTCCGCTTCGATCTCGCAAGCGCCCTGGCCCGGGAACTGCACGAGGTGGATAAGCTGGGCGCGTTTTTCGACATTATCCACCAGGATCCAGTCCTCTCCCAGGTGAAGCTCATTGCGGAGCCGTGGGATCTGGGCGAAGGAGGCTACCAGGTGGGCAATTTCCCGGTCGGGTGGAACGAGTGGAACGGCAAGTACCGCGATACGATCCGCCGCTTCTGGCGCGGCGACGGCAGCACCGCCCCCGAGTTCGCCACCCGCCTGTGCGGCAGTTTCGACCTCTACGAGCACAGCAACCGGCGCCCGTACGCGAGCGTGAACTTCGTTACTGCCCACGACGGCTTCTCCCTGGAGGATCTGGTCAGTTACAACGAGAAGCACAACGAGGCTAACGGCGAGGAGAACCGCGACGGCGAATCGAACAACCTAAGCTGGAACTGCGGCGCCGAAGGCCCAACCAACGACGCCGAAATCGTCGCCCTGCGCGAACGGCTGAAACGCAACTTCATGGCCACACTCCTGCTCTCGCAAGGGGTGCCGATGATCCGGGCAGGCGATGAACTGAGCCACACCCAGCAGGGCAACAATAACGCGTATTGCCAGGACAATGAACTGTCATGGCTCGACTGGGAGTTGAACGACCGCAAGCAGCAGTTTCTCGACTTTGTGGCCGGCGTAGTCGCCCTGAAGCGGCAGCAACCGGTGCTTCACCGCCCGAAGTTCTTCCAGGGGCGAGCACTGCGCGGCACCGACGTCAAAGATATCACGTGGCTTGATCCTTCAGGGCAGGAGATGACCGACGAAGGCTGGAACGCCGGGTTTGTCCGCGCCATCGGCATGCGACTGGCCGGTGACGCCATCGACGAGGTCGACGAACGCGGCGAACGCCTCGCCGGCGATACGCTGCTGGTGCTGCTGAACGCCGATGAGAACGAGTTGGAGTTCGCCTTTTCATCGCAATCGGGGGATGAGCAGTGGGAATTACTATTCGACACGGCCGAATCGTCTCCGGAGAACACCGTTCTTACCGAAGCCGACACATTCGTACTCCAAGGACGATCAACGGCCGTGTTTCGGTTGGTTGTTCCGCAAGAGAGCGGGGAGTGAGGACGCTGCTTCAGTGCAAGAAGGGGCGAACGTCGAAAGTCAAATGACGAATGAATGACGAAGATCGAAGCCCGGACGGATGACTGATCCACCTCGACATGGAGGCGCCAACGTCATGGAATCGAACCCGCTGTGGTACAAGACGGCCATTATCTACCAGCTTCACGTCCGGGCGTTTTTCGACTCGAACGCCGACGGCATCGGCGATTTCCGCGGCCTGACCCGGAAGCTCGACTACCTTCAGGACCTCGGCGTCACGGCCCTGTGGCTGCTGCCGTTCTATCCGTCGCCGCTGAAAGACGATGGATACGACATTTCCGACTATCGTACCGTCCACCCCAATTACGGCACGCTCCAGGATTTCCGGACATTCTTGCGCGAGGCGCACCGCCGAGGGTTGCGGGTCATTACGGAACTCGTGCTGAACCATACCTCGGACCAGCACCCTTGGTTCCAGCGGGCGCGGCGAGCGGAGCCGGGTAGCCGGGAACGCGATTTTTACGTGTGGAGCGACACGTCCGACAAGTTCAGCCAGACTCGCATCATCTTCCAGGACTTCGAGCCGTCGAACTGGTCGTGGGACCCGGTGGCCCGTGCCTACTATTGGCACCGGTTCTTCCACCATCAGCCCGATTTGAACTACGACCATCCCGAGGTCCGCAAGCAGATTGCCGCCGTTTTGGACCACTGGCTCCGGCTTGGGGTCGACGGGCTGCGGCTCGACGGGGTGCCCTACCTGTTCGAGCGCGAGGGCACCACCTGCGAGAACCTGCCGGAAACGCACGATTACCTGAAGCAACTCCGGGCGCACATCGACGCCAAGTTCACCGGGCGCATGCTGTTGGCCGAGGCGAACCAGTGGCCGGAAGACGCCGTTGCGTACTTCGGCGACGGGGACGAGTGCCACACGGCGTTCCACTTTCCCCTGATGCCGAGAATGTACCTGGCAGTGCAAATGGAGGACCGGTTCCCCATCATCGACATCCTGGAGCAGACCCCCGAGATTCCCGACAACTGCCAGTGGATGCTCTTCCTGCGCAACCACGACGAGTTGACGCTTGAAATGGTGACCGAGCAGGAGCGCGACATGATGTACCGCTTCTACGCTCACGATCCCCGCGCGCGGCTTAACCTCGGCATCCGGCGCCGGCTGGCGCCTTTGCTGGGAAACGATCGGCGGAAGATCGAACTGCTCAACGGCCTGCTGCTCTCGCTGCCCGGAACGCCCATCATCTATTACGGCGACGAGATCGGCATGGGCGACAACATCTACCTGGGCGACCGGAACGGCGTGCGCACGCCCATGCAATGGAGCGCTGACCGGAACGCGGGTTTCTCGCAGACGAACCCTCAACAGATCTACCTGCCGCCGATCATCGACTACCGTTATCATTACGAAACGGTCAACGTGGAAACGCAGCAGGGCGGCTCGCATTCGCTGTTGGGTTGGATGCAGAACATCCTGCGCCTGCGGCGGGAGATGACGCCAATTGCCGAGGGAACCCTCGAGTTTCTTCATCCGAACAACGCGAAGGTGCTTGCCTTTCTGCGCCGGCACGAGGAGTCGTACGTACTCGTGGTGGCGAATCTTTCGCGATTCGCGCAGTACGTGGAACTGGACCTTTCAGCGCACCGCGAGAAGACGCCGGTCGAGGTTTTCGGCGGGATCCGCTTCCCGCGCATCGGCGAACTGCCCTACCTGCTCACGCTCACCCCGTACGCGTTCTATTGGTTCGTCCTGGAGCCGGAAGGAGGGCGTGCGGAACGCCTGGAAACCCGGTTCGACCTGCCAGTGCTGGAGACGCCGGAGCCGTGGGCGAGGGTACTGGCACCCCCTGCCTGCCAGGCACTGGAACGCATTCTTCCCGGCTACCTGCTCTCGCGCCGCTGGCACCGCCGGCCGGCTGCGGCGGTCCAGGCGGCCAAGGTAGTAGACGTCGTGTCTCTGGGCCGGACAGCCGACGAGACACAAATCGAATTGGGAGTCATTCGTTTCCACTATGAAGACGGCCACGAGTCGAACTACCTGATCCCGTTCGGCTTTACCTCCGAGAGCCAAGCGGCCGAGGCCGACGCCGCCTCGGAACAGATCATCGCCCGCCTGTCGGTGGAACACGACGGGCTGAGCGAGACGGGCATTCTGGCCGACGCGTTCGGCGAGCCGGCCTTCTGCGAATTGCTGTTGGATGCCATTGCCGCCCGGCGCAAACTGAGCGGCCGACAGGGAACACTCGTTGCACGCCCCACCGGCGCGTACCGCCGCATCCGCGGCGAGCCTGACACCGTGTTGCAGGTCCGCCAGCGGCAGGAACAGCAGAGCAACAGCGTGGTGGCCTACGGCGACCGGTTCCTGTTGAAGCTGTTCCGGCACATCGACGAGGGAACGCACCCGGAACTCGAAATGGGGGCGTACCTGACCGAAAAGGCCGAGTTTCCGCACATCGCGCCGATTGCCGGGGCCGTGGAGTACCACACTGCCGACGGCCGAGTGATGACCGTTGGCATGCTCCAGGGTTTCGTAGAGCATCGTCGCACCGCCTGGGACGAAACGCTCGACACTTTGGAGTCTTTCTTGCAAGCCGTTTCGACCGAGCCGCCCGTCACCCTGCCCAAAGATGACGCGCCGGGCGACCGCACCATCACCGAATTGGTCGCGGAACCCATGCCCGAGTTGGCTCGCCGATTCTTGGGCACCTACCTGGGCTCGATCCGGTTGCTGGGGCGACGGACCGCGGAGCTGCACCAAGCGCTGGCCGCCGCTACCGACGATCCCGCGTTTCGGCCCGAGCCGCTGCTGCCCTTCCATCAGAGGGCGTTGTATCAGTCGGTCCGCAGCGCGCTGGGGCGGGCAATGCGCACCTTGCGGACCCGCGAGGCCGACCTGCCCGGCAAGTTCCAGGAACCGGCCCGGCGGTTGCTCGACGTCGGCCGCGATCGGCTGACCGCGCTTCGCGACAGCCTGCAGCAGAACCTGACTGCCATGCGCATCCGATGCCACGGCAATTACAGTCTGGACGACGTGCTGTGCCAGGCCGACGACTTCGTCATTATCGACTTCGAGGGCGATCCGCACCTTTCGATCGCCCAGCGCCGCGCCAAAGCGTCGCCGCTTCGCGACATTGCCGGCATGCTCTGGTCGCTGGAGCGAGCGGGGCTTTGCGCCTTGCGGGAGTATTGCTTGGTGACCGAGGTCGATCCGCCTGAGCACGAGCGCCTGGCAGCGTGGATCGGCTTCTGGCGCGCATGGAGCGGGGCCGAGTTCCTCCGCGCCTACCTGGCCGAAATGGAAGAGTTGGACCTCGTTCCTCGCTCCCCGGCAGCAATCCAGACTCTCATCGATCTGTACTCTGCCGAGCGGTGTGCCACCGTCCTCGGCCACGAACTGGAGAACCAGCCCGACAACGCGCTATTCTCACTTCAGCAAATGGAACGATTCCTGAAGTCCTCGTAGGGTCACAGTGCCATGAAGCCAAATGGTCTGCAAACCTTGGCTCGCCTGTACGGCGTGCAGACCACCTATGCCGACGTGTGGGGCCATTTCCGCCACACACCTGACGAGGCGGTCTTGCGAACGCTGCAACTCCTCGACGCGCCGCTGGCGCACGTCGACGAGGTCGGCGATGCCGTCCGCAGCCGACGCCAGGAACGTTGGCGCGAGTGGATCGCGCCGGTGCTCGTCGCGTGGGATGGAGAACTGCCGGTCATCGACGTCCGGCTGCCCGAAGCAATGGACGCCGAACGATACCGAGGCCGGATCGACCTGGAAGACGGCCGCCTGTTGGAGTTCGAGGGACAGGTGCGCGATATGCCCGTCCGCGTCCGCACCAGTGTGGAAGGAGTGAGGTATGCCCGCCGGCAGATTTCGCTGCGCAGTGTCCTGCCGCACGGCTATCACCGGCTCTACCTGGCAATCGACGGCCAACCGGCCGAAAGCCTGATCATTGCCGCGCCCGCCCGGGCTTTCGCCGGTCAAGGTGGCTTGAGTCTTTGCCCGAAACAGCACGATGGGCCTGATTCCATCGTGGGCGCCGCCGGTAAAGGGTCGGGAGTCTTTATCCAAGGCAGCACGATGGCTCCGATTCCTCTCCGGGGGCGCGGGTAAAGACTCCCGACCCCTCCCTGAAAGAGCCTTCGTTGTCAAGGGGAGTCTCTGCGGATTTTGTCGCTTGGGGATGCTTCTCTGTTTGCTGTATTTGCGTACAATC
>JAVEUP010000045.1:0-45297 GCA_034005525.1 Thermoguttaceae bacterium | reverse complement strand
CTTACGGACCCTCTGGGGCGTTGCGGATCGCTACGCAACTACTACCCCAGCCCCCACCCCCCGCCCACAAATCCCACAACGCAACCGGCTCTGATGTACTTGTACCGGCCCTGCCGCAAGAGCAGATACCAAGGAACTCGATCCGGTCGCTTTGCCGGCGACGGCGGGTGAAGCGTGTCGTCGCCGAACCGGCCGACCGTGTAGATGAGCAGCGTGGGATGCGGCCAATCGCGCTGGGGATTCTTAAGCAACGGCGTCAGGTCGCGGCCGTGCATTTTCCAAGGCAAGTCGATTCCCGCGACCCGGAAGAAGGTCGGCACCAGATCAACCCCGCCGACGGGTCGATTGCATACCTTGCCCTGCGGGAGCGTGCCGGGCATGCTGACGATCAACGGCGTAGCGATATTCGCATCGTACGGCGCGTGCTTGTCGAGGAACCCGTGCTGGCCGACCGCCAGGCCCTGGTCCGACGTGAACACGACCAGCGTGTTGTCGCGCTGCCCGCTCTCCTCCAAGGCTTCAAGCAGCTTTCCGACCGCCTCGTCCAGGGCGCGAACCGATTGGTGGTAACGCCGCACCCAGTCGATCCATGCACTGGGCAATGGATCGCCGTCGCGCGCCAGGTGCGACCGCAGAATCACCTGCAAGTCCCAGTCTCGGCCATAACCGGTGTCGTTGCCGGTGTGCCACTTGCCGATTTGCGCCGTCACGTAGCCGTGGCGCCGGAACACGCTCGGCCAGAACGGGCACTGAGCCGGGTCGTACGTACCGCCGGGATAGCGCCCCGCAGAATGCAGCGACCGGATGCCGGTCGGGTGGAGGCCCGTCAGCAGCGACGCCCGCGAGGGAAGGCACCACGTGCCGATATACACCGGACCGAAACGCACGCCCTCGTCCGCCAGCCGGTCGATGTTCGGCGTCCGTGCCCAAGGGTAAGCCTCGGGGTAGCAACTCACCGTCCGGTACGATTGGTCGTCGGTGTAGATGAACAAGATGTTCGGCCGCTGCGGGGCATTGGTTGCGGCATGTGCTGTCGGCGCCATCGACAGCGGCAGTAAGCATGCAAACAAACTCACCAGGCGGTTTGCCTGACGTGTGTCCAAAGTCCGTGCCATCGCCATACTTCGTCGTAAGCTAACGTTCATAGGCTGGAGGTCGTTCTCCCTTGGAATGAACTTCTGTCGTTATACATAAGCTGCGGGCGCCACCGGCCGGCTTGCCCGGCCTGGCGCGGTGGTCAGTCGGCCAACGCGGTGCCTCGGGCTCCCTATTTCCCCTGCACGTTGCCGCCGCCAGAGGCGGCGGCAACGTGCAGGGGAAAGTCTCAAGGGCATCGTGCTGTGGTAGCCGACCGACCACGGCTCCCGCAGGACAAGCCCGCAGGTGGCCCTATGTATGTCTTAGACTTCTCTATACGACGACGGATGAACCCGGGGGCTTCAACCTGCGGTCACCGCTCAGTAACGGCGTTCTCGGGCACCTCCGGCGCGAGGGTGAGAACTGTCACGCCCTCGGGTACTTCATTCTCGCTTAGCAATACGGCCCGGATCTGTGCCGAGGTTGCTTCGACGAAGGCTTCGGCGGTTTCGGGAACTTGCACACCGCGGATCACCGCTTGGCGGACACCCGACAGCCGCACCAGCGGCGCCGCGCCCTTGGGTGAAGCGGCCGCGAGTCCGTCGATCCGCAGGTTCTCCACGTCGTCGAAGACCATCGCATGACGGAAATCGGGCTTGTTCAGCGAAAGCTTCACGTTCTCGAACGTCAGATTCCGCGCATGGCGGCAGAAGAAACCGTAGGCCGGCAGCTCGCCGAACATGGTGCTCTCGGGGTAAGCTCCCTCGCGCTCGGGGATTTCGCGGGTGGCCAGTTCGCGGTCGCCGCCGCCGTCGAACCCCACCTGCACGTTGCGGAGCACCACGTTTTCCACGTGGTGGCCCGGAATACCGGTGATCGAGCAGCCGATATCACTCGTGTTCGTCGCGGTGATATCGTGCAAGGCTACATTCCGAAAGGTGCCAACCCCAGGCGCTTCGCCCCCATCGTAGACGCGGGCCCGGTTGCCCAGTCGCAGGAAGATCGCCACGCTCACCCCGTCGATGTCGATATTCGAGACATCGATGTTTTCCAGCCGGCCGCCGTCGACCAACTCGAGAGCGATGGCGGCAAGGCCCCGCTGCCGGCCGTAGATGACCTCGGTTCCTTCCGGCGAGCGGACCTCGCAATCGGCAATGCGAATGTTCTTGAAGCCCCCGCCCGACTCGGTGCCCAGCTTCAACGCGTTGCAGTGGCTGCTGACCTTGCAGTTGGTAACCGTCACGTTTTCGCACGGCCGGCGTGAAAGGCTCTTCAGCACAATGGCGTCGTCGTCGGAATGGATGCGCGAATCGGTAATCCACACGTCGCCGCAACTGTCGATGTTCAGTCCGTCATTGTTGTACGTGACGTGGCTGAATACGTCGATTCCGCGAATCGTCACACGCCGACAGAAGCGGTAGTGCTGCATCCAGCTTCCCGCGTCGCGCATCCGCAGGCCCTCGATTAGGACGTCCTCGCATTCGATCAGGTGGATGCACCTTGGGCGCGGGCTCTTGCGGTCGCGAAAGGCGTCGCCTTGCCCATCAATGGTCCCCTCGCCGCGTATGGCCACATGCTTCAGTCCGATACCGGCGATCATGGCTCGCGTGCGGGCTTCACCCGCCGTCCCGTCGGGCTGCACAATGGCTCTGGGCGTGCCGTAATCGCCAATCTCCCGGCTGCCCAGGAGCGTCGCGCCGCGGTCCAGCAGCAGTGTTACGCCGTCGGCCAGGTAGACGGTGCCAATGAGCCACTTGCCCTCCGGCAGCCGGACCGTCCCGCCGCCAAGCTCCGCGACGTGGTCGATCGCCTTCTGGATGGCGGCCGTGGCCGGCGTGGCGCCGTCGCCCACGGCGCCGAACTCGCGAGGATCGGCCGTGGGGGGAGTGAAGGGAGTGGTGGCGGCCACGTCGGTTTCTGTGCACCGAACCATCTGGTCTCCGCCAAGGACTGCCAAACTGCCCGCCGCGGCGGTGGCAAGGAAACGGCGTCGGTGAGATGTTGTATTCATCGTTGCTCCATTGTGTTGCAAGTGGTACAGGGGGCGACGCTGCCACGGACTACGGCGAAGCGGGAGTCAACTCTTTCGTGGTTGCCATCTGCCACGTGTTGCCGCCATCGGGCGACATCATCAGTGCGCGGCGGGAGCCGAAATGGTCCAACTGGTAAAACCAATAGGTCGAGCGGTAATCATACGAGAGGAACAATCGCCCCAGCCGGTCGATCGTCAACCGATGATAGAAAACGCTGTATTCCGAGAACGGCGGCACCACCAGAGCCCTGGGCGCTTCCCAGGGGCCGTCGGCAGGCTTGCGCTGGTAGGCCAGCACGGCGTGGTGGCTGGCCGGGTGCGGCTCCACGCCGCTTTGCCAAAGCCGGTAGACCAGGTGCAGCGTGTCGTCGGGGTCGCACACCATGCCGATATATGTCTGCCGCAGGTCCCCGCCCACAAGCTCCGCCTCGGTCCATCCGGAACCGGCGTCGTTTGGAACAAGCGACTTGGCGTACGGAAACGGGCGGCCGTGCGTGCCGGCCAGCACGTGGAGATACCCCTCGCTGTCCATCGTGATGCTGGGCGAGTTATGAATGTCGTTGGCCGGCGGGCCGTACGCCACGAGGGCGGGAATACTCAGCCGCCGGGCTTCCCGGTCAAAGGTCGCCACGTAAGTCGGCACGCCGGGCACCTGCTCTGCCGGGTCGGTGGCCTCCGCCCAGACAACGTGCACCCGGTTGCCGCGCGACACAACCGAGGCCGGAATGCCCGAATGAGACGCCAAGCCGATGCAGTTGTCCGTGAGCAGAATCGGCGAATCGAATACGATCTGGTCGCCCTTCCTCTCCGCCAGGATGAGTTCCAGATCGTGGACCCTGCGCCAGAACACGTTCGGATCGACCGCCGTGCGCGTGTAACGCAAGATGGGCGGCGGTCCGTCGGGGTTGTTATGTCCGGAGAACTGCTCGATGTCGAACGATTGCGGCCCGTCTTCCCGCTGGGGCAGTGGATACGCCGCAAAGCTCTTGCCCGAGTCGACCGAATGCAGCAGCACGGTTCGCGAGCCGGAACGGGTCAACAGGTACACCTGGCCGTCCAGGTCGAACGCGACCTTGCTGGTCGCCGCACCGAATCCGGCCCCCTCCAATTCTGGAGGACGGCGGGTGACCGCCGACTGGTCCGCGATGGACCAACGATTGTCGCGCATCGTGGCGATGCCGCCTCGGGTTTGAATGAAAGGACGGTTCCCAAGGTCGAAATAGACCTCGTTGTCGACGGGATAATCCGGCAAATAGCCGAACTGTTCGTTTTCGTGCTCATAGGGCTTCAGCACCAGCGGCATATCGAGCGGCTTCGTGGCCGGCGCCTCGCCAGCAGCGCAGGTGAGCGTCGCGTAGGTTGACACTTCCGGATCGTCGGCGGGCGTTGCACGAAGATGGCACACGCGCCGCGCCCCGGCCGGGGGCGATTCGTACTCCAATTGGACGTTCACGGCCGATTTCCCCGCAAGCTCCACGGTCGTACTCGACAGCTTCGCCGGCCACGGTTCACCGCGAGACTCGATCGCAAGGTTGATGGTGCGTTTCCGGCTTGAGTTATTGTGGACCTGAAACGTCGTCTGCCCTCGGCTTCCCGCCTCCGCATAGATCGTCCGCTGGTACGGCGTCAGAAGCCAACGGTTCGGCAGCAGCGCAAACCACGATTGAGCGTCGGGAGTCCAGCATGCCAAATTCGGATACGGATCGCCCGCGTCCCAGCGCGTTACGCCGTCAATGTTGATAACCGCCTGCTGCACCGGGAAGTGAATTCGCCAAGGAACCGCGTCGCGTCGTTGCTGGGCGGGAAAGGTATGCACAATGCCGCCTTCTGCGTCGGGCCGCAATTCCGCGATCGACTGGTCTTCGCCATCCACGACCGTTAGCGACGTCACCGTTTTTGGGAGCCCGCTGATTTCCACCGAGAATTCGCCGGGCCGCGGATGAAAACACACGTCGCCCGGGCGCTCCGGGTGCAACAGCACGATGGGCTCCTCGCGTCTCCGGTCGCGGTGGCCGCGTGCGGTCTCAACAAGGTAGTGCTCGCAGTTCGTCTGGAATCCCCACGCGATGTGGTCGCCGTAACGGTCCTGGGAAGCAGTCACGTTCAGCGCATACACTCCCTTGCGTTCGACCGTTGCCCGCAGACGCGCCCACCGTGCAGAACCGAACCCGGCGCGGGGGGCGTCGTCGTCACTGGAAATCGTAACGTCTTGGAGGACGCGGCGGTCGGGTCCCACAAGGATGGCGCGCAGCTCGGTCCGCCGACGGCCACGGTCGCGTTTGTGGATGTCGATCACCAGCTCGCCGGGCGACGCGAGAAAGAACGCCCCGCCACAGCCGCCAATAGCCCAATGGATGGGCTTGGCGGCATCGGCCGAGGCAGTATCGGCCGCAGGCTTTGCGGATTCATCCGCTGCATCGCAGGCGCTGCCCAGTAGCATAACCGCGGCGGAAAAGACCAGACAGGTGAAGAACCGGCACATGGCAGCCTCCTATGGGTGCAAGGCGGGAAACAGCTTGTGGCACAGGATGGTTGCCGTATTGTAACCCTCCCGCAGCAGCGGGTGCAACCGGGTGGCACGATCCGACAGGCTTGGTATAATAGCCACTGAGAGGCGGCTCACAGTCGCAAAGGCCAGAGACCATGAAAAATAGTGACCGCGGCCGAATCGGACGCGTTCACAGACGCGACGGAAAGGAGCGATCAATGAAGGTGCTGGGAGTCTCGGGAAGCCCGCGGCGCGGTGGCAACACCGAGTTTCTCGTGCAGACCGCGCTGAACGTGTGCGTCCAAGAAGGGGCGGAAACGGAGTTCCTTTCGCTTGCCGGGCGGCCGATCAAGCCTTGCCTGGCGTGTGGCGGATGCACGGAGGCCGACGCTCCGGAGTGCGTCCAGGAGGACCCTAACTTCGACGGCCTGATTGAGAAGTTCATCGCCGCAGACGGCATCCTGGTCGGTTCGCCGGTCTATTTCGGGTCGGCAACTCCCGAAATCGTTGCTCTTCTGGACAGGGTAGGTTATGTAGCCCGTTGTAGCGGAAACTTCTTGCGTCACAAGGTGGGAGCTGCCATCACGGTCGGGCGACGAGCCGGACACAACTTCACCTTTGCTCAATTGAACTACTATTTCTTGGTTAACGAGATGTTTGTCCCTGGTTCCACCTATTGGAACGTGGCCATCGGACGTCAGAAAGGCGATGTCACCGCCGATCAAGAGGGAATAGAAACGGTCCAGAATTTGGCCCGGAATATGATCTTCCTGTTGCGGAAACTTGGACGGTAGCGGATCGCACGCGTGCGCCATTTGCAGCGGCGGGAGCGATTTGCTAGAATCCTGGTTCCTCGTTCTCGTGTGTGCCACATAGGAAACGTTCGTTTGCGCGGCTGGGCGGCCGCCTGACGGATTGACGCGATCCGGAAATGAGTGCCGTCCCCGCCTGCGGTCCGACTGAAACCCTGCGGGAAAGAACATGAGACTACCGAAGTACTCCTTGGGCATGGGCGACCGTTTCGCCCGGGAAGGCGCCTCTCAACTCGAAGCAATCCTGCGAGCCTCCAAGGCTGGCGTGAGCATCGCGCCGGTCTGGAATAAGTCGCACCGCGAGCATCTGATCGTCGGCAGCCAGCCTGCCGACGTGCGGGCGGAAGCCGACGCGGCAACGCGGGCACAGAGTTACAAGGAGCCGTACTTCGTTGACGCCGATCACATCCGGCTCGAATCGGTCAATGCGTTCATCGGTCCCAGCGACTTCTTCACACTCGACGTGGCCGATTACATTGGCAGGAAGCCGCCTTCCGGGGAAGTGGCGACTTTCGCCAAGTACTGCGAACGCTTGCTCGGCGAGTTGGCCATTGAAGGAATCGAAGAGCCGCTGCAAATCGCACCCGAAACAATCGAAGGCGCGGCGGCGAAATACCTGCTGGCCGTCCGGGAAGCCGGGCGCCTGTACCGTTACATCCGGGACCGGAAGCCGGAGAACGGGTTCATTACCGAGGTCTCTTTCGACGAGACCGACTCACCCCAAACTCCGGTGGAACTGCTGCTGATCCTGGCGGCGATTGCCGAGGAAGGCATTCCGGCCGACACCATCGCCCCGCGCTTCTCGGGGTGCTTTCACAAGGGCGTGGACTACGTGGGCGACGTGTCCAGATTCGAGGCCGAGTTCGAGCAGGACCTGGCGGTGGTTGCGTTCGCCGCGAGCGAGTTCGGCCTGCCCCAAAGCTTGAAGCTGAGCGTCCACTCGGGAAGCGACAAGTTTTCCATCTATGGATCGATGCGCCGGGCTCTCCGGAAGTTCGACGCGGGTATTCACCTGAAGACGGCCGGAACCACGTGGCTCGAGGAGCTGATCGGCCTGGCGGAGGCGGGCGGTGACGGACTGGCGCTGGCAAAGGAAGTGTACCGCGAGGCACGCGGACGGTTCAGCGAAATGTGCGAGCCCTATGCCTCCGTGACCAACATTGATTTGGACTCGCTCCCCTCGCCCGAAAGGGTCGATTGTATGAGCGGCCCCGAGTACGCCGCAACGCTCCGCCACGACAAGACTAATCCAGCGTACAACCCGCACTTCCGCCAATTGCTTCACGTGGGATTCAAGGTTGCCGCCGAAATGGGCGACCGGTTTCTCGACGTGCTCCGCCACCATGCCGACGTCGTGGGCCGGAACGTGACCGACAATCTTTACGAACGGCATATCCGCCCGCTGTTCCTGGAAGAATGACCCGCATGCCTTTCCACCGCAACGAGCTTCTCCAGAACGAGATGCTGCCGGTCGACATCGTGTTGAGCCCGGCGTGGTGGTACCGTCACGAGGGCATTACGTTCGACGAGGACTTCTTCTTTCACCCCGCCAGGCGAGTCGAGGTCGAACGGCGGATGGAGCAGGCCCTGTTCAACCGTTGGGGCCGGTTCGGACTGGGCAGCGACCGCAACGCCGATCTGCCGGTTGCCGGCGCCGTGCATCTTGCGGCCGGATTCCTCATCCCGGAAATGCTGGGCTGCACCGTGCGGTACGCCGAGGCCAAACCGCCGGAGGTGATCGCGGCCAACGCCGGCACGCTCGACCTTGACCCGGAAAGGGCTTTTGATACGCCGGCCTTCAAGCGGCTCGAACGCCTGGTCGGCGCACTCTCCGCGAAATACGGATATGCGGCCGGCGACGTGAACTTTGGCGGCGTCTTGAACCATGCACTGGACGTTCGCGGGCAGACCATCTTCATGGATATGCTGGACCAACCCGACAAGGCTGCTACCTTTTTCGCCGCCTTGGCCGAGGTCCAGGATCGGTTCACGACGTTTATCGAGAGCCGGACCAGCACCACGTCCATCAGCGTGAACCGGACGTTGCGGCACATCCCCAAACCGGTGTACCTGCACAGCGAGTGTTCGCACGTGATGATCTCCACGAGCGACTACGAGCGGTTTCTCCTGCCGCTGGACGTCGCGTGGAGCCGGCGGCGGCGGCCGTTCGGCATCCATTACTGCGGCACGGACCCTCACCGTTACGCGGAATCGTTCGCCAAGGTGCCGCACCTGGACTTTCTCGACGTCGGCTGGCCGGGCGACGTGAAGAAGCTCCGGAAACACCTGCCCAACACGTTTCTGAACATCCGATACAGTCCGGTCGAGATCGTCAAACAGACGCCCGACGCAATCCGCGCCACGGTTCGCCGGCTGGTCCACGACTCGGGCAATCCGTACCTGACGGGCGTGTGCTGCATCAACATGGACGACCAGGTAACGGACGATCAGGTCGCGGCGATATTCGAGGAGGTCGAGCAGTTGCGAAACGAGTATGCGACATGGCGCACGTCCTGATTGTTGACGATGAGCAGAGCATTTGCTGGGGCTTTTCAAAGCTAGCCACGCGGATGGGGCACACGGCCGATACGGCGGCCTCGGCCGAAGAGGGACTCCGGCTCGCCGAAGTTCGGCGCCCTGACGTGATCGTGCTCGACGTGCGCCTGCCCGGCATGGACGGGCTCAGCGCCATGCGGCACTTCCAGGAACGTTGCGGGCCGGTGCCCGTCGTGGTCGTTACGGCGTACGGGGACCTCGGCACGGCGGTCGCCGCCGTCCGCAACGGGGCGTTCGACTACTTGACGAAGCCGTTCGAACTGAAGACGGCACAGCGGGTGATCGAGCGGGCGCTGGGCGAGTTGGACAAGCCGGGGGTTGCCGTCGCGCCTGCACCGGCCCACGGCGAAATGCACATGGTCGGCGCCTCGGCGCCCATGCAAGAGGTCTTCAAACGCATTGCGCTTGTGGCCGCGTCCGACGCCTGCGTTCACCTGTGCGGCGAGAGCGGCACCGGCAAGGAACTGGCTGCCCGGGCAATCCACCGCTACAGCCGGCGCTCTGCCGGCCCGTTTGTGGCCGTCAACGTCGCGTCGCTCAGCCCGTCGCTTGCCGAGAGCGAGTTGTTTGGGCACGCTCGGGGCGCGTTCACCGGGGCCGACCAGGCCCGCAAGGGGCTGCTCGAACAGGCGGACGGCGGGACCATCTTCCTCGACGAGGTGGCCGATATCCCGCCGGCGATTCAGGTCAAGCTGCTGCGCACGCTCGAGCACGGCGAGGTATTGCCCGTGGGCGCCGCGGGTCCGGTGCGGTCGGATTTCCGGATTATCTCGGCCACGCACCAGAATCTGTCCGAGCGTGTTGCCAACGGCGAATTCCGGCACGACCTGTACTTCCGGCTGATTACTTTCGAGATCGAGCTTCCCCCGCTCCGGGACCGCCCCGAGGACGTCGGCCCGCTGGTCGAACACTTCCTGGCCACGCTGGCGCACAAGGCTGGATTGCCGCCGCCGGCAATCTCCGCCGAGGCCCTGACGGAACTCGAGCGGCTTCCGTGGTATGGCAACGTGCGCGAACTCCGCAACGCCATCGAACATGCCTTGGTCCTCGCGCGCGGCGGCACCATCGGGATTCACCATCTGCCGCCGCCCATGCCTGCGGCCCCGGTCGCGGGGCGCGTGGAGACCAATGCCGTCGCACAGATGATCCGGCAGTGGACCCGGACGCGGCTTGCCGGCGGCGAGCAGCCTGAGAATCTCTACGAGGAACTGCTGGCCCTGATCGAGCCGCCGCTTCTGGAGGTTGTCCTGGAGCGAAGCCGCGGCCAATGCTCAACGGCCGCGCGCCGTTTGGGACTTCATCGCACAACGCTCAAAAAGAAGCTCGACGAGCACGGAATCGGAGGCGAGTAAACTCGATTCACGGGCCGGATTCGATCTTCGCCCAGAACGGGTGCCGCCGATCGGCGCGGGAACGGGCATCTTCCAGGAGGGTCCACAGGTCGGGCTGAATGAACGCGTCACTCGCGTTGACGCGCCGGCCATTGACGACGACGGTGGCCCGCTCGTCGAAATTGATCATTTCCGGCGAGACCCACACGGTCACCGGCGCGCCCCGGTAGCTGACCCGCAATCCGTTGGTCGCGGTCACCGAGGCCTCAACCACGGCGGCCCGGGCTCCGCGCGACGACGCCCAGTCGACCGGGTCCACCTGCGAACCGGCCGGCAGCCCGCCGAGTTCCACCCACCAGAAGAAACTATCGAACGACCGCATGGTCCGGCACTCGAACTGCTTCGGAAAGAAATCTCGCCGCATTCGGCCCATCCAGTCGAACAGCCGCTGGATCTCGTCGGAAAAGTCCTCGTGCCCGCGGCCTAGGTATTCCACCACGGTCACGTTGTAGTTGTTTCGGAAGTAGCGGTCGAGGTCCTGCGCGTTGTGCGCCAGGAGTGCAGCGCTATCGAGTTCGCCGAACACGCAATAGAACGGCACGTACCTGGCGTTGGGCCAGTAGTGCCTGCAGTACCGGTCGCTCTTCCCGACAATCGGGATGGCGCCGGCCCACAAGTCGGGATGCGATAGGGCCAGGTCCCACGCGGCATCACCGCCCATCGAGTGCCCTGAAATGAACACGCGGTCCGTATCGATGGCGAACCGGCGGCACGCATCGCGGAGGCAGTTGAGCACGGCGGCATGCTCCCGGGCCGAGTATTCGTATTTCTTCTGATGCTCCTTGGTCCACATGGGGGCGACCACGATATACCCGTGCCGCGTGGCCTGTCCGGCCCTCCAGCCCCCCTCGGTCCACGCGCCTGCCCACCAGTCGATCTGGTGTTCGGCAGACGTTCCGGCGCCATGCAGCGTGACAATCGTCGGATAATGGCGATACGGATCGTATTCAGGCGGCGTTTGGACCAGGTACGGCACCGGCGGATCGCCGGGGAGCCCCGGCATCTCAAGCTGGTAGAGGCCGGGAGTTTTCGCAGAGAGGGTTTCGGGCACCTCGCCGGGCGGCTTCATGTGCCGGAGGATCGCGGCAACCAGCGACGGCGATGCGCCTTCCTCCGACCCCAGCTTCGCCATGATCTGTTGCCGATGGATCAGGATGGGCTCATTCATAAACTCGCGAATCAGGGCCCGGACCCGGTACAACGACAGTGCCACCGGAAGGTTCAGCGTCGCCGCGTCGCTGCCGACCAGCCAACCGCTGATGGCCATCGCCAGCCGTTGCTCCGGCTGAAGCTGCTCGTCCTCGGCGTGCTGCCGGAACGCGGCCATGCGGGCAAGCGTATTGATGCTGAGTTCGGCGCGCAACTCGTCGCAAGCAGGTTGAATGTTCGTGCGGGTTTGCGGCTCGGCGACCTTGGCTGCGAGTGCATTGATCCGCTCCAGCACCCACTCACCCTGCTGGCGAATATGCCCATACTCGTCGATCAACTCGCGGACCGCCTGGAGTATTTCGCCGGCGACGTCGTCGGAGGGGAACGATTCCAGCCGATCGTACACCAGCCGATGCTGCCCGCCCTCGCGCCGAAGCTGAAGCTCCCGGAGCAATCGCTGTGCGCCCATCTGCCGCAACGCCCGGATCGACGGGTCGAGCTGGCCGCGCAGCTCCACGTTGTCGGGTGCGGTGGCAAGCACGGCTTCAAGGGCCTGCCGAGCCTCGGAAAACCGTTCCGCCTGGAGGTAGAACCGTGCCACTTTCTTCTGATGGTCGACATTTTCCGGGTCAATCTGCTTCTGCAGGATGTCGCCGAGGACGCTTGAGGGGATCGAACTGGTGGCAATGCGCATGTCCCAGACATGCGTCAGTCCCTCAACCTTCGCCCAGCGCGGAGTGAGTTCCGTAATCCCCTGCACCACGTCCACCGGCCCCTGACGCGTGTTCATTTGCAGAATGCGGCGTCCGAACTCGTCGAAAGGTGAAACGTGCGCGATCGGTCCCACGGTCCGAACCGTGCTGCCCTGCCGAAGGGTCCTCTGCCGTATTTGGAACTTCTCGTCGCCGGGGCCGGCCGCTTCTGCTTGGAGAATGTTCTGAATCTGCCATCGGGGCACAAAGGTGCGTCGCAAGTCGTCGTCGGCGAGTACAATAAGGGTAATGGGCCCCTCCCCCTCCGCGGAGTGGGGCTGGGGGATACCGGCCAACGAGGCCACCTGGGCCAATCGGCCCTCGATGGCACGGCCATCCCGCATGAGCAGTTCGGCGGCAGAAGCGGTTACCGTACAGCCGAAGCCCATCCAAATGGCGACAACCAGAACTTGCCTCTTGCAGACAAAAAACATCAATACCCTTTCTCTCCACACACGCCGTCCCGCCCTGGAAGTCCGTGTTTCGTGCCGGCACAACGGATCAACGATTCGGCTTTCCCGGTGCGCGCGAAAGCCATCCTATGTCCATTGTGTGGCAGGGTGTTGCTGTGTCAAGTAAGAAACCGGTTCCCGCCTTGTCCCGTTCATGTCCGCTACCAACCATTCGGGGTACCTTGACAGCGACTTTTCCGACAGGGAGAATCCGGGGGTTTGGGGCGTTTATTACAGTCGGCGGGAGACGTGGGACAGGCTTCCAGCCTGTCGGCGGAAAAGACGGGCTGGAGACCTGCCCCACGCATGTTCGGTCGTTCATTGTCTTGCGCCGCCTCAGCGTAGCCTTTCCGCGTCATGTTGCCCCATTGTCCATAAGTCTCCTCGAGAGCTGACCATGAGCCACCAATCAATTCCCCGTTGGACTGTCCTGCTGCTACTGGCTGGATCATCGATCTTGCCGGTTACGGTATGCGTGGTCCTGGCGCTTTCGGCATTGCTGGGTGCTATGGGCGACGGAACGGGCGCCCAGGTCCTCGTGTACGTGGGCTGGGCAATGGGCGGCTTGTGGTGTGTCTGCTTGACTGCCCTGTTGTTCGTCCTTGCACTCCGGGCCCTCCTTGAGCCGGAAGTCCGAAGGGAATCCCTTTTCGAGGGAGAGAGACTTCCGACGGAGGAACTGGACACCTGATCGCCTGTTCGCAAGGAGGGAGCCCAGCCGTCGCGCTGCAGCGCCATCCAGACGCAGGCCGGGCACCGCCACGACAGTGTTCCTGGCGGCTTGAGCGTCTAAATGGTACTGTAGAAGAGGAGAGTGTACCCTTGCCCAAGACGGGATGGACATGCCGATCCGCTTCCACTGCAAACGTTGTGAACAACTGCTGGGAATCGCCAGCCGAAAAGTCGGCAGCGAGATCGAGTGTCCGAAGTGCGGGTTTGTGCAGACCGTTCCCAGCGAGGAAGCGGCAGCCGTCGCCACGGCACTGCGTTCCACTCGCGGCAATTCGGTCTCGATCGATGCGGAAGAGGGCTTCACGGTTTATGATGACGCGCCCGAGCCCGTCGAGATCGCTCCGGATGCGCGTCGCGGCAAGACGCCGGTATCGCCCCCTGCACCACCCGCAGCGTCTCCGGTCAGCACGTCTGGCGGGCCGGAACCGTCGGCCGAATCGCCGCCGGTTGCATCGCCGCGCGGGATGATCCTGTTCCCGCGCCGAATGCTCTATGTGCAGGGGGTGCTGGTCTCCCTTCTGGCGTTGGCGTTCTTTGCCGCGGGGTATTTCGTCGGCCGGGGAAATGCAACTCTGGAACTTGCGATGGAGCACGAAGCCGCACTCAGGGAGCGAACGCTCGTTGAAGGACGCCTCGTCTATCGGCCGGAACCGCACCGACTGGCCGGCGACAAGAGGGCGGTGATCATTGCGGTGCCTTCGGGTACGCCGCCCGAAACGCCCATTCCTATTCACGGGATTCGTCCCCAGGACCCGGAGCCGCCGGGAACGCTCAGGAGCCTCCGACTATTGGAGGAGCTGGGCGGGGCGTACACGCGGGCCAACGCAGACGGCCGTTTCGACATGATCGTGCCGGATCAGGGCGAGTACTATATTCTCATCATTTCTCGCAACGCGGCCCGGCCCCAAGGCACCGACCCCGACGAAGCTGACCTGATGGAAATCGGGCGTTACTTCACCATGCCGGAACGACTCATCAGCCGGTATCAATATCGGTGGGGGAAACACCAGGTCCATAGCGGCTTGCTGCCCATCGAGGTCGACTTCGGCGAATGATCCCGGTTGACGCGCCAGCCTGGCGAGCGGCGGCCACAACACTCCCTATGCACCGTGCCAACCCGCCATTCTCTCCTGACGGAACCGCTCGAAGCGGTCCTCGGCAATCGCCTGCCGGGCATCGGACAAAAGACGCTGATAGTAAGTCACATTGTGAAGCGAAAGCAGGATGGGCCCGAGCATTTCCCGGGAAAGGAAAAGGTGGCGCAAGTAGGCCCGGCTGTGCCGGCAGGCCGGGCATGGGCAATGGGATTCGAGTGGCTGTTCATCGCGTTGGAATTGGAGGTTTCTCAGCCGAAGCGGGCCCCGGTCGGTAAAGGCCAGAGCATTGCGGCCATTACGTGTCGGCATGACGCAGTCGAACAAGTCGATGCCGCGGCGGACGGCTTCCAGAAGGTCTTCCGGGCGGCCAACCCCCATCAGATATCGTGGCCGGTCCTCCGGTAAGGCCGGCACGGTAACGTCGAGAACGTCGTACATCTCCGCTGGCGACTCACCCACGCTCAGGCCACCGACGGCATATCCGGCCATGTCGAGCCGGGTCAACTGCTCGGCGCACCAACGGCGCAAATCGGCGTCGAGTCCGCCCTGCACAATGCCGAACAGGGCCTGATCGTTGCGACGGGCCGCGCTGCGACAACGTTGCGCCCAACGCACCGATCGCTCTGCGGCGTCGCGCACGACTTCGTGCTCGTTGGGCAGCGCCACGACGTGGTCGAGCACCATGGCGACGTCGCTGCCGAGCAACTCTTGAATCTCAACAGCCCGCTCCGGAGAAACGGCCAGTTCCCTTCCGTCGATGTGCGACCGGAACACGGCGTGTTCCTCGGAAATATGGGTCCTGTGAGCGAGACTGAATATCTGGAATCCGCCGCTGTCGGTCAAAATGGGTCCGTCCCAACCGATGAACCGGTGCAACCCGCCAAGCGATGCAACAACGTCCTCGCCCGGTCGCAGGAAGAGATGGTACGCATTACCCAGCAGCATTTGGGTGCCGGTGGCGCAGAGCAGTTCCTGCGGAAGCCCCTTGACGGTGCCCTGGGTCGCTACCGGCATGAATGCCGGCATGTCGACGGTTCCATGCGGCGTTGCGTAGGTGCTGAGCCTCGCACGGCAGTGCATGCCGGTGTGGAGAACCGTGAACCGGAACGAGGAGTTCGCCATGCCGCCGCCGGTCTACTCTCCGCGGAGCTTCAGTCCCAACACCGCAAGCTTGTCGCGCACTTCATTCAGGCTGGTTACGCCGAAATTCTTGCATTCGAGCAAGTCGTCGCCCGTTCGGCGAATCAACTCTGAAAGAGTACTGATGCCGAGCTTGATCAGGCACTTGCGGGCCCGTACCGAAAGGTTCAGGTCGGCAATGGGCTTATTCAGTACCGCCTGGTCCTCCGGGCTGAGCGCCTCGGGCTCGAAGGCGTCGGCGACATGCCGTTCGGGGGCGAATTGCCCAAGGTGCAAGCCCCGGGCATAGAGCATGTCCCTGATCTCCACGAGGCTCGTCTCGCCGAAGTTCTTGCTGGCCAGCAACTCCGCCTCGGTGCAGCGGCACAGGTCGCCGAGGGTCATGATGCCCATCTTTTGCAGGCAGTTCCGGCTGCGAACCGACAGTTCGAAATCGGTGACGGGAATACTGAGCACCTGGCTCATCCGATCGCGTTTCTTCTGCGCGTCTTCATCGTAGTACTGATCGCTCGACGCCTGCGTGTCCTTCAGAAACAGCCTTGCCCGCGAATGGTCGGGGAAAGCGTCCAAGATGCGTTGGAAACACTGGGCCGCCTGATCGTATTGCTCGTAGTCCTCGTAAAGGATGCCGAGATTCAGCAGGGAGCCGACGTGGGCGGGAAACCGGTCGGCAGCCCTCTTGTAGAACTCCATTGCGGCGGTGTCGTTGCCGTAGCGATCGTTCTCCACCGCAAGCCCGAACAAGGCGCCGGCGTGGTCCCGGTCGGCCTCGACCGCGCGCTCGTACAGGGCGACAACCTCGCTGGGGTTTCCGCCAAGAGCCGCCACGGTAGCCGCTCGCTGGGAAAGATAGTCGGCCGTCTGTTCGACGGCTCCCGACAGCGAGTCGAGCACTTCGATCGCGGCTTGCGGGTTCCCGGCATACCGCAAGGTCTCGGCCTTGCCAAGGGCACAGGCGTCGGAGTTGTAGCCAGCCTTGTTGGCCGCCTCCCAGCTTGCAACCGCCTCGTCGAAGAAGTGCCTTGCCAGGTAAGCTTTCGCCAGATAGAAGTGGGCGAGCGCACCGCCGTCGCCCTTCTGCAATGCTTCAATTGCCGCGTAGTACCGCCCAAGCAAGTAGAGGCAAACTCCAAGTCGAACGAAGCATGCGGGACTGGGGTTCTCTCGTTTCTGCAGTTCGGAAACCGCGTCGCGCAGCGTCCGAAAGCTGCCATGATCGTGGGCGATCGCCTGCTCCAACCGGGTGATTTCGCGGGGACCAAACGATCCGTCGACCAGCACCACCTGCTTTACATCAAACACTTCCGCTTCCGGCATCGAATCGACTCCTGATACGTCCTATGCGACTGGCCAGAAAACCGGGCCACTGGTCGCCAAGAGCCAGCGGTGGGAGTCGAACCCACAACCCCCGCATTACGAATGCGGTGCTCTGCCAATTGAAGCTACGCTGGCAATGCGCGTCTTTGGAACGCGACAAAGAGATAAGTTTAGAAGAACGCGACCAACGCGTCAAGTCAGTCGTTCCACGGCAGGGTTCCGGCCACCTGACCGGAGGGCTTCGATGCCGGATCGGCTTCCGAAAGCTCCAGGTTCAGGTCCGTCACAACGACATCGGCCACTGCCCGAATTCCCAGGGTTTCGTTGATCTGTTCCTGAAGCTGACGCTTAAGATCCCCAAGCGAGGGGTTCTCAAAGTCGCCGCCGTGCGCTTGCCGGAGAAGCTGCTCGACGCCTTGCTGTACGCGGAACTTGTGCGACGCCAGCCTCGCCCGCCCCAAGGCGGCTGTCTCCGGAATCAGGGCAAGGTGCACGTGGAAACTGGCAGCGACAACCCGGCTTCGCTCATTTTCATCGGCCGAGAATCGGAACTCTCCGATGCTCACCTCTCCCAAGCAGTCTTCGCCCGCACCCGAAGCGGCACCGAAGCGTGAATACCCATAGACGATGCCGGGTAGAAGGCAGGAGAGCACGACGAATAATGCAATCCACTTCGGATTGAGCAGGTTCGCCCACCAGGGTTCTGTTGCGACACCATGGCCGCCCGGGCCTCCAATCTTGTCGGCAAGAGGATTCTCAAGTGGGTTGAGCGGTTCGTTTGATTGCGCCATATTCACCACCTTTATCGGCACGTGTCACTGTTCCACCTAGAAGACCGGGAAAGGCGCATTTCTGCCAGAGATGCGTATGATTAGAGATTTCCGAAACCGTCAGAACCTGCCCCATCCCGTCCTTCTTCCGAAGGAATTCTAGCTCACGTAGCATAGGTCGGAGGTCATCTTGGGCAAGAAAGAAAAATTGGGGCCTCTGAAGTGCCACCTCCACAGTGGCCTGCCGAACGGTAAGGGCAAGGGAAACCGTTCGACCAATTTCCTTCAGAGGCCCCACGGGCCAGCTTGAAACTTGGACGGACGAACTTTCGTCCGCCGGCCCTCTTGTACAGCAACAGCCGTGCCAATTGCGATGGCTTCGCGGAGCGTTTAGACAGATGCGTCCTATGTCCTTACTTTCAAAGGAGTTCCGTAGCTTCTGTTGCCGAAGATTCGCCGCAGGGGTCCAGGTCCAGGGTCCCGGCCGGCCTGCACAGTTCTGCTACAGTTGCAGCGGAAGGGTACTACACTTTGCCCAGTCGTGCCGTATACTGAGTAACATGTCGCCTGCTCCACGACGCCGGCAGGTCGTCTGCCAGTACTCGGATCACCCCCCCTAACGAAGCGCCATGCCCCGCTCTTCCTCGTGCCAGCCGCTACCGGCAAACGCCGATCGGGTGGTCATTTCGGTGAATCCGAAGGCTGGGGCCCGATCGGCGCGGGACCGGGTCGATCGGCTGGCAGAGATGCTCGAACACAGGGGCATGGCTCCAACAATTGACACCTCGCTGGATGCCGTGGCCGAGGCGGCCAATTGCTACCACGCCGAGGGGAGACTACGTGCCCTGGTAGGGGTGGGAGGCGACGGCACGGCTGCCGAGCTGGTCAACCGGACACCGCCAGGGTTGCCGTTTGCCATGCTGCCCGCCGGAAACGAAAACCTGCTTGCCCGGTACGTCGGCTGGTCGCAATCGCCCGACGCCCTTTGCCAGACGTTGCTTAGTGGACGACTGCTGCGACTGGACGCTGGGCGGGCCAACGGACGCCTTTTCCTGCTGATGGTTGGGTGCGGTTTCGATGCCGAAGTAGTCCGCCGCGTCCACGCACGACGCACAAGCCATATCCGCTCGTCCCACTATTTCAAACCCATTCTCCACTCGGTTCGTACTTACACATACCCGGCCATCGAATTCACCGGCGATGCCGTCGATCAGTCGCCGAGTGTGGAGGCTGCCGTCAGCGACGTGGGACGCTGGCTGTTCGCCTTTAATCTGCCGTGTTACGGCGGCGGGCTCCGCATTGCACCACATGCCGATGCCACCGATGGGTTACTCGATGCTTGCGTGTTCCGGCGCGGGGGGCTGTGGCACGGAGCC
This sequence comes from Thermoguttaceae bacterium, assembly GCA_034005525.1. Classification (GTDB taxonomy): domain Bacteria; phylum Planctomycetota; class Planctomycetia; order Pirellulales; family Thermoguttaceae; genus PWXP01. The sequence goes on along the minus strand of JAVEUP010000045.1, from coordinate 26,156 downwards.
CGCTATGTGGGGGCCGTCGTCCTGGGATTGCATCGGCGAATGAACGACGTCGTCGTGCGGAGGTTCAAGCGACTGACGCTCTCGGCCGACGGAGAGGTGCCTTACCAATTGGACGGCGACCCGGGCGGGGTGTTGCCGCTCGAAATAGAATCCGTTCCACAACGCCTGACACTGGTTGTGCCGCGAGGAGCCTGACAACCCGATCCGATGTAACCGATTACGGGGGATCATCCCCTTGACCACCCGACGAACGAACCCTCTGAAGAAACGTGCCGTTGCACGCTGCCTACTACCGTGCCTGAGAATCCTGTTACCATTGGGCCGTATTGCTGCGGTGCGGGTCGACCGCTACTGGTGATTGCCGGTCCGTGCGTCCTGGAGGACGCGCCCGTTGTCATGCAGATTGCCCGGACGCTCAAGGGAATTGCCGAGCAGTTGGCCTTGCCCCTGGTGTTCAAGGCCTCGTTCGACAAGGCCAATCGGACGAGCGTGCAATCGTACCGCGGGCCGGGCCTGGTTCGCGGGCTGGAGATACTGGACGAAGTGCGGCGTGAGACGGGGCTTCCCGTAACGACCGACGTCCACGAGGCCGCCCAGGCGGCGCCGGCGGCTGAAGTTTGTGAGCTGCTCCAAATTCCCGCGTTCCTGGCCCGCCAAACGGACCTCCTCTTGGCGGCGGCCGCAACAGGCCGTGCCGTGCACGTGAAGAAAGGACAGTTTCTCGCGCCGTCCGACATGCAGCACGTGGTCGGGAAACTCGAGGCGGGCGGTTGCCGGCACATTCTGCTCGGTGAGCGGGGCACCTTCTTTGGGTACGGGCGGCTGGTGACCGACCTGCGGGCGATTCCACAGATGCAGGCCCTGGGGGTACCGGTGGTGTTCGACGCCACGCACAGTGTTCAGGAGCCTGGGGGCCTGGGTGGGGCGACGGGCGGGAACCGGGCGATGGTCGAGCCGCTCGCCCGGGCCGCCGTTGCCGTCGGCGCCGATGCCTTGTTCTTTGAGACTCATCCTGCGCCCGAGCAATCGCCAAGCGACGGGCCCAATATGGTCCCCTTAGCCGAACTGCACGCCTTGCTGGAGCGATTGCTGCGGATTCGTCAGACCGTGGAGGAGTTGCGGTGATTGTGAAGTGTCATGGATCCCTGATATGCCTGTTTCCCGCCCTGGCGCTGCTTTGGGTTGCCGCCGGGTGCCGCGACGAGGTCCCGTTGCTTGACGACAATAACTCGACGGCCGAAGTGGCTGAGTATAGCGAGGAATTGTTTGCCGTGGCCATGGAGAACCTGGGCCGGCTCGAACAATTCCGCTCAGGCGAAATGCTCCAGGAGATTGTCGAGCGGTTGAACCAATGGGCAACCACCCAGGCACCGCCCGAGTCGTGGCGGCCTGATCCGCTACTGGAAACCCTCCCGGATCCGCTCCGCCGCCTACCGATGGTCGAAGACCTCGATTCGATGAGGTTCCCCCGCCACGACGGAGCGGCCCTTCAGCAGGCGGTCTGGCTCCGCGACATCGCACATTGGGCGCGGGGTGAGAAGCTGGACGAGTTGAGCCGTGCCATGCACCTGTTCGACTGGACCATTCGCAACATCCAGCTTGACCCCTTCGACGAGCCGTCGGACGAGTCCGGACAGGCGCCGCTTGGCCGATTTCCCTGGGAAACCCTGCTGCTGGGCCGTGGCGACGTACTGGAACGCGCGTGGGTCTACGTCGAGTTGCTGCGTCAGGAAGGGATCGACGCGGCGTTTCTGGCACTGACGGGCGACGGTGTCCCCAGTTCCAACGCTCTGCAGTCCTGGACCGTCGGCGTGCTCATTGATAAGAAGGTCTTCCTCTTCGATCCCGTGCTGGGATTGCCGATTCCGGCGGCCGACGGCGTGACTCTGGCGCCCGGCGGGGAGCTTCTCATTCGGCCCGCAACGCTTTCCGAGGCGGCGTCGGACCCGGCGATTCTGCGACGGCTGGACCTCGACGCATCGACGCCCTACCCGGTAGAGTCCGGCGACCTCGAGAATGTCGTAGCGCTGATTGTCGCCTCGCCTTCCGAGCTTTCACGGCGAATGGCGCTTGTTCAGTCGCACCTGGTCGGCGAGCGTAAGCTTGTGCTCACGGTCGATGCGGCCGGGCAGGGCGAACGTTTCACTGCCACGCCGCAGGTCGGCGGCACGAAGCTCTGGCTGCGGCCGTACGTAACTCTGGCGCAGCAGTTGACCCTTGGCGACAGCCCGCATTTGGTTCAGCAACGGGTTGCCGAAATGGCCCCGTTCCACGTCGGGCAGGACGCGCCGCTCTGGAAAGGACGCCTCCTGCACTTCAAGGGCCGGTTTGTCGGCGAGGAGGGCGCCACGCAGTACTATCAGGCGGCCCGGCCGCCCAACAGGCAACTCGACAGCTTCGCCGACCTCTTCTACAGCGCCATGAAGGCGGCCCAGCCCGATGCCGACGACGCCGCCCTGCGCGAGGCAGCCCGGCAGCGGGCAGCCATGGAGAAGCCCGTGTTCGTCCGCGCGAAGCAGGACGCCAGCTATTGGCTTGGCCTGCTGGCTTACGAGCAGGGCGAGTTCACCTCGGCGATCGACTATCTGGCCGTCCGCACGCTGGAAGCCTCGCCCGACGGCCCTTGGACCCACGGGGCGCGCTACAATCTGGCCCGAGTTTACGAGGCCTCCGGGGACCTGGATCGGGCCGTTTCCCAGTTGGCGTCGGATCCCCTCTCGCCCTCCCGGCACGGAAACTTGTTGCGCGCCCGCTGGCTCAACGAGTTGAAGCCCCAGTAGCCCGGATTGCTACCGGCAGGCAGGGTGGGTCAAACAAGCCGCTTCCTTGGTGGGCCATCGGTCGCGAGTGCCGACGTACGTTTAGGTCGCGGGCTGTGAATCAGCTTGGTTGCGGCTTGTGCAGACCCACCAACGATCCACGCGACCTTGCCCCACCCTACGTATCCGAATAATCCGGGCTAGCGGAAGTCTTCGGCCTCCGGTTCGCTCCGGAATCGCATCACTCCACGTTGAGTTCGAACGTATTAGCCCCCGGCTTCACCTCGACTGCCAGGCCGCTGGTGTTCTCGTCCCAATACTTGCTCGGGACAGACGGCCCCGGGACGTCTGGGCCCGTGTCCGGCGCCCCGGCGACGGCTCCGTCATCAAAATGGAACGCCACCAAATACGTGCCGGCCGGGAGCCGCTCGCGGAGCTGGAACTCACCGGTGGCACTGAGTCCGGCCATCCCCACGGGAACACCAGCCGCTTGGAAGAACACCACCGAGCCCTGGGTGACCGGTTGGCCTTGTAATGTCAGCTTGCCGGCTACCTCGCCCGTCGGTCCGCGCCCGCACCCCGGTAACACCAGAAGCATCACGGCAGCCACCATGCGCCAACGATGAATTGCGGTCCGGAGAAACGGCGGGCTGGTTCTCTCACGCTGGCTATGCACGGAATGATCTCCTTGAACTGGGTTTTTGAAGTGGATAAGTCCACCGATCGCCGCCAGGGATGATTCAGTATAGTGACTACTTCCAAATAGTCAAGGATACATCACGTCCCTTCTTGAGAACAGGCTCAGTCGCTCTTGGGAACGATCTCGCAGTCGAGGAACAGGTTGCCCCGGGTATCGGCGCCGTCAAGCAGCAGGACCAGCCAATCACCCCGAATGCCGTCGTAGCCGCGGATTTCCGCCCTTTCTTCCAGCGGCCGGCCCATGACGAGCCTATGGCGTGGTCCCCACAGGGTTTGCCTCGTGCATTGCGGATTGCACTCCAAGAGCATCACGCCCTGGCCAACCTCGAAATCGCCGACGTCGGCCACGGTCACCTCGTTCGAGTCCGCCGTGGCCGAGGCCGTTGTCGAGAACTCCGAGCCCGGTGTGTCAGCCGCTACTTGCCTGCGCTGGAAGCGACTGAGTCGAGCATGCCAGAAGACTTTTCCGCACACTTTCCCGGAAGATTGACAACCATCGCAGTCACTGGTATACTTAGGTTGCTCCTGCCGTGCTGTGCCCCGGTCGAGTTCAATCGCGACTTCTGGTATACGACTGGGCGCGAAAGGGTGGCTGGTGTCCAAACGACAAAGGGGGGGAGAGCAGTGAGGAAGAATTATTTAATCCGGCCTGGAGGAGGCAGTAGCCGGCAGCCAGCCGGTGGTTTTACGCTTGTTGAACTCCTGGTCGTCATCGCCATTATCGGCGTTCTGATCGGCCTGCTCCTGCCGGCGGTGCAGAGCGCGCGGGAGGCGGCGCGGCGAATGCAGTGCAGGAACAACATGAAGCAAATTGGCATTGCCCTGCACAACTACCATGGCGCCCATCGATGTTTCCCGCCCGGTGGAATCGGATATGGATGGTGCCAGGATCCCCAATACGGCGACCAGCACGTGATGAACAAGAACGGGCTGCTGTTCCTGATACCCTATTTGGAGCAGCAAGCGCTCTATGACCAGTTCGACCAGAGCCAGGCCGCAAGCAACACGATGGTCGGCAACGACGGCTGTTGCCCTCCGACCGCGTCCTCGGGAACACTGTCCGGCGATGCGGTGAACAGCGGCAATTACCGCGTGGTGACCACGCGGCTGGCGGTATTCAGTTGTCCGTCGGACACCGGCGATCCTTATTTGCCGGCGGGGAGTTCCCATTACGGCGTCAAGTCCGGCACACCCCACCGGGGCTCCAAGACGAACTACGACTTCAGCACCAACCGGAGCTACAAGTGCAATAACTGGAAACGTAGTGGTGGCTCAAAGACTCGGCGCATGTTCGGCGAGAACAGCCATGCGCGGATCCGCGACGTCACGGACGGGACCTCGACGACGTTCGCCCTGGCCGAAACGCTGTACGATGTCCATAACGGCCGGTGTGCTGCCTGGGCCTATCGCGGCTGGGTGATGGTGGGAATCGATGCCGGCGCCATTCAGTTCAACCTTTGGGAGCAAGTCCCACCTCCCTCAAGTGTTACGACCCCCCGGTACCCGCCCAACCCGCGCCGGGGCCAATTGGTCAGTTGGGCCTATCTGGGCAGCCTGCATCCGGGCGGTGCGCATGTGATGTTTGCCGACGGCTCGGTCCACTTCCTCGATCAGGACATGGACACGACCATTCGGGCGCGGATGGCAACCATGGCCGGCGGCGAAGTGGTCAAATTGCCCGACGACTGACTCTCGGCTCGGCCCATTGCATAATACCTTTGTGCCTGGAAATCGCCCTTCCTATATGTGCCATGACACGAGAAAGGATCGACAGAATGCGGCAAAAACTTGGAGTTGGTTGGCTGATGGTGGCCGTGCTTGCATGGTGCCTCTTGGGGTGCGGCGGCCGGAGCCCCAAACTGCCGCCGCTGGTGCCCGTCGAAGGCGTCGTCACCCTGGACGGCCAACCCCTTGAAGAGGCGTATGTGCAGTTCCACCCCGTGGGCACAACGCGCGGCACGGGCGCCGCCAGCAATACCGATGCCGAAGGCCGCTACGAGTTGATTGCTCCTGACCGCTCGAAGGGAGCGCCGGTAGGCGAATACCGTGTGGTCATCAGCAAACTTGTTCTGCCCGACGGCACACCCTTCAGGGCCGAGGACGGCGCCGGGCCAATGGACTCTCCCGGCCGCGAGATGCTGCCGGCGCGTTTCAGCGACTACGAGCAATCGGTCCTTACCGTCATGGTACCCGAGGGAGGTGGGAAGATTGATCTTCCCCTCGTGTCGAAGCGGTGATTCGCTTCGTTCGCCATCGGTTGACGACAGATCAGTCGGTCCGGACCACCTTGATGACGACCAGAGTTACGTCGTCGCCGAACTTCGCGGCGCCAGAGAATGCCGTCAGAGCTTCGTGCATAGCAGCGATGATGTTGGCGGCCGACTTGCTTCGGTTTTGAGCGACAACCTCGCTCGCGCGATTCCAGCCAAAGCTCTCTCCCGATGGCGATGCCGCCTCCAGCAGCCCATCTGTACACAGCAACACGATATCGCCCGGCCGCAGCGCGATCGGATTGCCGCCAGAGAACCGGGCCTCGGGAATAACGCCCAGCGGCAAGGACGTGCTTGGAAGAATCGCCCGCACTTCGCCTTGCGCGTCGAACACGTACCCGGGCGGGTGCCCGGCGCTGGCGTACGCGAGCGTTCCGTTGCGAGGATCAAGGCGGGCAAGGAATACGGTGATGAAGTAATCCGTGTCGGTTTCCGAGACGACAAGACGGTTGGCTTGGAGAAGGATGTCTTCCAAATCGGCCGATCCGGCCGCGAGCAAGTGCAGGTACGCATGGGTGGAAGCCATCAAGATGGCCGGCCCAACCCCGTGGCCGGAAACGTCGGCAACGACCACTCCGACGCAATGGTCCGGCATCGGAAGGAAGTCGAAATGGTCGCCCGCCGCGAACTCTGCCGCATACAAGGCTCCGGCAACGTCGTAGCCCCGCAGCGGCGGTGGACACACGGGCAGCAGATGCTCTTGGATTCTCTGTGCTGCGAGCAACTGCGACATCTGGTCGCGCAAGGCCTTTTCCAGTTGCGTTCGTTCGGTCAGATCGCGGACTGCCGCGTAGACCAGCGCGCCTGAATCGGTCTGGATCGGACTCAGGGCGATCTCGGCAGGGAACTCGCTGCCGTCCTTGCGCAAGCCGCTCAGCCTCGGATGCATGCCCATCGTACGCGGCTTGGGATTTGAAGTATAGCGTTCACGATCTGCCGCATGACGGCTCCGCAACGCATGGGGCACAAGCAGTTCAACCGTTTGCCCGAGCAATTCGTCGCGGGTGTACCCGAACAGTGCCTCCGCCTTGGCGTTCACCAGAACGATGGAACCGCTGTTGTCCACAACGACCATGGCGTCCGGAGCCGATTCAATGAGCAGTCGGAACCGCTCTTCAATCGCTTTTCGCTCTGTGATATCCTCAACGACACCATCGCGGCGGACCAGCCGCCCGTCGGCGTCGCGGTGCGTGATGATCTTGTGGCGCACCCAACGGGTGGTTCCGTCCCGATGAAGAATCCTGTGCTCGATAGGATCGGTTGCGTCGCCGGCCATCGCCTGCGCTGCGTGCCTTCGCACCAGCTCCTGATCGTCAGGATGCACCATGCGAATCCACAGATAGGGGTCGGCTGCGAAATCGGCGGGAATGTAGCCCGTGGTGCCCAGGCATCCCATGCTGTGGGCAGTTGACAAGTACCCGCCGTCACGAAGTTCAACGGAATAGGTGTAGCTTGTGACGGCTGCCAGAAGGTCTCGGTACCGCTGCTCGCCGGCCAGTAATTCCGCCTCATAACGCTTTCGATCGGTCACGTCGGAGGCGACCGCATAGATGCGACTGCCATCCTTCTGCGGGGTTGCCATCCACGACAGCCAGCGGTAAGTGCCGTCATCACAACGGTAGCGGTTTTCGAAGCGAATGGCGGGAATGCCGTCGACGAGCTTGTTAAGCTGCCACGCTGTTGCCGCCTGGTCGTCAGGGTGAACGAACTCGATAAACGGGTGGGCCAGCAATTCCTCGACGCTGTAGCCAAGCGTCTGCGGAAAGGCTGGGTTCACTCGCTTGAAATATCCGTCGCCGCCCGCAATGCAGAACAACTCGGGCGATAACTCGAAGAAGCTGATTAGTTCGGATTCACTCGGTCCACACTGCCCGGCAGCGTCGGCATTCTCGCGGCTCCGGCTGAGTGATCCCATATTCTCGCTACGGTGAGAGAAGCTCAACGCCGCCGTCACGATCCGCCGGCGCAAACCATCTTCGGGCTCCTGCACGATCGCCAGAAGCAGTCAAGTGCCCATAAGTGAGCACGGCATGGAATGTTACTCCGCTGACCGCAAAAGGGCAAGGGCACCGCGTCAAACTTCTCCTCGAACGGCCCGTGTGGTCCGCAAGGCAAGCTCCAGAAGCTGTGCGTGCAGTTCCGGCGTTGCGGCGGCCAGGAACCTGCCGCTGTCGAGTTCGAGCGGCCCGCCTTCCGGCGAAGTCACCACACCGCCCGCCTCGGCTACCAACAGAACGCCCGCGGCTATGTCCCATACGTGTGTGCTGTACGACCAGTACACATCGAAACGGCCGGCGGCCAGGTAGCCTAGGTTCAGCGCAGCCGAGCCGGTGCGCCGCACCGCCTGGCATTGCATGGCCGCTTCGAGGAACATTAGCAGGTCGGGCGACTGGCGGGTGAGGTTGTAAGGGAATCCGGCCGCGGCCAGCGCCTCCGGCAACGCGCGCACCGTGCTGGTAGCTATGGGCTGTCCGTTCAACAGCGCGCCGCGCCCCCGTACGGCCGTGTAACATTCGTCGGCATTCGGGTCGAACACGGCGCCCACCAGCACCTGCCCTTGCCGTTCGAGTGCCAGCGAAACAGCGTAGTGCGGCACTCTGTGGACGAAGTTCGTCGTGCCGTCCACCGGGTCGATAATCCACCGGAACCCGTCCCCGGAAACGGCATTCTCTTCCGCAGGGCTCTCTTCGCCAACGATCGAATGGGAAGGAAAAGCTTCGCGCAGGATGCGGGTGATTGTCTCCTGCGATGCCAGATCGGCCTGGGTTACCAGGTCGTTCGGGGCGCGTTTCTGGCTGGTCTCGAACCGGTCGACCCAGTCCAGCACCACCGCGCCTGCCTCGCGCACGGCGGCTTCGCACACTTCCAGGTATCGCGAGTATTCGTTTGTCTCTTGCATGTTAAACGAGTGGTAAGCTTCCGGGCTAACCCGGATTGTCCATGACGATGTAGGGTGGTGACAAGCAAGCCAAGACCCTGATGGGCCTTCGGTCGCTTGGCCGGGCCTGCTTCCAGCGCACGACGTGCAAACCACCCCGGGTGTGGCTTGCGCAGTCCCACCAAGGACTTACGCGACCTTGCCCCACCCTGCGTGAATAATCCCGGCTAGTTCTTGCCAACCGGGAACCGAAAAGCGGTAACGCGGTTCTCCAACATTTGCGGAACGATCAGCAGACGTTGCCGGGGCAGATAGCCCAGATCGGCCGCTCCGCGCGGTAGCTGCAAAATGAGCCGTTTCGCCCCATCCGGACTGACGAAGAACACCTTTCCGGCGACCCAGTCCGATGCTAGGTAACCCTTGTCGCCGACCGCCTCGACACCGTCGAAGTTGCCACTCGGTTCGGGAGTGATCAACCTCTTGTCCTTGCCGTCAAGGCTCAGCGAGAACAGCCGGCCCAGTATCTTGGTGCTGAAATCGTCCTGGATGCCCGAGCCCCAAGCGGCCACCGCGAGGCGGTCGCCGTGGACCAACAATCCATTGGGGCTTTCCAAGTGGTCGCCGGCAGCCAGTAGTGAGAGTCGATCGTCCTTGTAGCGGTAGATCTTGTTCGCCAGCATATCGGACATGTAGACGGCACCGTCTTCATCGACGGCGACGTCGTTGAGGAACTGTGCCCCCTCGACTTCCACCGTCTGGCGAATCCTGCCCTGGGCGATATCGATCCCTACCAGGCGGTCGATATCACTGACCCACAGGGTCCCGCCGTGGCTGCGCAGGCCTTTTGGGGCATTCAGCCCGGCAACCCACTTCGGCTCCACCATCTTTCCGTCGGGTGTCAACTTCGAGATGAATCCGCCGCCGTCCTTTGCGGTGGCCCCACCCGTGCCGACGTTGGAGACAAACAAGAAGCCGCTCGGCTCATCGAGATAGACGCTCTCGGGCGCCTGAAGACCCTCGCTGACTTCCCATTGGACCGGTAGTGCAGCCAGCACATGCATTGCGCCGCTGTGTTCGAGACAACCGATGCAGAAAACCACCCCAATTCCAAGCAGTTGCTTCTTCATGTTCTGGTACCTTGTTGCAGAAGAATGGCGGGCAAAACACATCTTTGGGTTGCCTCGAATACCTCTCATGGGGATTATTCAAGACGAGGAAGTACCCAACCTATGTTAAACAGCGATTGTAGAGCATCGCCTGAACCCCGTCAATTGCCTCGATGCCACTGGTGTACTCGTTTGCTGTACGCTGCTTGCCAGCAGTGCGTCACTGCTCACCCGATAAACTAGGCAATTTATGCGGGTGGTAACATGGGCAGTCAAGCCGTTTGTTAGGCAGTACCGATTTACCTTGAGTAACTAGCCTAGCCTTCTGCGATAGACTCCACATGACCGACTCAAGCCTCCGTGAATGTCCGCTTTGCGTCATTGTGGTACGACGCGTGCTGGTCCTGCTCCTGCTGCTCTCGCCTCTCGCCGTTCCGGCGTCCGACCTGCGAGAAACCCCCATTGTCAAGGCGGTTCGTGCGGCCCGCCCGTCCGTCGTGAATATACGCGGCGAGAAGACCGTGTCCGGCACCGGGGATCAGGCATCGGGGCTGGTGTCGGGCCGACGGGTCAACGGAATGGGAACCGGCGTCGTCATCGACCCGCGCGGCTATATCCTGACCAACTTCCACGTGGTTGACGGCGTACGCGAGATCAACGTGACTTTCGCCGATGGCGAGACCCGCGTCGCACAGTTGATTGCCCGCGACAACACCACCGACCTGGCAATCATCAAGGTCAGCGCCGCCGAACCGGTCCCGGTCATTACCCTGGGTACTTCGAGCGATCTGATGCCGGGCGAGTCGGTCATTGCCGTTGGCAACGCCTACGGGTATGAGCACACGGTTACCCGGGGGATCATCAGCGCATTGCATCGCGCGGTGCAAGTGAGCGATGCCCAGTTCTACGACGATTTGATTCAGACCGATGCCAGCATTAACCCAGGCAATTCGGGTGGGCCGCTGCTGAATATCGAGGGCCGAATGATCGGCGTGAACGTGGCGGTGCGTGCCGGGGCACAGGGGATTGGATTCGCGATTCCTATCGACACGGCCATCGGCGTTGCCGGCCGACTGCTGGCCGATTCGACCCAGAATGCCGCGTGTCACGGAATCCGCCTTGCCAACGGTTCGGCGTCTTCGGCCGAGGGCGTTGTCGTCGACTCGGTCGAGGAAGACAGCCCGGCCGCCGAAGCCGGCATTCAGCCGGGCGACGTCATCACCGGCATTGCCGACACCGAAATCGTCCGCGCGTTGGACTTCCACCGCGTCATGCTCGACCGGAAGCCCGGCGATCGGCTCGAAGTGGCCTCGCTTCGGGCGGGCGACCCGATTACGGCGACCTTAGTGCTGGGCGATGTTTCGCTTCCGCCCAAACCGCTGGCCGCTCCGTCGTGGGAACTGCTTGGGATGTCGCTGAAGCCGATGTCGGCATCGGAATTCCGAACGCAGAGCAGCCGTTATCGTGGGGGCCTGCTGGTGACGGATGTCCGTCCCGGCGGCCCGGCCGCCGAGCATGGCGTCAAGGGAGGCGATGTGCTGGTGGGCATGCACATTTGGGAAACGACCTCCCTGGAAAACGTCGGCTACATTCTCAAACGGCCCGACTTGCCGAGCCTTGCGCCCCTGAAGGTCTATATTCTCCGCGAGGGCGAGACCCTGTACGCCCACCTGCCGCTCGGAGTGCAAACAGCCCGCCGGCCGTAGAGCCCGGATTCGGCGTCTCGGCCTCCTTTGCCTCTCTAAGGACTTTTTTTGCGGTCCCGGAAAAGCTGGCGTACGACCTTGTCCGGACTATTCATCTACGTAGGGTGGGTCAAGGTCGCGTGGATCATTGGTGGGTCTGCACAAGCCGCAACCGAGCTAATTCACAGCCCGCGACCTGGAAGTACACCGGAAGCAGCGACCGATGACCCACCAACGCAGCGGCTTGTTTGACCCACCCTACCTATCGTGAATAATCCGGGCTTGTCCCGAAATCTTTCCGGCATACGTTGCGGTCCGGCCCAGTCGGAACGATACTGAAGGGCATGGAATCCGAGTTAATCGCTTGGCTGCGCCGCCGCCTCCCTCCCCACCGATTGCTACGGCTAGGTCCCGGTGACGATGCCGCCATACTTCGAATGGCGGGTGTGCCCGAGTGCGCGGTGACGGTCGACCTGTTGAGCGACGGCGTGGATTTCCGGCTTGCCGAGATCGACCCGCAACGCGCGGGGCGCAAGGCACTTGCGGTCAACCTGAGCGATTTGGCCGCAATGGCTGCGCGGCCTTTGGCCGGGGTGGTGTCGGTGTGCTTGCCCCGCCCGGGCGGTAATGAGCTTGCCAGGGCCCTCGTCGAGGGAATGCTCCCGTTGGCTGAGCGATACGATGTCGCCATAGCAGGCGGCGACACGAATAGCTGGGATGGGCCGCTGGTAATCAGCGTAACGCTGCTGGGCGCAGTGACCGAACGCGGCCCCTGGCGACGCGACGGCGCCCGGCTGGGCGACCGTATTCTGGTGACCGGCGCCTTGGGGGGCAGTATCCTGGGCCGGCACCTCGATTTCGAACCCCGCGTACGCGAGGCGCTGCTGTTGAACGAGCGATACCGCGTTCATGCCGCCATCGACATTAGCGACGGGCTCTCTGTCGATCTTGCCCACCTTGCCGAGGAGAGTCGGTGCGGGGCGGTGCTGCATCTGACGGACGTGCCAATCCACGACGACGCCCGGAGGCTCTCCCGGGAACAGAGGGATGGGCCGACCCCGCTCGAACACGCACTCGGTGACGGAGAAGACTTCGAGTTGCTCCTCGCCGTGCCGCCCTCCGACGCCCAGGCTCTGCTCGCCCGGCAGCCGCTTGGTGTCCCGCTGACCGACGTCGGCGAGTTCATTGAAGAGCCTGGCTTGTGGCAAATCGACGCACGCGGCACCCGGCGGGAACTGATACCGCGCGGATGGGAGCATCGGTGAACACCTTGCGAATCGACGCAACGACGGAGGCCGATACGGTCCAACTAGGCGCCCTGCTGGCCAAAGTGCTCCCGGCCGGGGCCACGGTTGCCCTGTGCGGCACCTTGGGCGCCGGTAAGACGCGACTGGTGCAGGCCGTGGCCGAGGCCCTGGGAGTGCCGAAAGGCGAGGTGGTCAGTCCTACCTTTGTGCTGGTGAAAGAGTACAAAGGGCGGACGGCGATATACCACTTCGATGCATACCGAATTCGCGACAACGACGAGTTCTTGGAACTCGGTCCTGACGAATACTTCGAAGGCGGCGGAATCGTGTTCCTCGAATGGGCGGAACGCGTGCGCGACTGCCTCCCGCGCGACTACCTTCGCATCGATATTGAGGTCACTGGCCATCAATCGCGCCGGTACACGTTGCGAGCAATAGGCCCTCGTTTCGTGCCTGTCATCGGCCGGCTGGCCGATCTATACCGCAATTGAGGGAGGCCCACCAAAGAAGCGGCTTGTTTGACCCACCCTACCTGTCGTGCATAATCCGGGCTAGAATTGCCCGCACCGCCCATGTGAGGGTACCCCATGAACGGGGAAGTCCATCTTTGCAAATGCGATAAGGGAAGAGAGAGAGAATACCTTGCTGCGAACTCATACCTGCGGAGAACTCCGCGCGGAACACAAAGGCCAGATCGTGACCGTCTGCGGCTGGGTCGATACCTACCGCGATCATAGCGGCGTGCTGTTCGTCGATTTGCGGGACCGTTATGGCAAGACCCAGGTCGTATTTGCTCCTGAAGGGGGCGACGAACTCCTTGCACAGGCGAAGTCGCTGCGGGGGGAAGACGTGATCGGCGTCACCGGGACGGTCGCACCACGGCCTGAGGGTACGGTGAACCCTAAACTGCCCACGGGCGGGATCGAGGTCCGCGCGAGCGAGCTGGTCGTGCTGAACAAGAGCCGCACGCCGCCTTTCCAGCCGACCGGCAAGGACTTGCCCGGCGAAGACATCCGGCTGAAGCACCGATACCTGGACTTGCGGCGACCGAAGATGCAGGAAACGCTCATGCTGCGTCATCGGATCGTCAAGGTGATGCGTGATTACTTCGATGAGTTCGGCTTCATCGACGTGGAAACGCCCATGCTCGGCCGGAGCACGCCCGAGGGCGCCCGCGACTACCTGGTGCCCAGCCGCGTTCAGCCGGGCATGTTCTACGCGCTGCCGCAGTCGCCGCAGTTGTACAAGCAGATTCTGATGGTGGCCGGATACGACCGTTACGTGCAAATCGCCCGCTGCTTTCGCGACGAAGACCTTCGCGCCGACCGCCAGCCGGAGTTCACGCAACTCGACCTGGAAATGTCGTTTGTCGAGGCCGACGACGTCATCGGCATCATTGACGGCCTGGTAGCCCGGCTTGCCAGGCAGATTCTCGGGCAGGACCTGGCGCTGCCGCTGCCTCGCATGACGTACGACGAAGCGATGGAGCGTTTTGGGCACGACGCACCCGACTTGCGGTTCAAAATGGAAATCGTGGACCTGACCGATCTGGCCCGCGAAGTTGGGTTTCAAGTATTCCGCAACGCAGCAGAAAACGGCGGGCGCGTACGAGGCATCAACGCCAAGGGGGCCGCCGACCGTTACAGCCGGAAACTCATTGACGAGCTTACCCGCTTCGTGTGCGAAGACTTCGGCGCGCGGGGGCTGGCATGGTTCAAGGTCGATGCCGAAGGCAAGCTGGCGTCGCCGATTGCCAAGAACTTCTCGGACGGTTCACTCGCGCAGATTGCCGCCCGCATGGAGGCTGCGCCCGGCGATTTGCTCCTGTTCGTCGCCGACCGCTTCGACATTACCTGCAAGGCGCTCCATGCCCTGCGCAAACGGCTGGCGGCGGAACTGAAACTGTTCGATCCGGGTGCGATGCACTTCTCGTGGGTTGTCGAGTTTCCGATGTTCGAGCGGGACGACGAGACGGGCGGTTGGGCCGCCATGCATCACCCGTTCACCGCGCCCCGCAAACAGGACAGCGACCTGCTGGCTGCCTCGCCGGAGAAATGCCGTGCCCAAGCATACGATCTGGTAATCAACGGCATGGAGGCAGGCGGCGGCACAATCCGAATCCACGACTCGGACCTTCAGCGCAAGGTATTCGAACTTCTTGGAATCGACGAGGAGACGGCTCGGGACCGGTTTGGGTTCCTGCTTGAGGCGCTCCAGTACGGCGCTCCACCGCACGGCGGCATTGCGCTCGGGCTGGACCGGGTGGTTACGCTATTCGGTGGCGGTGACAGCATTCGCGACGTCATTGCGTTTCCCAAGACCCAGCGGGCGACCGATCTGATGACCGGAGCACCCGGCCAGGTTGACGTACGGCAACTCAAAGAACTGGGTCTAAGCCTCCCCCGTTGACTTCGTTCGTTTCCTCGGCGACACTGGATGTTTGAGGAGGAAATCCCAATGCGAACAGCAAATCTGCTCGGTCTCTGTTTCTTAATGACGTTGTTCCTGCTGACGGCGATGACCGGATGCCTGCCGGTCGAGGTCGTCGACGACCCGGAGCCCCGGCCAGGCGAGACGGAGGCGCCGGACGCGTTGCCAGAGCGCGATCCCCGAACGGTCGAACGCAAACACGAAACGGAGCCGGAGGAGCCACCCCCGCCTCCAACAATCCCTAAGGTCAACCTGACCGAATCGCTCCGCGCCACCTGCCTGGTCGTCGTAGACGACCAAGTTCCCGATGGCGAACTGGCCGATCTGGAGGGCAATGCGCGGTCCATCCGGAGTGCTCTGGGCGAGAAGCTGACGATCCTGCTTTTCTGGAGCAGCGGAAGTATGCATTCCGTAGTCCAACTTGAGGATCTTGCCCGCGATATCGCCGGTCCGCTCGCGGAGAAAGGCGGCCAGATTGTGGCCGTGAATGTTGGCGATTCGGTTGAGAAAGTGGCGGAAGTGACCAAGGAAGTGAAAGCCGAGTTCCTCATTCTTCTGGACTCTGACAAGGCCTACTTCGGCAAGCTCGCGACAGAACGATTGCCGAGAACTTACCTACTCGACGCCGAGGGGAAGATCCTTTGGTTCGACCTGGAGTACTCGCGTTCCACGCGGCGCGATTTGGAGCAAGCCATCGACGTAGTCCTGGCCGAGGAGTCTGCTCCGAATTAGCTGCAATCGACAATCCAGGCGTTCGGCACTGACTGCTCCACAGCCAGCCGTGCCAGGTTGATCCAGCGATGGCAGCAGTCCAGCAGTGCGCTATCGGCGGTGGCAAGGATGCAATCCGGCGCTGCACAGGCCAAGACTCTGTCAGGATCGGCAACAAGCTCGATTTGCCACGACCAGCCGTGTTGCTGGGCAACCTCCTCCATAAGAGCGCGCAGCCGGCCGCTGTTCGACACCGGCCGATCCAGGTACCAAACGCTTCGGCGCGGCTGCAATTGGGCAACGACTCGCCCCAGAATCAGTAGCGAAGGCAGCGTTTCGGCAACCTTGCGGAAGCTGCCGTGCATGCTGGCCATATCGCGATAAGCACCGTCGCGTGCTGCCAGGACCACCCCGCCGGCCAAGGCGGCCTCGACCGTCGTGAGCACGTTGTACCCGTCAATCCAGACTGCTTCGTCCGCTACAGCCGCGGCGGGCACCTCCTTTGCGGAACGGCGGGCGGCGTCGGCGTCGCTGCACGTGCAGCGGGCCACCGCGGTGCGTTGCCTTGCCACGAGCGAGTATCGGTCGCCCACCAGTTTTAGCGACGAATCCTGGGCGTACCCTCTTGAAAGCAACCATGCCAGATCGGCTGCCGCTGCGCGCAGTCGGGGAACCGCTTCGGGCGCGAACAGCCGGAAGTCCTCCGGATGAGGGCCGCGATGCCTGCGGCGGTCGGGCACGCATCACCTCTCGTACAGTCCCATCAGTTGGCCTTCGGCCAGGATATGATCCCGAATGTCCTCAAGCAGCACTCCCTTGCCGACACCCGGCTCGATGACCAGTTTCGCATCCAAGGCATACACTTTGAAGTAGTAGCGATGCGGTCCGCCCGGCGGCGGCATGGGCCCTCGGTAGCCGATTGTGACTCCGGTCTGCCACGAGTTCTTACCCTGCATGGCGCCCGGCGGGTCCTTCAGTCGCGGTTGATTGGGAACTCCCTCGGGCAGTCCGCCAAGTCCCGCAGGAATCTTGTAGATCAGCCAGTGGACCCAAGGTTCTGGAGTGGGTGCGTCGGGGTCGTCACAGACGATCACAATCTCCTGGGCCTCGTCCGGGATACCCGACCAGGAAATGGGCGGCGAGACATCTTCGCCTTCGCCGGTGTACTTGCGGGGAATCCATTCGCCTTCATTGAACGCCGTACTTCTGACTTCAATTGGCATGGGCTTTGACTCCTTTGTGAGTGTTATCCCTTGACGACGCCGATGGGCCGCAATCGAGCCACTTTCCGCGCCAAGCCGGCGCGATGCACGACGTCGACCACCAGGCTGACGTCTTTATACGCGTCCGAGTGCTCTTCGGCCAGCCCCTTCCAGTGCCGGCACTTGGCCACAATGCCTTTCTCGGCCAACTCCCGGTCGATCCGCCGGTTCTTCGCCGACCTGACCGCGGCTGCACGGCTCATCACCCGCCCCGCGCCGTGGCAGGTACTGCCGAAGGTACGCTGCATCGCTGCCGGCTCACCCACCATCACCCAGCTCGCCCGGCCCATATCGCCCGGAATGATCACGGGCTGGCCCACGGCGCGGTAGGCTTCCGGCACCTCCGGATGCCCGGCGGGGAAGGCCCGTGTCGCACCTTTGCGATGCACACACAGCAGCTTCGTCTTGCCGTCGACGACGTGTTCTTCGAGCTTCGCGATATTGTGGGCCACGTCGTACACCAGGCCGAGCCCGAGCGATTCCCAGTCCTTCCCGAAAAACTGGGCAAGGGCTTCGCGCGCCTGCCACATGAGCAGTTGCCGGTTCGCCCATGCATAGTTCGCTGCGCTGCGCATCGCTCCCAGGTACGCCTCGCCCTCGGGGCTCTCCACCGGAGCGCAAAGGAGCTGCCGGTCCGGCAGATGAATCCCGTACCTGCCGGGTGCGGCGCGCATGGTCTTCAGGGCGTCGTCGCACACCTGGTACCCCAACCCGCGCGAACCGGAATGGATCATCACACACACCTGGCCCGGGCGGAGGCCGAATGCCTGGGCCGCTTCCTCGTCGAATACTTCGTCGACGACCTGCACTTCGAGGAAGTGGTTTCCGGCTCCGAGAGTCCCGCACTGATCTTCGCCCCTTTTCTTGGCGCGTTCAGTGACTTGCTCGGGATTGGCGTACAAGAGCTTGCCGCCGGCCTCGGTGTGCTCAACGTCGGCGCGCGTGGCGAAGCCAGCCTTTTCGAGGTGCCGGACCCCGTGCTGCAGCAGCTCGCGCAACTGCTTTCCATGAAACTTGTAGGGGCCAGACTGCCCGACGCCGGCAGGAATGCGCTTGAACAGGTGGGTCATAAGTGGTTCGAGCCTCGGTGCGACCTCGCCGGCTTCGAGGTTGCTGCGCACCAGTCGCACGCCGCAGTTGATGTCGTACCCGACGCCGCCCGGCGAGACCACGCCGCCCGCGTCGGGATCGGTGGCCGCAACACCGCCAATGGGAAACCCGTATCCCCAATGAATGTCCGGCATGGCCATACTAGGGCCCACGATACCCGGCAGGAAGGCCACGTTGGCCACCTGTTCGAGCGCCTGGTCATTGCGGACCTGCGCGACGAGTCTTTCGTCGGCGAAGACTTCGCCGTCTACGCGCATCCCCTCTTTGTACCCTCGCGGAATCCGCCAGCGGCACGCATCGACTTGCTCGAGCGGCCCGGACCACGGCTGATTGCCCATCTGTGCAGCCTCGAAGTAGGAGTCAAGAGCCAGCCTACGAGCAATTCTAGTCCGGATGATTCACGATAGGTAGGGTGGGTCAAACGAGCCGCTTCTTTGGTGGGCCATCGGTCGCGATAGCTGGCGTATTTCCATGCAACCGGGCGTAAATCAGCTTGATTGAGGCTTGTGCGGGCCCACCCACGATGTGCACGGCCTTGTCCCACCCTTCGTGAATAATCCGGACTGGACGTGCCGCCAACTCGCACGCGATGTTCGCATGTTGCGGTGGACTCGACTAACGTCTGGCTTCCTGCTTCCTGCGCGCAGCGGCATGCTGCAAGAACTTCGGAGCGGGAATCGCGTGGCCGCTTGCACGGTTGAGAAATTCGCCAATGCGGGTGACAACCAGCTCTTGCTCGGCCGTAGTCAGTCCGGGGAAGATTGGCAATGCAAGCACCTCGCGGCTGGCGCGGTACGTTTGCGGCAGGTCGGTCGGGGCGTAGCCCAGGTGCCGGAAGCATTCCTGCTCGTGCAAACCGAGCGGGTAGTAGATTTCGCTTCCAATTTTCGCATCGGTGAGAAAGCCGCGGAGCGCGTCACGGCGTCCGTCCGGTACGCGGATCACGTACTGATTCCAGACGTGCCGGTTACCCCGCATCGCATGAGGCAGAACCACTTTCTGATCTAGCCCCTCGGAAACGAAGAACTCGCTGTATTGCTCAGCAATCGCCTGCCGCTGAAGCGTCCATTGGTCAAGGTGCGGCAGCTTGCAGTTCAGCACGGCTGCCTGGAACGAGTCGAGCCGGCTGTTGATGCCGACCACCTTGTGGTAATACCGCGGCTGCATGCCGTGCCCCCGAAGCAGCCGCAGTCGCTTGGCCATGTCGGCACTGCGCGTCGTGAGCATGCCGCCGTCGCCGGCGCCGCCGAGGTTCTTCGTCGGGTAGAAACTGAAGCAGCCGGTCTGCCCCATCGATCCGGCTCGCCGTCCCTCAAACTCGGCTCCAATTGCCTGAGCGGCGTCCTCGATAATCGGCAGGTCCCACTCGTTGGCGATCGTTTCCAGAGAGGTCATGTCGGCACACTGGCCGAACAGGTGTACGGGCAGGATGGCACGCGTGGCGGGAGACAACTTGCGGTTGACATCCGCCGGGTCGAGATTGAACGAATCAGCCCGGATGTCGGCGAAGACCGGCTTGGCCCCGAGCCTGGCAACTGCACTGGCCGTGGCGAAGAACGTGAAGCTCGGGACTATCACCTCGTCACCCGGACCGATGTCGAAAGCCATCAGTGCCAGCAGCAGCGCATCGCTTCCCGACGCACAGCCAACGGCATGCTCCACCCGGCAATAATCGGCAATTCCTTTCTCCAACTCCGTTACGTCGGGTCCGAGAACGAACGACCCGCTCTTGCACACCCGAGCCAAAGCGGCAAGGGTCTCCTCGCACAACTCGGCAGACTGGCGCCCGAGGTCGAGGATCGGCACGCCTGCGAAATCCTTACTGTCTGGCTGGTTCTTAGCGGTCATCTGCAATCCTCACCATGGAATGTCCTGAATGTGCGGGTAATTAGCCGTTTCTTGCTCTCAGGTCAAGGGCGAAGTCGGAATATACTGTTGGCCGTTGCGGTACGGCCTGCCTCGCCGTCATGCGGCTTGCTTCGCCCGGCGACGTGGTTTTCGGGTATCCTTCCATCGCCGGTGCAGCCACCAGTATTGCTCGGGAGCCCGGCGAATCATCTCTTCCAGGCGTGATGTATACCACTGCGTCAAGTCACCGATCGTACTGACGTCTTCGGCCGTGTTTCGCGGGTCGATCCACGCCGGAGTATCCATTTTGAATCGCATCGGCTGCCCCAGCCGGCGCGTCCCGGCAATGGCAACGGTGGCGTCGTGCTCCAGTGCCAGAAGCGCAATGGCCTTGTGGGCCGATGCCGGCCGGCCGAAGAACTCGATCCAACAACCTTTGGGACCCGCGTACTGGTCTGCCAAGAGCGCCATCGATTCGCCGCGTCCAAGCACCTCGACAATCTGATCGTAGCCCCCGTTCTTCGGGATCATGCGAGCGCCGGCACTGCATCGAAAACGGTTAACGAACCGGTCGAGATAGCGGTTGTCGAGTGTGCGTGCGACCGTGTGCGTGGGAAACCCGAGCATTCCCAATACGTAACCGGCTACCTCGAAATTACCGAAATGTGCCGTGATGATAAGTGTGGGTCGGTCGCTCAGGAGCAGCCGCACCATGTCGGACGAATTCCGCAAGGCGACGAAGTCGCGCCAGTTCGTTTCATGGATTTTTCGCGGCGCTTGGGCCACCTCGACGACGAGCAGGAACAAGTGCTCCCACATCCGCCGAGCCAGCTCTCTGCGCGATCGGGTGGAAAGATGTGGGAAGGCGTGGGCCAGATTGTCGTCAACCACGGCGGCTCGAATCCGCACCACGTCGGCAAACAGCCATGCCATGCCACGCGCCAATCGGGCAGCGGTCTCGATTCGCATCGCCTGGACCATGCAGATTAGCAGGCGTACAATGAAGTAGATGAGCAGGTCGGCCAACGCCTTGGCTCTCACGGTGAAGCGTCTCCGTGCAATTGTGTCGTGTGCCGGCCCATTCTCCCCGAAACGCCCCATTGCGGAAAGATCAATTTGACCGGCATGCCCCCGCACGCACACCGAGAAGCAGGCCATCCCGTGCCTCGAAACACCTACCGGCCCGACCGAGGGCGTATCGACTCGACCAAGTGGTTGGCCGGCATTCTCCTTGCGGCTGTTCTCTTCAGCCTGGCGCCGGTGGCGTACCACATGCAAGTGAACTTGGCGACCGCACCTGATTGGGCGAGGATCGTGGTTCTTCTGGCGGCCCTTCAGGCAGTCTACGTCGGCTGGATGCTCAGTGCACCCGATTGGTCAACAGTATGGGTGGTCATGCTGGTATTCGCCGGGGTATCGGCCCTTTACGCGGTTGCGACCGCCATGGCCATTGCGACACCCCCATATCGGGTTATTCCGCTCGGCCTGGGTGAGGTGCGGTACTCGGCGCGGGCATGGTGCGCGGCGGTTCTGGCGGTCATGTCACTGTGCACGTACCTGGCCGGACGCTTCAGCACGCGGTGGTACCGCTCGTTTGAGTGCGAGACCGCTGGCCGCCCTGTTGTATTGCGTTAGATGAGGCGGAAACGACTCCAAAGGCAGCGGTGGCTCCATCCTGTCGTGCCTATTTTTAGGGGAATTGCCCCACCTTTCCACAGCGTTTGGAATCTCCGTTGACTTCACTGGCTGCAGAAGGGATACTTCCCGAGCAATTCAACCCAGACCGGGCGCCCACCCATGTGGGGGTCTTCAGAGGAGGCTGCATGAACGATTTGGGCACTTACTGCGAACAGGTGGCAAGGCAAGCAGCTCGGGCCGCCGCCGAACTGACCCGCGTCACCGGCGCCCAAAAGCAACAGTGGCTTCGGGCCAGCGCGACGGAGCTGCGGAGTCAGACCGACCGGTTGGCCGCGGCCAACCAGAACGACCTCGACGCAGCGCCCGGGTTCGGGTTGACCGACGCCCAGATTGACCGGCTCCGGCTCACACCCCAGCGAATCGAATCCATTGCCGCGGCATTGGAGGAGGTGGCCATGCTACCGGAGCCGATTGGTGAAGTCATCTCGTCGTCGGTGCGGCCCAACGGGCTTCTGGTCGAGAAGGTGCGAGTGCCCCTTGGGGTCGTGTTCTTCATCTACGAATCGCGGCCGAACGTAACGGCCGATGCGGCCGCACTGTGCGTGAAGGCGGGTAATGCCGTCATCCTGCGCGGCGGCAAGGAAGCGATCCACAGCAGTACGGCCATTGCTGAAGTGCTTGGCTCCTGCGCCGTCGCCGCCGGCCTGCCCGAACATGCCGTCCAACTCGTCGCCACGACCGATCGGGAAGCGGTGGGCCACTTCCTCCGGATGCCCCAGTACATTACCGTGACGATTCCCCGCGGCGGCGAGGGACTGATCCGGCGCGTGAGCGAGGAAGCACGCATGCCGGTCATCAAACACTTTGCGGGCAACTGCCACGTGTACCTCGACCAGTGGGCCGACGCCGAACTGGCCGAACGTCTGGTGCTCAACGCGAAGTGCCAGCGCATGGGGGTGTGCAACGCGGCTGAGTCGCTCGTGGTGCATGCGGCCGTAGCGGAATCGCTCCTGCCGCGCATCGCCGCGGCGCTGATGAATTGCGGCATTGAACTGCGCGGTGATGAGCAAACCTGCGCCCTGGTGCCCGAGGCGAAGCCGGCCGTCGAAGACGACTATGCCGCTGAGTACCTGGGGCCGATCCTCTCAGTGCGGATCGTCGATTCCCTCGACGCCGCCATCGAGCACATCAACCGTTACAGCTCGCAGCACACCGAGGCGATTGTCACTCGCGACATTGACGCCGCGCGCGAGTTTGTCACCCGAATCGACAGTTCCGCCGTTATGGTCAACGCCAGCACACGGTTCAACGACGGCGGCGAATTCGGCCTTGGCGCAGAAATCGGCATTTCAACCGACAAGTTTCACGCCCGCGGGCCGTGCGGCATCAATGAACTGACGAGTTACAAATACGTGGTTTACGGCAGGGGGCAAGTGCGGGAATAGCCGTTGAGGCCGGCCGACGCGAGCACCGGGCCGGCAGGGGAACACCAAGCGTTATTGTACCGACGTGAGCAGCAATGGGCGGCGATGTACTAAGCCAAACCGAAGTGGAAAGCCTGCTGAGCGCGATGGCGGCAGGCGGCGAAAAGAGCGCGGCTGCGGCGACCGGCGCACCGACCGCGAGACGCGGTGTTGAAGGCGGTCCGTTTGTCCCGCCCAAGCCGCGAGAGAAGATCACACCCTATGACTTCAAACGTCCCGAACGCGTCGGCAAGGAGCAAATGCGGGCCTTGCAGACGTTGCACGAGGGATTCGGCCGCAACTTCGGTGCAGCCCTTTCGACGCTCCTGCGCAGCATTGTCGAAGTGAAGCTGACCAGTGTCGACCAGCTCACCTACAGCGAGTTCGTATTCAGCCTGGAGAACCCTACCTGCTTCAACCTCCTGGAGGCACATCCCCTTGAGGGGAACCTGATTCTCGACATCAACCCGTCGATCCTCTATCCGATGATCGACCGCATGCTCGGTGGAGGACGCGAGGCTGGGTCGCTGGCGCGCCGGCCGCTCACGGAAATCGAGCTGCGGCTTGTCGGCCGCATTACCAGCCTTTTCCTGGACGAACTACGCCATGCGTGGGAGAACGTGCTCGACCTCCGGCTGAGTGTGGTCCGCGTCGAAAGCAACCCCCAGCTTGTCCAAATTGTCCCGCCCAACGAAGTCGTGGTGCTCATCAGCTTCGAGTTGACCATCGGCGAGATTCGCGGGATGATGAACCTGTGCATCCCCTACAACGCAATCGAGCGAATTGGCGGCAAGCTTTCCGCAAATAGCTGGGTGGCCTACGGGCGCAAGCAGGCCACTCCGGAGAGTATCGAACAGATCAGCCGCAAGGTATGCACTTCGCTCGTGGAACTGAAAGTGCAGTTGGCCCGCACGCACATCACCGCAGGCGATCTGGTCAGCTTGCAGGTGGGCGACATCATTACCACGGCCAAGGATGTCCGCAGCACTCTGCCCGTTTTTGTCGAGGGGATCCCCAAGTTCCGTGCCCGCCCCGGCGCATTCCGCGGACACAAAGCAGTGCTCATCGAATCGTCCATCGATACGCCGACCGAGCCCAACGCGGAATAGCCGTGAAATGAAGAACCCGGCCCAGGACGTCATCCGTCCACAAGCGATTGCCAAAGCTGCTCGTAGGCTCGGCAAGTTGTGTCCTGGCTGAAGTGCTCCTCCACCCGCAGGCGGTTCTGCTCGGCTAACTCGCAGCCAGTTGAACGCTCGCTGAGAATCGACTCGATGCGGGCGGCCAGCGCCAAGTCGTCGCCGTAAGGAACGGTCTGCATCGCCGCCAGCGGGCCGAGCAACTCGCGTATGCCTTCCACGTCGCTCGCAACCACAGGCAAACGGCTGGCCATTGCCTCCAACACCGCGTTCGGCATTCCTTCCCAAACTGAGGGCAAAATCAGCACGGTGCTTGCGGCCAGAATGCCGGCCACGTTGCCGCAGTAGCCCGCAAAATGAACCCGCCCGGACAAACCCGTTTGCTGCGCAAGCCGTTCCAGGCGGGAACGATCCGGGCCGTCGCCAACCAGGAGGAGGTGGCAGTCGGATAGATTCTCGAGCCACCGCGGGGCCGACCTCAAGAGCCACTCTTGCCCCTTCTGACGCGCGAGCCTTCCAACGCACACGGCAACGCGAACGCCTGGCGGAACGCCCAGGGGCACCAGGTCGGCCGGGACCGCCGCCGGGTATCGTGCCGGATCAACCCCATTGGGAATCACCACGAGTTTCTCCGCCGGCAGATGTCCTTTCGCCACCGAGAAGTCGGCCACCGCCTGGCTCACGCATACGTAACGGTCGACCTTTGCCTGCGTGACCCGGTCGAGCCACAAATGCCAGCGCTGCTCCCGTTCCGCCACACGGAGTCCACAAACCACGCGTGGCACCCCGGCCCGGCGCGCGGCGATGCGACCGACCAGGTTGGCGTGGAACAAGAACGACTGGAGTATCGCGGGTGCCTGACTCTTCAGCAGAGCCGTCAACCTGCCGGTTACTTTCAAGAACTGGCGGCCCCCCCGGCCTCCCAGGCAGTGGCATTCGATGCCGGCTCGTTCGATCAGCGGCACGCAGGAAGCATCCTCCCGCGCCGGCCGCGGGCCGAGGCAGTAGACGACCGGTCGAAACCGCTCCCGGTCTACCCGCGCGACCAGACCGGCCATCTGCCGCTCCGCCCCACCCGGGTCCAAGTCGGTAATGCACAGGGCTATCGGGATGGGTTTCATTGCCGCCATTTTCGCCACACGGCGGCATATTGCCAGGGAGGGAGCCGGAGCCGCTACCCATGCCGCCGGGCGCCTGCCACCGCGGCGTACTGTGCCACCAGGGCGGCTCCGGCGAGGTCGAGCCCGAAAGCCGATTCGGCACGGGCCCTGGCGGCCTGCCCCAGAGCACGGCGCGCGCGGTCGTCGTCCAGCAGTCCAGCCATCACCTCGGCCAAAGCGGAGGGGCAATCTCGTGCAACGAGGCGGGCGGAGCTGCTGGGCAGCGGAAAGATCTCGTCCGTGCCGCCCACCGCTGTTGCTACCACGGCAACGCCTGCCGCGGCGGCCTCCAGCAGCACGCGGCCGAGCGGCTCCTGGCGGGCCGGATGGACCAACAGTGCAAGCTCATTGAGAAGCCGGTCAATATCATCCCGCTCGCCAACCAGATGCAAGCGTCCTGCAAGCGGCCCCTGCCGTGTGGCACGGTGAAGGCGGGCCTCGAAATCGACCGACTCCTGCTTCTGCGAATTGCGCCGGCCGACGATCAGATAGTGGGCGTCCGGAATGCGGTCGGCAAGGGCCGTCGCCGCTTGTACCAGAACGTCCTGTCCCTTCCTCAGGCAAATCTGACCGATTGTGCCGATCAGGCGGGCGTCGGGCGGGAGGCCCAACTCGCGATGCAGGTAGCCGGTTGGCGGCCGTGGCTGAAATCGGCCAAGATCGACGCCGTTGTAGATGACATGCGTTTTCCCGTCCTCAAGTCCGGCGGCCAGGTAGTACCGTCCCACGGCGTGAGAAACTGCCAGAAGCC
>JAVEUP010000414.1:0-2782 GCA_034005525.1 Thermoguttaceae bacterium | reverse complement strand
GTTGTCTTGGTCAAGGAAGCTCATGGCTGGTACGCCTTCTTCTGCACCGATCCCGAGCAGAGCGTCGTCGCGATCCTCGAAGCGTTCGCCGATCGTGCGTAAGCGCGCACCAGTGCCATGGGGCAACCGGGGGCGTTAGGTGGGCTTCGAGGGGCGGCGGCGGGCGGCGCGGCGGGATTGGCGGGCGTCGGCGCGGTAGCGACGCTCGTCCTGGCGATAGACGCGGATGTGCTCCGGATGCTGTGCGGCCCAATGGTCGGGCCGCAGTGCGGCGTAGTCCTTCTCGCCGGCCAGGAGCCGGTCGAGCACGTGCTTCACGTACGCACACACGTCGAGGTCGTTCCGCAACGCACTGCTGACGAGTGTAAAGAAATCGGCCGTCCGCTCGCCCGCCTCCACGCTGCCCACAAAGAGCCAATTCTTCCGTCCGGTTGCGACCTGCTTCATCAACTGCTCGGTCTCGTTATTGTCCATCGGCAAGCGACCGTCACCCAGGTACACCTGCAATTCCTTCCAGTGATTCCGCAGGTAGCCCAGCGCTTCGGTGAACTTGTCCTTCGGCAGCGTCCGCGAAGCCGCCTCGCTGTCGAGCAGTTCGCGCAGCCGATCCCACACCGGCCGGGCTTCCGAAGCGCGCAGCGCCTCGCGCTCGACGCACGAAAGCGTCTGGCCGCGCGTCTCGATGTCGTACAGCTCCTGATAGATTGCCAGGAACCGCGCAGCCAACAGCGGTTCGCCGGCCCGGGCGTCGAACACCTTGCGGCGCGCGTGTGCATTGCACGCGGCGCGCACGATCCGCGCGTCGCTGCGCAGCGCAATGCCTTGATAGCCGGAATAACAGTCGGCCAGGATCGTCCCCGTAAACTCACTCGCCACAAGGAATTCGTCCGGCCCGTCCCGGTGTCGGCTGACGGTGAAGTCGAACACGTTGATCGGCACGGTCAGGCTGCGGTAGGCCCACATCCGTCCCGAAACACTCGTTCGCTCCTTCGACCGCGCCGCAGCGAATACCTCGCGGATCCGCTGCGACTTCGGGTCATCTTCCCGGGAATGTGGGATTTCCGGCGGCAGAAGGAGCGTCACCCGCGTGTCGTCGGTGCCCAGCAGCCCGCTGGCGATGACCGCCTCCCGCAGATAGCGGACAAACGGGCGAATGACCGCCGAGCAGGCCACCAGAATGTTCAGCAGCGTGCTCCGGGCCGGC
The DNA here is from genome assembly GCA_034005525.1 of Thermoguttaceae bacterium. Classification (GTDB taxonomy): domain Bacteria; phylum Planctomycetota; class Planctomycetia; order Pirellulales; family Thermoguttaceae; genus PWXP01. Next base: position 1,578 of record JAVEUP010000414.1, on the reverse strand, counting down.
GTCCAGCCGTTGCCGGCGAAGTAGTCTTGTTGGCGATAGATGGGCAGGTGGTAGCCGTACTTGCCCGTGATGATCTCGGCCGCCACGCTTGTGTCGTACCGATTCCCCTCGACCAGGCCCTCCGGCCGCGGTGCTTCGACCACGCCCTGTTCCGGCTCGTCTTGGAGAACATACTTGGGAATCAGCGTGACTTTGACCCACAGCTTCGGCCGGTCGAACATGAGCGTTTCCTGCCGATCGAAGCCGATCAGCTTCCACGCCTCCGGGTTCGGGCTGTTCCTGACTTCTTCGGGAGCTTCCAGAGTCACTTCGCGGCGCTCCAGATGTGCCGGCAGCGCCTCGTTGCGGGCCTTCCGCGGTTTGCGGCGCCGACGTTGGTGCTCGGCAGCCGTCATCTTGGCCTCTTCCACCGCCTCAGCCAAACCGGCCGCCGCATCGGCCACCTCCGGCGCGTCGCCGAAGTCGAACATCAACTGGTTCGGGTCTTCCCGGTACCGTTCGCTGCGGTTGCGATACGCCCGCTGCAGGAGTTCGTTGATCTCAAGTTCCTGCTCCTGCACCTTCTCGTGCAGTTCGGTAATCGTGCGGGCCTGCTCGACGATGATCGCCTGGCAGGCGGAAAGGTCGTCGGGAATCCGGGGCGTGTCGGTCATGCGGTTGAGGATAGCACGTCTTCTCGAGGGCGCAATACCACTTATGGAGGGTGCGGTCAAAATAATGAAGCCAGGGCCTTTCGCGACGAGGTGAATTGCGAAAAGCCCCGGCCTTCGGAAGTGCCGCAACCGACTTCACGCGGCTCGGGTGTAGCGTTTCCGACGCTTCACCGAGCCGAGCGACACGCCGCTGAGCAGCATGGCCAGTTCCGCGGCGTCGAGTTGGACGGCGGCCGCGTCGTCGCCGGAACGCAGCATTTCGAACGTGCCCGATTCCAAGCGTTTGTAGAACAGGGCCAGGCCGTCCTGGTCCCACCACAGCGCCTTGAGGCGGTCGCCGCGGCGGTTGACGAACAGAAACAGGCTGCCGTCAAGCGGATCGGCCTGAAGCACGCCCCGCACCAAGCCGCACAGCCCGTCAAAGCTTTTCCGCATATCGGTCGGCTGGGTATGCAGGAAGATACGGACGTTCGGGGCAAAGCTCAGCATGGCCGGGCCCCGGCACGATGCTCGGCGTCGGCGCGGGCCACCGCGTCGATCACCGACCGCAGCCCTTCGGGCTCCGACATCGGAACGACCACGCGTGTGCCGCCGGGCAGGTGGACGCTGAGGCTCGCCGGCGTCAGCAGCCGCACCGGCCGGAAGCTGGCCGGCGACTGGTCGGCCGACGGCTTCCGCCCATGTCGTCGGCCATGCCCAAGGCGCTTTCGCCAAAGATAGAATGACGGGGCTGACACGCCCTCCCGCCGGCAGAACTCCTGCACCGTCGACCGGCACTTCTCAAACCGCAACAACCGCTGCTGCCACTCTCCGGCTTTGCGGTCAGACAACGAACCACTCATGGGACCTCCAAGGTAAAGGGAACGGAAAACCAATCCCCTTCAACCTACCATGCCCGTCAAGAATGGTTCTGGTGCGCGCTTAC
>JAVEUP010000227.1:0-11285 GCA_034005525.1 Thermoguttaceae bacterium | reverse complement strand
TACTTAGGGAAAGGAGAACTGAAGGAAGCCAACCGTCGATCTAAAGAATCTGCGGGCCGTTGGATTGACCCTGAATACGTCGAGCGATTGCCCGACGATTTACGGTATCCGATCTTCTTCACGCTGCCGTGGGAGCGGCACGGTTGGGTTCGCTGTCAAGTCGGTACGGCCACTGTGGCGAACGGCGAAGATTATGTCCCCGTCTGGTTGGATGTGCCGCAGTCCATGTATGAGAATCTCGGGGAAGTCGAAGTGCCCGCAGGCGATCCTTTGCCGTTATAGCGAGTGGACCGAAATGTGGATGCAGGGCAAAGTGAGTGCGCTGAGGCAAAGGTGGCTCAGTGAATAGCCGTTCCGCCAATTGACGTGCAAGAGGCCCTCGCCCCCGTGCCGGGGGCGAGGGCTCAAATCACTCCCTAAACGTATCCATCTTAAAGAACCCCGTCAAAACCGGCCTTTCCGCAGGCAGCACCGATTGAACCGCTAGCCGCTGCCGTAGGGGCACAGGTCGTTCCTGCCGAGCTTTTCCTCCAGCAGCTTGTCGCCGTGGACGATCTGGACATCCCGCTTTACGTTGGTCTCGGACGGGTAGCCCCGCCGACGCTTGCTCATAGGCTCGAAACAAACGGCTGGTCGTGTCGCATGGGGCACATCCTTCTTGGTCTATTGGGAAGGACAGTGGAGGTCGGTGGAAGGTTCGGGCCGGTCATGGAAATCGTTGCAGGAATAGGTCATAATGCGAACATGAAACCCGCAGTGATATCAGGTTTGGAAGCACTCGGCTCATTTGATTGGTAAGAATGCACATGGGGACAACACTTTCCGTCATTGGCTGGATTCTGTTGGGGGCGTGCCTTGGGGCTGGGGGCGCTGTTGTCGCCTTTCGCCGGGGGCGATTGTCCGCCGCTGCCGGTTACCAGACGCCCGTTATCGATCTGGTCCGGTCGCATTTCAATCCGGTCCCCCTGGGCAACATCACGATTTCGGAACGGAAATTTCCCTTCCGAGTGCGGGTGGACTTGCAGCGGGCCATCGACCGCCTATTCAGCAAAGAGACGAATATCCTGCACTTTTGTGGTATTCGCAAGGAATATGCCCACGAAGGTGTTGGCCTATCGGACTGCACCGTGTCCAGCCGGAACAATCCAGCAGTTCTGGTCCCACCGCAGTATGAAGACGTGGGCATCGGGGATGCGGAACCTGTACGCTGCCTGAAAACCGGCCTTTGGTTCCTCGAAGAGAACGGGATTCGCTATGTGGTTCTGCTGGCTCCGGCAGAGCGTTACGGACAAACGACGGGAGTCCAGTTTCAGATTGGCGTACCCAGCAGCGCCGAGGGCACGGGCATCGCACAGCGGTTCTTCAAGCACTTGGAAGAGTCTGTGCTACGAGCCGAGTCGTACCGAGGCAAGATTCTCTCTTTGGAGCACGCTGAGCATTCTTACTCGGGCGAATCGACTGGCATCACGGTCCATACGCTACGGACTGTGGACAGAAACCAAGTCATCCTGCCGAAGAAGACTCTCGACCTGCTAGACCGAAATGTGATCCAGTTCGTTCGTCAGCGTCCCCAGTTGGCCAAATTCCGGCAAGCCACGAAGAAGGGTGTGCTTTTCTACGGGGCACCCGGAACAGGGAAGACGCACACCATCCACTACCTCGCCAAAGCGTTGGAGGGGCACACGACGCTGCTGATTGCCGCCGAACAGGTCGGCCTGCTGGGTGAATACATGACTCTGGCCCGCTTGCTCCAACCCAGCATTGTCGTGATCGAAGACGTAGACCTGATCGCCAGAGAACGAACGGAGATGGACAGTCCTTGCGAGGAGGTCTTGCTCAACAAACTTCTCAATGAGATGGACGGGCTGAAGGAAGAAGCGGACATCCTGTTCATCCTGACCACCAACCGACCAGAGTCCCTGGAACGAGCCTTGGCCTCCCGTCCTGGGCGGATTGACCAGGCCATCGAGTTTCCGCTGCCGGACCAATCCGGTCGAGAGAAGCTGGTGCGACTTTACTCGCAGGGCGTGGATGTCCCGGAAGATGTTACAGCGGTGATCGTGCAAAGGACAGATCGGGTCAGCGGCGCATTCATCAAGGAACTGATGCGCCGGTCGGTTCAGTTCCACTTGGAACGTGATGTCTCCGGTCGCATTGAATTGCAGGATGTCGAGAATGCCCTGGAGGAAATGCTATTTAGCGGCGGATCGCTGAACTTAAAGCTGTTGGGGGCGGAAAAGGCCGAAGGTTGCAGCACCGTCAGTTAGGAGTGTTGTACCGAATTGACCGGAACACGAAAATGAGCATTTACGCCACCCTCTGGACCATCCAGATCCAAGACCCCGCATCGCCGTTCACGTCGCCGAAGTGGGTGAAGGTGACGGCGCAGGCAGTACCAGCGCACATCGGTAGCCCAACCCTATGAGTACCAAGAGGAAGAAGTCGGCAGGAACGTCCTCCGAAGGCGTGCATTACGTTGGGGGCGTGGTCGCAAGACACAACGGCATTTTTCAGAAGATCGACGAGGGCAACGACCAAGGCCACGACGCTTACATCGAGTTCATTTCCGGCAAAGAGGCGACAAGCCTCTTTGCTTGGGTGCAAATCAAGTCTGGCGTCTCATATCGCCGGAAAGGCGGGTATGCCATTCCTGCGGACAAGGACCATTTTGACTACTGGAAAAGCTCCCCGGCTCCGGTCGTGGGCATTGTGTACGATCCGGATCTCGACTCCGCCGTTTGGATCAACATTTCCGAATACCTCCACTCCAACCCGGACATCGCCGAAAACGGCCCCTACAGCATCAGGATTTCGGCTGAGAATGAATTTAGTGCTCGCACTTTCGATGCCTTCAAGAAGCAGCTTCTCGCCTACAACTTCTCGTCGAACTGGCACTTCGGTCAATCCCTCGTTTTCCTTTCCGACACTGGGAACCAGGAACGATGTGTGGTCGGCATGAGTTCGCTGTTTGCGTACCACAGACACCGGAAAGCGACGTGGTTCTACTTGATCCACTGCTTCCCAAGTATCGATGGTGCCGCCCTAGTTCGCCTCACGCAACTCTTGAGTCATCTGCCGGGTCACCCCTACCTCTTCTGGCACGGCGGGAACATCATCGAGAAGGAAGTGGAGACGTATGGGAAGGAGCTACTGGCAAACAGATTTGGCCGGAAGGAAGTGCTCAAGTTGATCGGTTTGGTCGATTCGCATGCGTTCTCGGCGGGATCAATCGGGTACACCGTATCCACTCTCGCCTTCCTGGTTTGTGACGCACAGGACATTCTGGAAGGCATCGCATTCGATGACAACATCTCCGAAGAGCAAAGAGGACACGCCATATTCCTGTTGATCCACTACGCCCAGTTTCATTCGGTGGAGTTCTGCATCGAGGCGATTGCACGGTTTGTTGCTCGGTATCCGAACTCGGATGACTGCGAGTTGTTCAGATCCATGAAGGAAACATTGGAGAAGGAAGGTTTCCTCGGTTACATCGGCACATAGGTGACATTGGCCGACTTGCGGGGCGTCGCCTCGGTAGAATTGGAGCCATGTCGAAGAACCAACGCCAGCCGCCACGGAAACCAGCGACCAAGTTCGCCCACCTGCGGAAGAAGATGCAGCAGGCCAAGGCCCAGGCGAGGAAGCCCAGAAAGAAGTAGCCCATGCAACACCCAGGTTGGATACTCATAATCGTCGGGCTTGTCATCGTCTGGATCGGATTGGTCTGGCTGCTGTCTCCACACATCCCCTGGCTTGGAAAGCTGCCCGGTGACATCGCCGTGGAGCGAGAAGGATTCCGATTCTATTTTCCATGGGTCACCTGCATCATCCTGAGCCTGCTGTTGACGGGCGTCATCTGGCTGGTGCGGTTTCTTTCGAGGTAAACGATTTGATGAACGACAAGGACTTATTTGGTACTGTCGAGTTCTCGGTCTCCGCAGGGCTTGTACCGTGGGATGATCCGGGCGAATACGTCCACACCATCAAAGGGACGGCAATTGTCCTGCAAGATCTCGAAGGCGAGGAAGAAGCGGGCGAAATTACGCTCAAACTCGTTAGTACCACCGAAGCGATGAATCGTGGGGAGAGATTGCACGAGGTCTGCGATGCCGATTCGGCAGACCTTGAAGCCGTCTATGTTACCTTGTTTGATGACGACGGGGAGACGAAGGAAGACCTGGACATTGAGCCGGGGTGGAGCATTTTGCTTTTCATTGACGACGTGAAGATCGGACCAGAGTACGAGAACACGGCCCTGCGGGTTCGACTGATCGAAACTAGCATCGCCATGTTCTGCCCAGTGGGTTTGGTCGTGGCCGTCGAGGAATCGCTACCATTGACGGTGGAAGAGTGGCGACGGCTCGGCTTCAAGAGAATCGCCGATTCTCCATTCGTATTGCGAGATCAATTAAGGGTGAATCCCTACCAGGAGCCGGAACAAGACCATGCGTAGGGAAGCTCGTCATGCCCGACCAACTCCAAGTCTTCACCATCGGCCACTCAAGCCACCCCCTGGGCACGTTCATTTGGCTGCTGCGGAAGCACGGCGTCCAAGCCCTAGTGGACATCCGACGCTACCCCGGCTCAAAGCGTCACCCACAATTCAGCCGGGAGAACCTTTCGTCGTCATTGGACGAAGAGGACATTGACTACCTCTGGCTCGAAGCCCTGGGCGGTCGTCGGAAGAAGACTCAAGAGCCGTCGCCCAATCAGGGGCTTAGGAACCAGAGTTTTCGCAACTACGCCGACTACATGGGCACCGAAGAGTTCCGCCAGGGCGTGGCAAAGCTGATGAAGATCGCCGGTCGCCACCGAACGACCATCATGTGCGCCGAGTCCATGTTCTGGCAGTGCCACCGGCGTTTGCTCAGCGACTACCTGACGGCCAACGGCGTCAACGTCCAGCACATCATGCCCGCTGGCGAGGTGAAACCGCATGAGATGACGCCAGGGGCTAAGATCGTGGATGGGACGGTGACTTATCCGGGTCCGCCGACCCTGTTCGATCTGGATGCCCCGTAGAATGCCCATCAGAGCCCCAGATTTCTATTCTGTGAGCCGCAAACGAACGAAACGACATCCAGGTCGTCCAGGATGATTCCGTTTGTTTGTGATGCAGAATTGATTATTCGGAAATACAAGCGAACTTCTTTCAGCACAGGGGTGGTCAGGACGGCCTGTCTAATGGCTGTTGCCTGGTTCTTTCTTTTGGGACTCCTGGCTGATGTCCGGGGGCGGGGTTGAGTTTAACGAAGCCCGCAGTCCTCCCGTCGCCCCCCTCTCTGGTGGGGCATTGTGCCCAGCTTTCGTCTGATCTCTGTCGAAATTCTGTCGAATTCTTGGACCTCCTTGAACCTTTCGGCGGTGAAACTTGTCGTATGAGTAGATCCGAAAAACCAACTTTCACCCATCGAAAAGGAGCATAGATACGTCGTGACACACTCAACATCGCTCATCAAGAGTGCAGGCAAGTCTCCGCAACGACGGCCTGCTGCCGACCCCCGAAAGGGAAGGTGGAGGATTGCGGCGGTCGCAGGAAGCGACCGGATGAGCAACCGGCGACAACATTTCCGTCGTCGTTTGCTCTTTGATCAACGACAAACGGGTATTTCTGTGTTTTCGCCAAAGGGGATCAAGCACACGACACATCGTCAAGGTTGCCTGTGCTTGCTCTGCCAAACCATGAGGATTTTGCAGATGACAACGTACTCACAGTTCGGAATCTACAGGATTCCGATGGAGCAGCAACTGTTCCTGACAGCACAACTCAAAAGGTTCAATGCTGAATCAATCCAACTTGGGTTCAGCCGCAACCTTCAGTGCGTCGAACGTATCCCCGACAGCACGAAGGTGCCAATCTTGAAGGCGTTCCGGCATGTCTCCTGCGGCTGCCAGCCATTGCAGCACGTCCGGCTTGTCGTCAGCCCTCCCACCCATATGTCCGCCGACTGGCATCACACACCGAGGCAGGTCGCCAAGAGCTTATTGCCCCACATCTTGGATATCACCAACGATGCTTGGGAAGAAGTAGGCGGACTCTAGTCGTCATCTGACCGTCTTTGGCTGACTTAGCCCCTCCCACGGCTTCACCGTGGGAGGGGCAGTCTGAAAACCCAAGAACCGTACTCTGACTGTATCTGGGACGCAGTGCCAGGCGTTGCATCGACCTGGAATAGCGACCTGTTGTTCTTCATGTTTAGAGCCCGCTCCACTGTGGAGTAGGCCAGACAAGTGCCATTCACGGCACGTTCTTTTGTTTCAAAGGAGACTTCCTATGTTGAGTGACCAAACGAAACTGACTGTGGGGGCTAACATCAAAGGAATACCTACGCCAGACTACTGCCTTAATAGGCAACCTCTCAACCCAGTGAGGACAAGAAGAAATGCCCTTTGCCCTTGCGGGTCAGGGAAGAAGTACAAGAAGTGTTGCATGAGGACAACTTCGTCCCCCCATGGCAGTACGCCGTTGAAGGCTGGCATCCCGCAATACTGTGGGACAGATCGCAGGCAAGCATTGATGACGTGTGAAAAGGAACTCAGGCAATATCTGCGTGCCGTGCGAGAATCTGACTCCACACGCATCTACGAAGGAGGTGCTTTGTCACTTGACTATTATGACAGCCTTCACACAAACCTTAACTGGCATTCCTATTCACAGGTGTGCCAGGAGATGTGCGAGTCTATTGAGTTCATCCTATTGCCTGTTGTTGCTCCGGAACTCATGCGGCATGCACTAGAACTCGAACGTACTTCGACATCGCTCCTAACGACATGCTATAACATTGCAGGTCTGACTGGGTACGACGACTTTGCCATTGAGACCGTCTCTCTATATGAAGATAACACCGCACTAGGAAAGGCCCTGAAGCACGGCGACTATTCTTTTGATGCGCCGCCCCAGCAGCCGTTTCCATTTGTACTTCAGCGATTGCATCCCGGAGCCGACGCCTACACTCACCAGTTTGTTTCTGACCACCTGCTATTCTCTCCCACGCTCAAGGGCAATCTTTGGTTCCCTCTTGTGTCTCACACGATGAAGTCCCATTCTGAGTTCCATAACAACACCGCCTTCGTTCATGAGCTAGTCCACGTAATGCAAAGGGCACTGCGAAAGAATCGTGTTCCAGCGTATCCATGCATATGCACCATGAACGGGTATGCCACGGTGGTGAATCCCGAGACTTATGTTCAGGTCGGCGTTGAGGACGAACTAGAGGTACAGAAGATTCTTGTAGCGGCAGGCTACCAGTTTTCGCTGAATCCCATACTGTACAGCAAGAAGAAGCTCGCCTTGGCATTCAAGAACGTGGATCGTTACGAGGCACGACGAAGTATTCGGACTGGAATTGAATGCATCGACTTCCAGAAATACGAGGGACTCTATAACGGAGACATTCGAGCCGAGGTCATGCGGACTTATGTCGATGAGGTAGATGCCTGGATGTTGTAGACTCCATCCGCAACCATTCACGGGAGAATGTCCCCGTCGCAAGCAGCGAGAAACCTGCCCGCTTCACTATCTCGTGAATGGTTGCCCACTGTCTTTGTTGGAGGGGCACGGACCAGGGGAATCGTGGCGGCAATCGGACCAAAATCAAGTGCATCTTGATATAGGGTATTATGTACCTTCCTCTCTCTATTCAATTCAATCCCATCCCCTGACGACCGCTTGCCCCGTTCCTTCAGCTTCCTCTGCTCTTCCTTCCAAGTCCCCTCTGGAAAGTCTTCGCCTGACTCCCACCGCCAAGCCTTTCCAGGTTCATGGTTTCGGTCGGTGATCGTAATGATGCCCATCTTGTCCAAGCGGTCCCTGATGATTTGGTAATAGCTTTGATTCCAATTGGCACCACCCTCGATCATCGCCCAAAGCTTCTTGATGCGATTGGTCGGGACAGCCTTGTTTCCCAAGGGATCATGTCGCAAACAGACCTCAGCCACCGCCAGGAACGTCTGGATGAACTCAGCCGAGATAAACAGTTTTGACACGGGCGCAGTCATCGTCAACGGGTCGAACCTATCGCAGTCTGGCTTTTCAACGACAATCCCCGAACCGAAATGCTGCCGCACCCACCATCGAAACCGGTTTACACTAAGCTCGACGGCCTCCTGCTTGCCGTTGGATAGCCTACTGGGGTCGAAGGTCCGTTCGGTGAACCGCAGTATCTGTTCCACACGTCTGGCTCTCTTGGCAGCATTGTCCTCCCAGTCGCCCGAATACCGTCCATGCTCCTGGAGCCAGTCCAAGGTTTCTTCCGTTGTGGGAAAACGCCCTGTCTGCTTGAAAAATGCCCGAACGAACGGCTTGATGTCCTTGTGATTGCGGGCGAAGGCATCGCCGTTCACTTCTCCGTTTGCGATTGTGGCCTCAACCTTAGTTGCCCGAACGGGCCGCACGGCCCGTTCCTGCCCCGTAGCCGAAGGCGGAGGGGCAGACTTGGTAGAAACCGATGGGGACACGGGAACTTCTTGGTTCTGCTGTGGACCGTCCTTTTCTTTTTCGACCTCCGCTAACGACTCCTTGTGTTGGGCAAACTCCTGGATCCTGGCTTCGTCCAACTTGCGGTCCATCCTTTCCGAGACCACCCTAATCCGAGTCGCATTGATGATGGGGCACGACTTGAACGCCGCTAGTTGCTTATGGCCCCAGCAGTCCGTTTCATCCCGCATGTGGCACGGGTATCTGTTATTAAACGGCAGCTTGGCAAGCGTCCCCGACTTCCCGTTGCAGGTGATGGTCCCCTTGACTTCCACATCGCAGAGGATGCCCAGGTGGAGGAACAGCCGCTTCAGTGTCTTTTGCAGGTAGGCGGCGGTGGCGTTAAAGTCGTTTGTGGACGTGTAGCGGACCTTCAAGTAGCCGTTCTGCCCACGTCTGGACGCTCGGAAGAAACCCTCGGGGAAGAGTCTCTGGAGGACCGCTTTGGCCCTGTGTTCGTCCGTTTGCCAAGGGTGGTGGGCGTCGATGTCCAAGTAAAGAAGGCCCAGCCCCTTTCGTCCTGAAGTGTAATACGTGGTCCGCTGTTGATGGATATGGTCGTGGACGTGCTGGGGGCTGTAGATGTTCTTGACGATGGACTGGTAAGGGTTGAAAGCGGACCCATCAGGATACGTCACGCCCTGTTCGCCTGCCTTGTGCCGTCTATAGAGCGTCCAGTCCTGCTTGGTGATTGAGTGGTAGGGGTGGCCGTCGTAGGTCTCGCCGCAATCAAAGGTGTTGATGAAGGGATTGAACGCCTCGAAAGAATCTTCAGCAATTTTGGAAATTTCTCTTCGAGATTTGCGATTAGGTTTACTATTATACTTTAGGGTTGGCATACCCTATTATAGTGATGTCGGTTCCGTTTTTCAAAACGAAATTGACATTTTGAAATAGACACCCCGACCACTTACGTGGTCGGGGTGTCGTCTTTTATGGGGACGCTTCCGCAACAGCAGCCGTCTTGTCAGCCGCCCTACTCTCTGACCACTCGCTCAAAATGGTCCGCTCCAAACGTCTCCATCATTCGTTCGTCAGAGCCGTCGTAGAAGACAAAGCCCTCTGGAAGGCGGAGATTGCGACTTGCACAGAAATGCGATCTTATCAGAGAGTGGAAAAGATTCCACCCGTCCGCCCTCACGGAAAACCCGCTCGTTTGATTTGATAGGTCTTGTGAGCGACAATGAAAAAGCCCTTCGCAGGCCAAGGGCCTGCGAAGGGCTTCAACAAAGGGATAGCTGGCTCCCGTCGTCCCGCAGAGTGCATTTCTCTTCATCGGCACCTACAACGCCGCCAATTGTCCTTCGTGCGATGGGCGGTCTATTGTCGCCAAATTGCCAGAGGATTGAAGGAGAGGGCGTCACAGCCATCCACGCCCCCCCTCTTTCCTACATTGCCAAGCATTTTCCGAGCCAACAGGAGTTGATATCCGTACACTATACGGCAAAATGCTCTATTCGACGGAGGCTACGATGCACGGCGATGCCGAAATACATAGTGGCGAACGCCTGGGAGACGCCCACAGAGGCCCCTGGCACATCGGAGAAGTGCTGGCGGAAATGCTGCTGCTACAACTGCCCGAAATGGACACGGCGGAAGCCGCCCAGGTGCTGGTAGCGGCGACATGAATGTCAAGGAGGAAAACGATGCTGGTATTGGCACGAAAAGTCGGTCAATCCCTTGTTATTGACGGGAATATCCGAGTCACCGTCCTCTCGGTGAAAGGCAACACCATCCGCTTGGGAATTGAGGCCCCGAAAGAGATTTTGGTTGATCGGGAAGAACTGCGGCTCAAGCAGAAGTCGGCGGCTTGACCATCGGACCAGTGGAAGCAGGTGCAAGTTCGTAGGGACAACACCCCACCGCCCGGCGGGCGGTGGGGTGTCTTCATTTCTTGACCGGACTCAAAGGGCCACGAAGAAATGGATTGCCGAAAGGGCTATGTCTCCGCCCGATTCGGGCGGGAGTATTTCGGCTGGGTAATTTGGCGATAATGAACCGCCCGTCGCACGAAGGACGATCAGCGGCGTTGTCGTTGCCGATGAAGAAGAAGTCCAAAGGCAGCGTCATGAACGGACCCGCCAGATCGATTCCAGATGTTGTGGCAGACGTGTTGGCCGAGATCGGCATTGCTGCCGACTCGCTGCTTCGCACGATCCTGATTCAGGATGGCTACCTTCTCGGTGAGAAGTACGCCTTTGACGGCGGGTACGTCATCTGGATGGCGAACTGCAACAGGGTAAAGGTCTTCAAAGACGACGGGACATTGCTGAAGATGGTCGTTGTGGAAGACGAAACGGACACGGCGGCATAACGATTCAGGAGCCAGTTACCTCTCAGTTACAGTCCCTCGCATGCTCATGGCCTGCGAGGGGCTTTTTTCGTTAGTGGACTTGCGGACGACCCACCAAACAGACATGCTCCCCGATCCATTGGGCACCCAATGGCAGTACCTGACTCTCTGAGGCGCAGTCATGGATTACCTCATGCAACAGAGAATTCACGGCTTCGTGGTCGCCACCTTGCGGGAACTTGGCGTGGCGAATCCCCGGCTTGACGCCGTCCAGATGCGGATCTTGACCAAAGACGGATGCTATGCAGGGCAGGTTGTTCAATGTGAACAAATACGAGTGTTTTTCTCCGAGGACGGAGAGGTCATCAACTTCTTTGGCCTCGATGGGGCGCTTCTGAAAAAGATTGGTGTCAGTCAGATCGCTGCGTGAACATGCAGTTTCTTTCTGCATGATAGGGGCGAAAACGGACCGTCCTGTTGTCGCCCATTCAGCTTGGTCGTTAGCGGCTGCGTTTT
>JAVEUP010000413.1:0-2791 GCA_034005525.1 Thermoguttaceae bacterium | reverse complement strand
CGTGCCAGCCATATAATCGTCGCGCCGCAGCGCATATTTCGTCCCTTGTCATCGGAGTGTCCTCCTGACAGACTACTCGCAACAAGGGACCGGCCAGCCTCGTAAGGCCATGGCCACCGAGCATTCAATATGCGCTTCCTGCCTCAAATACGCAATAGGAAAAGTCTTGCTGTAGAATTAGTGATTAGGAGCTTGGCCGCGGGGCGGGATTGGTGGAATCCGGGGATGGCAAGATCGTTGCGCATCGAGTTCCCCGGGGCGTTGTATCATGTGATGTCGCGCGGGAACGAACGAAGGCCGATTGTTCGCGATGACCACGACCGCGAAAAGCGGCTCGATTGGCTCCGGCGGACGGTCGAGATCTACGGTTGGCGACTGCATGCTTTTGTGCTGATGCAGAATCACTGGTTATGTGAAGCTTCACATAAGAAGTGGTTGCTCATGATGCAATAGCCACAAATCCGCATATCGACCCGCTCGATCCCTTCGGCGAGAATCGCCTCGAAGGCCGCAAAGTCCTCCCTCTTCTTAAAGATGCGCAGCCGCCCGTTGGCACGATTCAGAACGTGATACACGTATCCGCCCAGCGTTACTCGTTTCGGTCTTCCCATTCCAGCAGAATAACAGAATACTGGGGATTGTCAAGAGCAAAAGTACCGGACACCTTTAATTACCTCTGGAATACAACGGTAAACGGGGGGGAACGAAAAATCAAGGGGCGCAGGCGTTTCGGGATGGTCAGCACCACCTGCCGGTGCTCGACGGGCGCACAGACGTCTTCGGCCACGTGGATGGCCGTCAGCAGCGTCCGCTTCTGGTGGCAGGATGGGCACGTGCAGCGCTGCTTGCAGGAATACCTGCTATCGGCTATGGTGATAGGCCCATGGGTGGTCCCGGCTGTCAGAGCAGCCTTACTTCACTCGCCCATTGCCTGCGGAAACGCCCGGGTTTATCCCGGGGGAGAGTCACCTTCGGGCTTGGGCAGAAGGTGAGCCCCCCCGACGTGAAGTCGGGGGCTTCCGGACGCTGAGTACACGGTTGATATCGATTCCCCCAACCCCCCCGTGCCATGAAGAACCATCTTGTCGCGCTTTCCGAGATGCAGCCCGATCAGGAGGCCGATTTCTTCGCGCTGTTTTCGACCAAGGAGGAACTGACCACGAAGAACGGCAAACCGTACTTCCGCGTGACGTTCCGCGATGGCCATAAGGAAGTAAGCTTCCCGGTCTGGGGCGATTCGCCCTGGGCCGCCGACTGCCGCGACGGGTGGACCCCGGGACGGTTCTACAAGCTGCGGGCAACCTACCGCGAGACCCAGTACGGCCCGCAGCTCGAAATCCGGCGCATCCGCGAGGCGACCGACGCCGACAAGGCCGAAGGTTTCGATCCGGCCGCCATTCTGCCGTGTTCCCGGTTCTCGCCCGAGGCGATGTTCGATGAATTGCTCGCGTTGGCGCGCGAGTGGATCGAACCGGCCCCGCTGTGCCGGTTGGTCGAGGAGTTGCTCGTGGGTAACCGCGATGCGCTGCTTCAAGCGCCGGCCGCACGGCAGAACCATCATGCGTACGCCGCAGGCTTGCTCGAACATACCCTCAGTGTTACCCGAACGTGCATGTTCCTTGCCGGCAAATACGCCGAATACTACTGCGACATGCAGCCGCCGCTGGACAAAGGGCTTGTCGTCGCGGGGGGGATTCTTCACGACATCGGCAAGCTGCGCGAACTCGACGCCCAGCCGCACGATACGGCCTATACGGCGGAAGGGACGCTCATTGGGCACATGCTCCAGGGCCGCGACATGGTGCGCGAGTCGCCGGCCTTCGCCAACCTCGACGCCGAGACCCGCCTGCGCCTTGAGCACCTGATTATCGCCCACCAGCGGCTTCCTGAATGGGGATCCCCCAAGCCGCCGATGACGCCCGAGGCGCTGCTGGTCCATTACGCCGACGACATCGACGCGAAGTTTCACATGATGGCCGCCATCCTCCGCAACGATACCACCCCCGGCCCCCTCACCTCGCGCCGGAACGTGCTGGGGCAGCACGTCTTCCGCGGATCGTAGCCGTCCCCGTCTTGCGCGAAGAATCCGAGCTATGTTTGCGCAGTACCGGGGGGTGTCTCCTCGGATTCTCCCCGTTGTATCGATTGCGCAGGCAGTAACAAGGATAGCGACCGATGAGTGGATCAGGCCGCCTTCAGGGCATCTTCACTCCGAATATGATTCCGCTCGACGAGCGGGGCCGCATCAACGAAGCCGAATACCGGCGGTATATCGACTGGCTGATCGATGGCGGCATCCACGGGCTGTATCCCAACGGATCGACCAGCGAGTTCACACGCTTCAGTGTTGAGGAGCGCCGGCGGAACATCGAGATCGTCGCCGACCAGGTTGCCGGTAGGGTGCCCATCCTGGCCGGCGCTGCGGAAGCGAACGTGCGGGAGACGCTAGCCGCGTGCGAGTACTACGCTGGGCTCGGGGTGCGGGCCGTGGCCATCGTCTCGCCGTTCTACTACCGGCTGAGCCCCGACAACGTGTATGCCTACTTTCGCGAGATCGGTCGAAATACGCCGATCGACGTGACCCTGTACAACATTCCTATGTTCGCCTCCCCCATCGACGTGCCCACCTTACGGCGGCTCAGCGAGGAATGCCCGCGGATTGTCGGCATCAAGGATTCCTCGGGCGACATTGCCGAGATGATGCGCATGATCGACGCGGTGCGTCCGAACCGGCCCGATTTCAGTTTCCTGACCGGCTGGGACTGCGTCCTGTACCCCATGCTGTTGATCG
>JAVEUP010000226.1:0-11366 GCA_034005525.1 Thermoguttaceae bacterium | reverse complement strand
CGACGGGCCCACTGGCGCAGAGAACCCTTCGGCCGTTGGACCATCTCGACCAGCAAGGCGATGATCTGCTCCGCGGGCGGCAAGGGTGGGGGCGGCTTCGTGGAACAGGTAGCGATAACGGAAGGTAACCTTCTCGCCCGACTCGATGGTCATGTCGCCCGTGCCCGGCGGTTCGCCGCCGATCGAGTGACCGCCGAATGGGTCCGCGGCAACGTAGCCGTACCCGCGCGCCATCCACTAGGTGGGATGCCGCGGGTTGGAAGGATGGTCGAAGATGGCAATGCCGACCGTCTTGCCGTCGATCGTGCCCCAGTAATCGATCCACTTTGCCCGTTGGCCGAAGACAGCCTTGCCGCTTATGCCCTCGCTGTTGACGGCCTGGCCGTTGGCGGTCGGCGAGCTTTCCAGTTGCAGGTTCGGATGCATGCGGATCGCCATGCTGCCGTGTTTGTCGTCCTTGAATGCCACCTCGCCTTCGCTCGCGTGGATGGTAATCTCCCAGTCGATGGCGCGCACGCCGCCAACCGTGTGGAAGGTGATTGTGCGGATGTCGCTGCAAACGACTTGGCCGTCAGCCGTCACCCATTGGTTGAGCGACTTGACGATGCCGCGGCCGGCATCACTGCTGGTTTCGAGGAACTTCTCGTGGACAATCCGGCCGGCCTCGGCGTGGTCGGCGAAGAAGTTCACCCCGTTGACCGAGCCGTAACCGAAGTACATCGACTTATGATGCGGGTGGCCGTGCGGTTCGCCGGGCACGTCGGTCTTCATGGGAAAATTGCGGGTCATGCCGATACGGTGCGGGCCGATGATCGGATAGACCATCGGCCGAGGGTAACCGCGGAAGACGTATGCCGCGAATAGTTCCCCGTCGAGCAGCACGTCAACCCGGTCGCCATGCTCGACCATGGTCACCGTGGGTTGGCTTTCCGCCGGCGAGTCGCCGGCCAACAAGGCGGCCAGAATGAGGATGCCTTTCATTGCCAGTCTCCACAAATCTTGAGGGTGTGTCTTCTGTGATCCACGGCGCAAGTAGGTTCTGTACTTCCGAGGCAAGCAGGTTCGGTCCCTTGTCGAGTGTCGTAGTCGGCCCTTCCGCAGCAGTCGGTCATCGGTCCGCCGGAGTCAACTCGCTCCTGCCGGTGATACTTCGGTTCCCCAACAATGTAGCCGATAGTCCGGGTTGTGGCAAATGGCGTCGACGAGTGGCAACCATGAGCTTCACGGGTCGGCGGCGTGGGCTGTTGCGCCCTCTTCATGCGAAGGAGTCGGTCCCCTGTGAACCCTACCCTGGCGCTGGTATAAATATATAGTGTACGGGGATGAAGTGCGCGACGAAGACTTCAGCCGATTCTGGGAGTGCAACCGGTACGAGAGGAGGTGTTTCAAGATGACGCTCTGCTTAACCGCCCTTTGTGGTTTGCTTCCCCTGATTCCTGTGGCCGAGCCCCTGATTGCCCCGGTCCCCAACGGCGATTCCCATCGACGGTTGGACGGCCGGACCATCTGCGAAACGCTGCCGATGGCCGGCCTGGTCAACGAGAGCGACCTCGAATTCGTGACCCTGTTTTCCGAAATCAAGCCTCCGTGGGAGGGAACGTACAAGTTGAAGTCCGGTGACGCGCTCACTGCCGCCGACGTGCTCGGTCCCGACGGGATCGTCTATCCGAACTGGAGTCGGGTCGGCGTGGACGGCGGCATTCCCCACGCGGCGGCCGCCGCCACGATCGATGAATTCGGCGGCCGGCCGGACGATGGCCTGGATGATTCCGCTGCCTTGGCCGCCGCATGCTTGCAGGTCGGCGCAGCCGGTGGCGGCGCGGTTCTGCTGGGCCCCGGCACCTACCATCTGGACCACCCCGTGAACATCCACCACAACAACGTGGTGATCCGAGGGGCTGGAATGGATCGGACCAAGATCGTGTTCCGCTATGGGCTGCCCGAATCCGGAATCCGTTTCTACGGGCTGGCCGAGGACCGCACAGTCGCCCGCGGCGACCTGCTCGAACTGCACGCCTTGCCGAAAGGCCTGGAAACGGTGCGCATCTATGCGGGTGAAACGCTGTTGCAGGAATGGCGGCGCGGCTTGCATTCGGGCAACAGTTTTCGGGTGAGCGTGCCCGTACACGCGCTACTGAAGCAGGTGTCGGGAAACCAGGTTGAACTGCGCAGCGTGGCCGAGTATAACGACGGTTCTCCGGCCCGCCGCCTGGCCGTGCCCGTTCGTCTTGACCGCGAACTGACGCGGGCGCCCGCGCCTTCGCCCGAGGCTGCGATCCTCTTCGTGGGCGGTTCCCACGAACCGCCGATCAAGTTGGCCAAGGACGGCGGACGGGGCGATCTGTGGCTCGAACTTGAGTCGGCTCAGGACCTCGCCGCCGGCGACAAGCTGTTCATCGACGGGCCGGCCACCGAACGCTGGAAAGGCCTTACCAAGAACGTGTGCCGGTGGGGCAGCTACCGCTGCTATGCCGTGCGGATCGTCGAAGTCCAAGGCAACCGCGTGCGTCTCGAACAGCCCCTCCGCATCGAGTTCCCAATAGTCGACGGCAGCTACGTGCGGAAGATGAACGCCATCGAGTGGTGCGGGGTTGAGGACCTCGAAATCGAACAGACCGAGAACCTGTGGATCAACACCATCCAGTTCCGCCACGCCTGGAACTGCTGGGCGCGCGGCGTGAAGGTCCGTATGACCGGGCGTTTCCCAATCTACACCGTGGCCGGAAAATGGTGCGAGGTTCGCGATTGCGTGTTCGACGACGCGCTGTTCAAGGGTGGCGGCGGTACGGCCTACGTCGGCTGGCAGCACTCCTGGGATTGCCTGATGGATAACGTCGAAGCCTTCGACTACCGGCATGCCCCCTTGGTCCAATGGTCGGCAAGCGGCAATGTGATCCGCAACGGCACGTTCCACAACAGCGACGCTCAATGGCACGCGGGCTGGACGAACGAGAACCTCTTCGAGAACTGCGTGGTGGTGTCCCGGCGCGGCAGCGGCGCCTACGGATACGGCATGTGGTCCTCTCCACCCGGGGACGCTGCCCACGGCCCGAACGGCCCCCGCAACGTCGTCTACAATTGCGATGTCGTCTCCGAACGGGACGGCCTGTGGATGGGCGGTATGAACGAGAACTGGCTCATCCTGCACAACCGCTTCGTGGTCGAGCGGGGCCGGGGTATCTTTGCCAAGACCGCCAGCTTCGACCACATCGTTCGCGATAACGTCTTCGTCATCCAGGATGGACGCTCCCACGGCATCCATCTTGCCACGCCTGACTGCATTGGCGTCGAGTTGATCAACAATACCTTTTATGGGGCCGCCGGTATCTACGCAGGCACGGCCGAACCGGCGGTGGACCAAGGCAACCGTCTTCTTCCCCTGGACAAGACAGAACCGCCACGTCCCGCGCCGGACGTGCCCTCGATTTACGAGTGGCAGAAGGCGAATTTGCCGGTCGTTCGCGAACTGCCGATCCGCTGAGGATGCCGCCGGACCAGGAGAACTGCAAAGTCCAAAACGAAGGGGTCAGGTCCATGTTTTCGGCCAACGGTTTCCTCGGATCGCTGCGTGGAATTGGCCGAAAAATGGACCAGACCCCAGACTTTGCAGTTCTCCTGGCCGCCGGACGCGCAAACTTGCCCCGGCGGTGGCGTTCAGGTATCATTAGAATGGTAGCTGACATGTTCCTTATGCTCTCGCAATAACCCAAGGAAACCCCCATGCCTGCCCGCTTGACAGCCTGTGTGATTTCCAT
Organism: Thermoguttaceae bacterium; assembly: GCA_034005525.1. Lineage (GTDB taxonomy): Bacteria > Planctomycetota > Planctomycetia > Pirellulales > Thermoguttaceae > PWXP01. The sequence goes on along the minus strand of JAVEUP010000226.1, from coordinate 7,611 downwards.
GTGCTTTTTCGTGATCGGCTGCGGCCGTCCCGTAGCGCTGGAACGCGCGCATGCTTCGGATCGAACCGGTTCTGGGGAGAAGACATCCATGCCTACTGTCCGCGTTCGCGTCATTGGCCCCGACGGCCAGCTTACCCCACCGACGGAAGTACCCAAGGTAGTCCTTACTGACGCCCAGTGGCGCAGCCGCTTGACGGCGGAGCAGTATCGGATCGCCCGCGGCAAGGGCACCGAAAAAGCCTTCTGCGGTGGGTTGCTCGACAACAAGGAAGCGGGTGTTTACGCATGCCTTTGCTGCAACCTGCCGTTGTTCGAATCGACGGCCAAGTTCGATTCCGGCACCGGCTGGCCCAGCTTTTTCAAGGCAGTCGCCACCGAGAACATCCGCGAGGAACTCGACAGAAGCCACGGGATGATCCGGACTGAAATCCTGTGCATGCGATGTGACGCCCACCTGGGGCATGTCTTCAAAGACGGCCCGCCTCCCACCCGGCTCCGTTACTGCCTCAATTCCGAAGTGATGCGCTTCGTGGCCAAGGATCAGCTTCATACGATTGCCGAAGATCCGGCTGCTGCGACCGGTACAGCTTCCGCCGCCGTAACGCTTACGAGTGCCGGGGAACAACCGGCCGAGTTTGCCGAGGCCGTTCTCGCGGGCGGCTGTTTCTGGTGCGTCGAGGCCGTCTTCAGGCAGCTCGACGGCGTGGTCGAGGCGATCAGCGGCTATTCGGGCGGGACCGAGAAGACGGCCAATTACAAGGCGGTCTCGACAAAGAGGACCGGCCATGCCGAGGCGGTCAAGATCATCTACGATCCCGCCAAGCTCTCCTATGAGCAACTGCTGCGCGTCCACTTCGCCACGCACGATCCGACCACGCGCAATCGCCAGGGAAACGACGTCGGTCCGCAGTATCGCTCGGCCATATTCTACGCCAATGAGCAGGAGAAAGAACTCGCCGAGGCATTCATCGCCGATTTGAACGATGCGAAGATTTTCCAGCGGCCGATCGTCACGACGCTCGAACCACTCAAAGGCTTCTACCCCGCCGAGCCCGAACACCAAGACTTCGTTGCATGCAACCTGGCCCACCCCTACGTCCGCTCAGTGGCCCTGCCGAAGGTCGAGAAGGTGCGGGAGAAGTTCCAAGATCTGGTCAAGCCCGAGAAGAAATGACCACTCGCCGAGGTCGGCGCCGAGGGGCTGCTACGCGGCGTGCGAAGCGAATGATCCCCTGGAAACGGTTAAGGGTGTACCGTTCCGCCAATTTCTTTGGAGCCTGTATCGTGAAAACGAGCATCCCGGCTAGTCTCCTCGGCCTGATCCTGATCGTCGGGGTTTCCGTACTCCATGCCGCCGACCAACCGGGACTGCTGGCCGGCACTGCCGTCGTCGATATCAGCCCCGACGTGTTCCCCATCCAACTGCGTTCCGGGCCGTCGGATTACGTGCACGATCCTCTGCACGTTCGCGCGATTGCATTCCAGAACGGCCAGGGTCGCGCGGTGATTGCACTGGTCGATGCCATCGGCGTGGGGCGTGAATGGACGGACGAGGCCAAGGCCGTTGCTGCAGAGCAGACCGGATGGAAGCCCGAAGAGATGCTCGTATGCGCGACCCACACCCACAGCGCCCCGAAGGGCGGCGATACCTCGCCCGGGCGCATCGCCTACGAGACCAGGCGGCGTGACGGGCTCGCCGAAGCGCTGACGCGGGCCATCCAGTCACTCGAACCCGCTAAGGTCGCTTTCGCCTCCGACGAAGAGCCGGACGAAGTCTACAACCGCCGATGGTTCTTGAAGGAAGGAACCATGGAAAAGAACCCGCTGGGCGGATACGACCAGGTCCGGACCAACGCGCCGCGGCAGAACATCGTCAAACCCGCCGGCCCGACCGACCCGGAAGTGTGCGTCGTCGACGTTCGCACGCGCCGCGGGCGTGCGCTTGGACTGATCGCCAACTACGCCCTGCACTACGTGGGCGGCATTCCAACGGTCGTTCAAGAGAACGGCAAGGTCGTCGGAATGGCGTCGGCCGACTACTTCGGCGAGTTCGCCCGCTTGATGCCGTACCGCGTTGGCGGATCGAACCCGCCGGAGAACTTTGTCGCGATGATGACCAACGGCGCCAGCGGCGACATCAACAACATCGATTTCGCGGGCAAGCGCCCTCCCCGCGCGCCTTTCGAGCAAGCCCGCCTTGTCGCATCGAAGGCGGCCGACGCCGCGTGGCGCGCCGTCAGGAAGATCGAAAGCTACGACGAGAGCCCCACGGTCGCCATACTCCAGCGCGAGGTGACCATCCATTACCGCAAGCCTTCCGAAGCCGACGTCGAGCAGGCCCGCAAGCTGATGGAGCTTTCCCGCAAGGATCGCGAGGAAATCAACAAGCGCACCACCTCCGTCGCCACGACAACCCTCCGGTTTGCCGAAGCCGACGCGCCCGAATCGGAGGACGTGATCATTCAGGCCGTCCGCATCGGCGATCAAGCCGTCGTCTCCATGCCGTTTGAAGTGCTGGTTGAGATCAGCCTGGAGATCAAGGAGAAGAGCCCCTTCCCCCGCACGTTTCTCATTTCACTGGCCAACGGCAGCTATGGCTACCTGCCCCCGCCGAATCAGCACGAACTGGGCGGCTACGAAACCTGGCTCGGTACCTCGCGCTTTGCGGAGAACACGTCCGTTGCTCTGTCAGAGAACCTGCTGGAAATGCTCGAAGAGCTGAAGGGGCGGTAGCCGGAGCCTCCGGTAGCCCCACGATAGGGCAGCGTGGGTCAAACAAGCCGCTTCTTTGGTGGGCCATCGGTCGCTGCTGCCGGCGCACTTTCAGGCCGCGGGCCGTGAATTAGCTCAGTTGCAGCTTGTGCGGGCCCGCCAATGATGTGCACGACCTTGTCCCACCCTACTTATGCGAATGATCCGGGTCAGGGAAGGACCTTCTTCGGCAACTCCATTGGGCCGGATTCCGAATCGCTTCGGACCGGCGCGCGTTTGAGTATGACTTCCGGAAGGGCCGGTTGCCGTTCGCCATTGATCGTCCGGTCCTTGACTTCGACTTTCATGGTGTCGGCGTCTATCAGCGTGACCAGATAAGTGACCGAAAGATCCCCGCCGTTGGGCAGCGTGCCTGAATGACGGATGACCCACTGCTCGCCGTCGCGGGCCCACGTGCTCTCGCCAAAACCGCCGTCCGGCTCGAAGCTCCAGGACCGAATGCGCTGGGCGCGAGGATCCCAGCCGATGATTTCCGTTCCGGACGGCGTTTCGCCTTGATCGCTTTCGGTCAAGAATCTCCGAATCAAATACTGCCCGCTGCTGTTCCAGTCGCACGTCGTGCGCGAAGTGGTGCGCGGGGGATCGTCCCGCTCCTCCAGCCAGTCGCCAACCAACCATTGCAGTTTCTTCAAGTGAAGACGATGCGAGGGTACAATGGTGAGCATTTCGTACATGCTGCTGACCTTCCAGTGGTCGTCGCGCCGGACGAGCACCAACATGGAAACGGGCTCGGAAGGCAAGCCGTCGGGCACCGGCGTCAACTCGGTCATCAGGTCGACCAGCGCCACGTCGGGGGTCACCATTCGCCACGAGGCGATGCCCAGTTGCAGTTTTGAATCATTGTGGGCGGTGAAGTATTCCCCAAAGGCCCGTTCAATGCGTTCGCGGCCCGCGATGCGCTGCCCGGCCGGGCCGATGAACTCGCCGTCGGGCATCCAGCAGGCGGCCAGTCCCTTTGCATCGCCGCGATTGAAGCTGTCCTGCAAAGCGGCGACCGTCTGGCGAATCTCCGTCTCGGCGGACTTGTCAACGGCTTGACCAAGTGCGGGGAAACCGGGGGCGGCCACCAGGGCCAGGGCAACGGACAGGATGGTACTAGGACGCAGCATGGGTTCTTCTCTCCTGCAACGAATGCGGTGGCGTGACAACGCCCTGGCAAACTCGCTGTCCAATCATAGCTTGCAGCAGACGGCGGGGTATCCCCTCCTGTAGGGAAGGCTGCGCCGGCAAGCCTGGTGGCCCCCTTTTCTTGCCCATGCCCCTATCGTGGCGTAGAATTTCGAGATTTCCCAAGGAGCCGACCCATGAAACGCACATTACCGGCAACCGCGACCGTCATGGCATTCTGCCTCTTCTTCATTGCCGGCTCGGCCAGCGCACAATTCTGGCCCGGATACGGACACTGGGGCGGTGGCTACGGCGCCTGGGGTGCCGCTGTGGCCGCCCAGGCAGACACAACCATGCGCACCATCGCCCAGCAGGAGCATGCGACCAGCGAAAGGATTGCGGCCCAACAGAGCGCTACAATGCAAGCCAACATCCGCAACACCTTGAATACGCAGGCCGATATGCGGACACAGAACATATTGAGCCAACAGCAGTCGCACCGCGATTGGTGGTTTCAGGTACAACAGCAACAATCGGCCGAGCGCCGCGCCATGTCGGCCGCCGCCAGACCATCCGCCGGAGAATCGTTCGTACCGACCGTTGCGTCTTCGCCAATTGCCTCAGCCGCGACCGACATCATCCCGTGGCCGCCGGTCCTCTGCGATCCTCGCTTCGCCGAGCAGCGAGCGTTGGTCGAAGCTCCCTACCGCCGCAGCCCCGCCGGTCAGGCCGCGCCAACGGTCGAGGATTATGAGAACATGATCCTGGCCGTCGAGCAAATGACACTCACCCTTGGCCAGATGACCACGGAAATATCGGCGCAGCAGTACCTTTACGCCGAGAAGTTCCTCAGCCAATTGGCCGACGAAGCCCGCGGACGCATCAAGGCGAGATAGCTGCGCCTATCATGCCGGCAACGACCCGGCCACGGTGCCCCCCAGCCGGCGCGGCCCATTAGGGAGTCGATGCAATTCGTTCGGAAAGTGGGCGAACAGGCGAGACTACCGCTTCTTCATAGTCACGCCGACGCCCGCGGCCTCCATGAATACGAAGGAGGTCTCCAAAGCTGGATTCTGCGTGACGGCTTCGAGGTAGCGCGGATCGGCCTTTCTGCCGCACACGGCAGGGTGGCAGGGGGGGGATTTCGTTGCGCTGATCGGGTAGAATGGCGGGTCGCGGGAGTGGCAACAGTTACAGAACAACATGCATCACCGGGAACAGAATGATGGAGAAACGCGGAAGGTGGCACGGGGCGATCGTTGCGGCGGCGGTGTGGTTTCTTCCAGCAGCCGCGGCGGCGGCGGAACCGTGGACGGCCCCGGCGATCGAGCAGATTCCCTCGGGACATCCTGTCGTTGCATGCACGCCTGCTGAATTGGCACGGCTCCAGGCCGCCTATCAGGGCAAGGGGGAGGAACGGAAGGTCGTGGCCGATGTCGTGACGGGCGCCAAGCGGCGGCTTCGGCAGCCGGTGGAGTTTCCCCCTCGCGGCGGGCAGCACAACCAGTGGTACCAGTGCGAAAAATGTCAGATCGCGCTGAAGACGCTCGACCCGGCCCGGCACGAGTGTCCCAAGTGCAAAACGGTGTACTCGGGCGAGCCGTACGACGATGTTGTCTTCTCTCGCGTCCATAGCTGCAACCTGCAGGACATGGTCAATGCTGCCTGGGCGTACGCTGTTACAGGGGAGGCCGACTTCGCGTCGTTTGCCGCCGAGATCCTGCTGGGCTACGCCATCCGCTATCGCGAGTATCCTTACCATTCAGCCAGCAGGAATCCAAAGACCCGCGCGGGCGGGCACCTGTTCGAGCAGACGCTTACCGAAGCTTCCGCAATGGCCGGGGCGATCGCACCGGCCTACGACCTGATCCACGCCGCCGATGTCCTTTCGGCCGACGACCACCGCGTCATCCGCGAGGGACTGCTGCTGCCCATGCTGGAAAACATCGGCAAGTACCGGGCCGGCAAGAGCAACTGGCAAACATGGCACAATGCCGCCATGCTGTGGGGCGGCGCGGTGCTGGGCGACGTCGATTGGGTCCGCCGCGCAATCATCGACCCGGGAAACGGATTCGTCCACCAAATGGAAGTCTCGGTCAGCGATGAGGGGATGTGGTACGAGAACAGTTGGGGATACCACTTCTACACGCTCGGGGCCATGGTGCGGATTGTCGAGGGGGCACAAAGGCTGGGAATCGACCTATGGAGCCATCCGGACCTGAAGAAGATGTTCCTCCTACCCGTCGAATATGCCATGCCCGACGGATCGCTGCCGCGGTTCGGCGACGATGTGAACACGCGCGTCGGGCGTGGACTCCGGATGCTGGAGTACGCCTATCACGCCTACAACGACCCGGCCATGGCACCCTATTTGCCCACGCGGCCCAGTTGGGAGTCAATTCAGTTCGGCCGGAAGGTAGGCGAACGGCCGGAACCGCCGCCGCAGGCAAGCAAGGTATTTCCCGGCACAGGCCATGCAATCCTCCGTACGCACGGCGAGGCGGGACTGGCCGCCGCCGTCACCTTCGGACCGTATGGTGGTTTTCACGGGCACTTCGATAAGCTCAGCTTTGTCTTCTTCGGCTACGGTCAAGAGTTGGGCGTCGACCCCGGCCGCGCCCGCAGCCAGGCCTACCGGCTGCCGGTCCACAGCCGATGGTACAAGGCGACGATCAGCCACAACACGGTCCTTGTGGACCGGCAATCGCAAGCGCCGGCGGCGGGCATGCTGGCGGCCTTTGCCGCCAACGGGCAGTACGCGGCGGTCGTTGCCCGGTGCGACGAAGCCTACAAGGGGGTCGAGCACCGGCGGCTCGCGTGCCTCACACCCACGTACTTGCTGGTGTTCGACGACCTGGCAGCCGACACGGCGCGGCATTTCGACTGGCTGTACCACAATCGCGGCTCGGCCGTCGAGTGCGAGGCGGCCGCGGCCGACGACTCCGAACCGCTTTCCGCTCCGGGCTGGGAATACGTCGAGAACGTCCGCTTCGGCACGACCGACGGCCCCGTCCGCGCACGGTTCCCCGATGCCAAAGTTGCCACCCATCTGACGATGGCGCCCGCGGCGACAACCGCAATTCGCATAGGCGACGGGGTGGGCGAATCCATTATCGATCGGGTTCCAATGATCGCAGTCAGCCGGCACGGCACCCGCGTGCAATTCGCCGCCGCGCTGGAGCCTGTGCCGCACGAAGGCAAGGCATCGGTTGCGTCGGTCGCAGTCGAGCGGTTGGATGGTGCCTTCCGCATCACGGTTGAGCGGGGCGACACGCGCGACACGGTCACGCTTACTGATCAAGACACGTTCGAGGTCCGCACCGGCGACGACATGGTGCTCGTGTCGAACAGGGACTCCAAAGCCCGGTAAGGCTAGGATTGATTGGTTGCCGGCTGCAGCGGAATGCCGGAGCAGTCTACCCGGCATTCTTCCCTCGCCCAGCCGGCTTCGGTAGTCTCTGAAACGGAAATGCGAGGTGGCCATGGGCGCCGTAAAGCAGGTTCTCCAGGGAGCCACTGAGCACCTCGGGCAGATCGTCGCGGTTGTCCTTCCGGCGTTCGAAGAGTTCCTCGACGAATTGGTTGCGCAGCGCCACTGCCTCGGCAAGTGCCGCCAGGTTTTCGTCAGACGGTTTGTAAGTTCTCAATAACCCCGTGATGTTGATGGCGGCCTGTCGAGGCGTAGCGGTGCGTAGGCCGGTTGGGCAAACGGGTAAGAGTGCGAGCCGATGG
>JAVEUP010000225.1:0-11434 GCA_034005525.1 Thermoguttaceae bacterium | reverse complement strand
GACACCTCTTGGCAGGGAAAAACGGGGTAAAACGGGGATTACTCACCGAGCCAGTAAACATCGAGAAGACACTGGAAAATTGCGGGATAAACCGCACTTTTCGGCAATTTCGAGAACGTAAGCAAATCCGACCCGTGAACCGTTACGGCGGTGCGCGTGGGTGAAGCAACCTGGATCATTCACGACAGGTAGGGTCGAACAAGCCGCTTCCTTGGTAGGCCGTCGGTCGCTGCTGCCGACGTGCATCCAGGCGGCGGGCTGTAGATCACCTTGGTTGCGGCTTGTGCGGGCCCACAAACGGCGTACGCGATCGTGACACATCCTACGTATATGAATGCTCTGGGGCAAGGCTGCCGAGACAGCCGGAACCACCGCCCGATGCAGCTATTCAGTTTCGCGCGATTGCGAGAACAGCCACGTCAACAACTCGGGCTCTTGCATGGCCGGAGTCCAACAATTGTGCCCAACGTCGGGGTATTCGGTATAGCGCGGCTGGCCGCCCGCCTGTTGGATGGCGGCGATCATGTCGTGCGACAGCTTCACTTTCACCGCCCCGTCGCGTGCGCCGTGGAAGTTCCAGAGAGGCATCTTCGCCAGGACGCCGGCCTTCCGGACGTCGCCGCCGCCGCACATGGGTACGGCCGCGGCGAACTTGCCGGGATACCGGGTGATGGCGTCCCACGTGCCGAAGCCCCCCATGGACAGACCCATGATGTACAAGCGGTTGCCGTCAATGGAATACTCCTTCTGCAACTCGTCCAGCAGGAGCATAATGTGCTTCATGGAATCGGAGGGCTCGGCCGGCTGCACGACCGTGTCGACATTCCAGGGCGTATTGCACCAGAGTTGGTTGGCCGGGCACTGCGGCGCCAGGACAAAGCAGGGGTATTTTGCACGAATGTCATCCTGTGCAAATACTCCAGCCACGTGCTTCAGTTGGCTCCGGTTGTCCTGCCCCCGCTCGCCGGCTCCGTGCAGAAACAGCACCAGGGGATACGACTTGTCCGGCGAGTAGTCGCTCGGTTTCAGAAGCCGGTAGGGCATGGTTCCGCCATTCGACGGGAAGGTGTGCGCTTCATAGGGGGCAAGATCGGCGGCCCGAAGCAGGTTTCGATGGGTCATCAGCAGCACCGTACAAAGAACTAGACAACAGGGTACTCCAAAACGCGACATGTCTGTGGCCTCCTGAAAATGTTGGTTACTCGCGGATAAACGATGATTCGATGGGCGTATCAGCCAAGCCATTGCGCCACTTGTTTGGCCCAGTACGTCAGGACGATCGTCGCTCCTGCCCGTTTTATGGCCGTAAGCAATTCGATTGCCACGGCACGTTCATCGAGCCAGCCGAATTGGGCGGCGGCCTTCACCATGCTGAACTCGCCGGACACGTTGTAGGCGGCAACGGGTACACCCGGAAATCGGTCACGGACCATCCGGACGATATCGAGGTATGCCAGGGCCGGCTTGACCATAACAACGTCGGCCCCTTCGGCCAGATCGAGTTCCACTTCGCGCAGGGCCTGCTCGGCCGCGGCGGTGGGGTCCATCTGGTAGCCGCGGCGGTCGCCCGATTGCGGCGCACTCTCAGCGGCCTCGCGGAAGGGGCCGTAGAAGGCGCTGGCGTACTTCGCCGCGTAACTCATAATGGGCACGTGCTCGAAACCGGCGGCGTCCAGTGCGGAGCGGATCGCGCCTACCATGCCGTCCATCATGCCGCTGGGCGCGATGATGTCGGCGCCGCTTCGGGCATGGACGACCGCCTGCCGGCCCAACAGCGCGAGAGTTGCGTCGTTGTCCACGTCGGTGCGGCCTCCGCGCTGGCAGAGCGGTCCGCAATGCCCATGATCGGTATACTCGCAGAAGCACAGGTCGGTCAGAAGCGGCATGGCGCCCGCTGCCGGGCGCACCGTCCGGAGTGCTTCGGCTACGATGCCGGTCTCGCTCAGCGCATCGCTGCCCTCCGTATCCTTTTCAGCAGGAATGCCGAATAGGATCACCCCGCCGAGCCCGAGAGAAGCCGCTTCCTCGACTTCGCGGGCGAGCAGGTCGGGCGAGAACTGGTAGTTGCCGGGCATGGCCGCGATTTCGCGCCGCACTTGCCGCCCGGGCCGTACGAACAGCGGCAGGACCAGGTTCGACGGATCGAGGCGCGTTTCCGCGACCAGCCTTCGCACGCCGGGGTGCTGGCGCAGCCGCCGAAGCCGGACGGCCGGAAAACCGTTGGGGAAAGGACCAAAGCTGGTCATTCATCCTGCTCCAGTTGTTTCAGATGTTCCTCAGCCTCGCGGACCGGGCCGGCCGCCCAAGGCTTCTCCTGGTACAGTTCGATAATCGCCTCATAAATCTTCCTTGCCGCGCCGGGGTTGTCTTGCTTCTCAGCAGCAGCGCGAAGGCGTTCCTCCAACAGCGCAAGATGCTGCTGTGCGTCGTCGGCAAGCTGCTGCCGAACCTCGTCAAGCCGGCGGCCGGCCAACTCAAGGCAAAGACCCGTCGGGCCCGAAGCCTCCACTTGACTATACAGCGCCAGAAGTGCTTCGAGCTTCGCGGCGGTGCGTTCAGGGTTCGTGCGCGCGTCGTGCATGGCCTCGAGGTACGCTTGCTCAATGGGCAAAAGGTTCTTGGCATCAGCCAATCCCCTTATGCGAAGGTCAAACCGGCGCTGGAGTCGATGAAGCTCGATTTCGCGGAGGTACTTTCGGAGCGTGGCAGCCCGCGGGTCTTCGGGAAAACGCATCAGAAACGCGTCGATGTCGTCCTGTGCCGCAAGTAGCGATTCTGTCGATTCGCTCTCGGCACGAGGAATGATGCGGTCGTACAGATCGTCCGCCGTGGGCGGCTGAAGCAAGTACCATACGGTCGCGCCAACCAGAATGAGCAGCGCGGCCAGAATCCACGTTTGAAGCGACACCAGGGCCGGGTGGTCCTCTTCCTGACGAAGCGGATCGAGTTCTTCCTCATCGACTTCGACAAACTCGGTGGCCGGGTCGCTCCGAGTGGCCGGCCTGGCTGCCGAAAGCCGCTGGAAGGCATCGGTCACTCGCGTTTCGGCCAAAGCGTCGACCGCAGGCTGTTCCGACACCGGCCCATCCGGTCCCTCTGCGGCGGGTCGTGCCGGACCCGGGTGCATTTCTGTGGCCAAGGTGGGCGGCAAGGCATCGGGCTCGACAGGTGCACTGAGGGGATGGAAGCCCCCGGCCGTCGGCCGAACGGTCGTCTGACCCGATACGGAAAGTGCGTGTTCCATGGCTTCAAGCCGGCGCACCAGGAGCGTGGCGTTGGCAATGCGAGCGTCCGGCGACTTCTCGAGCAACTGCATGACCGTCGACTCTAAAGCCTCCGGCACGTCGACCGCAAATCGCGAGACCGGCTCCGGCCGTTCGGTCCGGTGCTTGTTGATGGCAACGATGAGCGACTCCGCTTGGAACACCGGACGACCGGTCAGCAGCACGTACATGACCGCACCCAAGCTGTACAGATCGGCCTTCGGCCCAACGGGACGCGCCTCGGCCTGTTCTGGGGCCATGTACTCAACCGTCCCCACCACGTTGCCCGGGGCCGTCAACTGGCTGTTGCCGAACAGCCGTGCAATCCCGAAATCGGACAACTTGACGATGCCGTCGGAAGCCAGCAGGAGGTTGCCCGGTTTCAGGTCGCGATGGATGACGCCACGGTCGTGGGCATGGCGGAGCGCCCTCGCGGTTTGGATGCCAACCTGGCTGACCTCCCGCCAGTTCATTCGGCGCCCCTGCCGGAGTTCCTCCTCCAGGCTGCTGCCCTCGACCAGTTCCATAGCGTAGTAGAGGAGTTCGGCCTGTCGGCCAAACCCAAAGAGCCGCACAATGTTCGGGTGGTTCAGCTTCTTGAGGGTTTCAATTTCCGCCGCGAAGCGTTCCCGGAATGCCTCGTCGTGCGCCAAGCCCGTGGCCAGCAGTTTCACCGCGGCCGGTTCGCCCGTCTCGGTGTTAATGCCATGATAGACCGTACCCATCCCACCCCGCCCCAGGCGGCGAACGATCCGGTACGGGCCTAGTCGGTCAATGTGCATACCATCTCTCCCCCGCTACTATGGTAAAGCATGGCGGGGGAAAGCGATAGGAGTAGTGGGCTGGTCCCATTCAGGGGAACACCGCAAAGAACGAGCCAAACTAACCGCCCACAGTTGCATGGATTCCGGCGAGCGGGGGCCGTGAGGCCCCTGTTTCTGCGAAGCATTGAACAGTTGATCGCCTTCGTGATAGACTATACTCTCGGCGTGTCTCTGGCTGCCGGACGCATGGGCGACGGCCAGCGCGGAAGTCGGGGCAGAAACAGGGGCCTCACGGCCCCCGCTCGCCTGGCGGTTGGGACGTTGTGGAAGCGTTCAGGAGAAATGCGGAGTGAACCGATCGGCCTGGGGACTCGTGTGTTTGGTGATCTTGCTGGTCTGCTCAGGCGGCCTCGTCACGGCGTATCGTGCCGGCATGGCTATTCCCGACTGGCCCACGACGTTCGGGCACTGGATCTACCTTCCGCATCACTGGCGAGGACGGTTTGACGGCGTCTTTCTCAATCAACTGCATCGAACCCTTGCCCAATTGACCCTGGCGTGGTCTGTTGTTGTGGCAGTCGTTACGTGGCGAGTCGGAGCCGGGCGGCAGGTGCGGATGCTCGGCTTGGCCATAGTGTTCGGCTTGGTGGTCCAGGGCGCCGTGGGCGGGTGGCGGGTGCTCAGCGAGAGCGTGCCGGTTGCCAGGGTTCATGGGGCAATGGCCCCGCTGGTTCTCGGCCTGTGCATGGCTCTGGCCGTTGTCACGTCGCAGCGTTGGCGGGCCGCGCAACCGGCACGCCGCCATCCGTACGGAAAGGCCCTGCGCCGCTGGTGTTTGGCCACGCTGGTGCTCGCGTACCTGCTGATCGTTGCGAATGTCCAGATGCGCCACGTGCCGCCGACCGCCGGTCTAGCCTGGCTTCCGTTCTGGGGGTGGAGCAAACTGCTGTTGGCGGCGATTACCGCCGTTGTTGCGGGCAGGCTCCTGGTGCTGGCCCGGCGGCGTTTCCGCGACTGTCCGGCGATTCTCCGCCGAACGGGGTGGTTCGCCGGCCTGCTCGCGGTACAATTGCTGCTCGGTGGCGGAGTTTGGATCGCCAATTATGGCTGGCCCCCCTGGTTTGCCGATTATGTGCTTCCAATACGATATACAATAACAGCGGAGGGGGTGCTACGGACGGCCGCAACCACAGCCCACGTCGTGATGGGGGCGGTCGTGACGGCGGTCGGCGCCAACGCCGCACTGTGGGCCTATCGGGAGAGTCAAGGGCCCCGATAGCCCAAGGGATAGACCAGCCGGGTAGAATTACCGTAGACATTTCCAGTCCGTTACCGACTGCTAGGAAAGAGAGGGCAGCCGCCATGGTCGTCGATCACGATAAATACGATGTGAAAGTTATTCGCCCCCAGATGCGCGATGAACATTTTAAGCTGCGCCGGGAGCCGATGCCGCCCGCCCAGCGCCGGGCGATCATCAAGGCCCTGCGCGTGTTCCACAATCTCGAAACCATGGCGGCCACCATCTACCGGTTTCAAATCACTGGCGAGGAATCGGAGTTGAACCGCCAGTTGATCGCGGCCATGTGCAACGAGATGACGCACCACCAGGACTTTCAGGTCAAACTGTACGAATACGGTGCACGGCCAAGCCTTCTGCGAGTCGGGTATTGGATTGTCGGGTTCTGCTTCGGTTTCTTCAGCCGGTTACTCGGCAAGCAGCGAATCCTGCGTACCGGCGTGTGGGTGGAGAGCAAGGCCGTTCACCACTATGCACAATTGCTCGAAGACGTTCCGTGGGACGACGATACCCGCCGAATGATCGAAAAGAACCAGACGGACGAGGACGGCCACATCAACCGCTGGTCCGGGCTGCTGCAAGGCGGCGATTACTGAGCACCCTGGGTAAAACAGTGCATGACAAACGTGGGATAGGCTTCCAGCCTGTCCTTCTTGGTGGGATGGGCTTCGAGTCTGCCGGCGGGAATTGACCGGCTGAAAGCCTATTCCACGTGTCACATCGCCGGTCTGCGGAAGACCAAGAGGTCCGTGCTTCGGAGAGAATGGACTTCGCGAAACCCGGCGTCTTCCAAGTGTCCCGATGAGGCCAAGGGGTGCTCGGCGCTCACGAGGAGCCATTCGACTCTGGGAGAGGCTATGTCACGCACGATCGGGCCCATCTTGGCCCGCACGGCAAATCCGTAGTCGCCCAACGGGTCCCGATAATCGCAAAGCGCGTACAGAGCCGGATGATCCACCACAAACACTTCACTGCCCCTTGGAAGCACTCCCGCCAGTTCACTGGCGATGGCCTGCTGCTGCGTTTTATGGGCAGCGAGTTCCCGGAACGGAACCTTCAGTGCCAGAAACACAATCTCGAACGCCAGCATCAGAAAGACCAGCGCAGCATAGCTCGCCGGGTCCCGCCATCGCCTTCCGATGAACATCCAGGCGAGCAGCGAGGCGCCTACAACCGCCAGAAAGCCGCCGATCGACCCCGCCACCGCAAGTCGAGAGGCACCCGGAAACGAAGGCGTTGCAAAGACGGCAACGGGCAGCACGGCGAATGAGCATAGCCACACCACGCCAAGGAGCCAGGTGGCGCGCCGCCCCGTGGTGACCGGCTTCCAGTCGATATGGGCAAGGGATGTCGCCGCAATCACGAAACTCCATGGTGCGTAGAGTTGCGAGTAGTGGTAGAACTGGCGTACGAGTATCGGTGCTGCGGAGAACAAGAAGATCGGCAGCACCTGTGACGCCGCATCCACCCGACCTCGGCGATGAACCAGCAGCACCAGGTAGATCAGCAGAGGGACAAAGAGAGCGTTCAGGCGGATCATCTTCTTCACGATGCGGGCAGCCCGCTCGGCGAGACTGACTTCCTCGGCGCCCACGTAGGCGACCGCGACGTCGCCGACGAACCCGAAGCACCGCAGTGCGCCGAGCAACGTCGCGTCGGTCAGCATGACGAAGAGCAGAAACGGGAGGGCGGCTGACGCAAGCACGGTCGCGACGGCAAGGGCCGCGCGACGGAACCTGCCGGCCGGCGGAGCGGCGCGAAAGGTGTCCCAGGCAACGGTCAGCACGAAACCGACCAGTATGAATGCCGAATACTGTTTGAACATTATCGATATGCCGAGAAGGACTCCAGCCAAGGACCATCGCACCAGCGGAACCATATTGTGGAGATACACCAGGAACGCCGCCAGCACAAACACCATCTGAAACGGCTCCAGCACGACGTGGAACCCCTCGCAGATCATGACCGCACAGAAGTAGATCGACGCCAGAACCGTACATAAAAGCCGCGACTCCAGGATTCGCGCGACAATGGCAAACAGCAGAACCGCATTGAGCAGGTGGACGAGGTAGACCAAGAGCATGAGCGTGCTGGTATCCTCGCCAAAGGCCCTCATCCATAGGGCATAGGCGTAGTACACGAAAGGCGTGTACGCGGTCGCGGCGTCCACGGTCGGAGTCCGGCCTTCCATCACTTCCCGCGCGATCGGAATGTAATAGCCTGCGTCGACGTTTACCGGGATGCTTCGATACGTAAGAAAGAGAAAGGCGACCACGGCCAGCAAACCGGCAGGGAGCGTGCCGGCCATGAAGCATCTCAGTGCGCGATCGGTGCGGCCCGGCAGAGCGGTCGTTCCGGTTGTTGAGTCCATAGGTTCACGCTTCTAGGATGAAGAGGCTGGCATCGCGCGCAAGCGATACAGGATAACTCCCCCCCACTCGTTCAGCCTCTCTACTTGAGGATCGCCGAATCCCTCCTGGTGGGAGTATTGAAGCAGGAGTTCCATTCCCGGCTGCGATGTAAGTACGAGGATGTCATCCCGGGACATCATGGCCGGCATCAACTCGGCCCCCCGCTCCAGCCCCATTGCCTTCAGCTTCCGGTAGAACCAGGGGTGAAATGTGCTCCAGCCCAAGGGAATCCTGGTGAAGCTGTGTTGCGGCGGACGGATGGGATCGCAGAAATGAAAGGGCGTAAGTCCCGGTTCCGCGATAAGGAACGACCCCGGATGATTTCCGTCAATATATCGGGTCACTGCTTCTCGGAAGCGGCATTCCGCGTCGATCGCCCGATAGTGCCTGCTCAACCTGACGCCGTGGGCCAGGCATGCCAAGAGGACGGCAGCGGGCACCACGCATGTGCGCGCCATCTTTCGGAGTGCGTTCGGCCGCACAGTCGGCAACGGCGCGTGGTCAACGGCTGCACGTCGGTCCGGATGTGCATCTGCCGTACAATCACCCTCGTCCACGGCCGGCTGCCCCGCCTTCCGGGGAGTCACGGCAAACACAAACAGCAGCAGCCCTGCAAAGAGCAGCATAGGGTAGCCTATCTGGTAAGGGAATCGCAGAAACAGGTCCATGGTTACCGCAATTCCGAGCGCCGCCCCCGCCGCCACGCAACACATGATGAAGTCGGGCAGCCTAACCATCCCTCGGCCCCAGATCAACGCCAGGCCGGCCGCCATCAGCAAAACCGCTTCGCAGTAAGTTCGCAATACATGGTAGACGGACAAGCCAATCTGCCTGATACTCGTGGCCTGCACGTCAGGGCACGAGGCATGCCTGTAAAACGCCTGAAGCCTCTCGATATCATAAATGCGCTCGTCAAAGAACATCCATCGCACAAGACGGATATAGTCGCTTTCAGTCCACCCGGTAGCTTCGTGAACCCTCCTGTTTCCCAGGTTCGCGGCTGCAATCGGAAAGTCGTGAAACCTACCTCGCAGCTCATTGAATCTCTCGTAGACGCGTTCCTCTTCGGTCAGCAGGTTGTCTCGGCAAGCGTCGTTCAAGAGGTAGACGAGAAGGCCGGGCAGGAGCAGGCACACGAAAGGCAGCGCGTTGCGCGGAATATGCGCCATAGGCCGGGCGCTGCGCTTGAGGGCCATGAACCACAAGATGACGAGAAAAGGACCAGCAACGAGGACGACTGCGATGATTCCCTCGGCACGGGGCAGCGCGGAAAGAGCCACGAGAAGTCCAAGGAGGAGCGATTGCTTCCAAGTCGCCCGGTCTTCGCGTTGGAGCAGGGCAAACAGCAGAACCGCGCTGGCGCCCACCATGATGCTTGTGGTAGTGTAGTCCAGGCGCACGAGCATATCTGCCCAGAAGAAGAGGACGACAATGGCAAACAGGCAGAAGAACCCGCGGTGCGGTATCGCCCGGTAAAACATGGTGAGCACCACAGACAAGGCACCGGCTTGCAGGGCATATAGCAACAGACCATACCATGGCACTTCCGAGTGCAAGGCGTACAGGCCCGTAAGCATGTAGCTCCACACAAAATGCACAAACGGCGCGAGGAACCCGTCCTCTGCAATGCCGACAATACCCTCGTTGTCGTTGTTAAGATAGACGGGAGCACGAACAGAACGTAGCAGGCATACGAAGACAACGCTCAGAGCGGCAAAGAACAGCCATTGCCCCAGAAGATGAGCCATGGATGATTGCCGTGCATGCACATGAGCACGGTTCTGCCGTGTTCGCCACCATAAGGGCCGTCTTATCATCGGTGTGCCTATCGCATCGAGGACTAGCGGGTCACCACGCGGATCAAGTCCTGCATCCGGATTGTCTTGTCAACCATTTCCTCCACGGTGTCAAAGCGGAGAAACACGATCCCGCCCTTTGCGGTCATGGCGTCGCCGATCTCGTCGCCTGCCTTCCACCACACCAGCTTGTCAATGATATTCTCAATGATGCTCCGGTCGAAAACAATATCCCTGATGCGTCCCGGGTTGGCGCTCATGATGCAGTGGCGTGTGAAGCAGCCCTTCACACCGGCGTGGCGCAGCTCACCGCAGTCCAGCCCGGCCGACGCATTCACGATCCAAGCGGGAAAGGGGACACCGGCGGCAATCTCGACGAACTTCACATAAAGGTCGCCCGGCGCCCGGCGGCATATCTCAATGATGACAGGCTCTTCTCCCTGCAATATGTACTGCAAGTGGAATATGCCGGTCTTCAGGGACAAGAGGCTCGCGATGCGCTCGGCGTCTGCACACAGCGTCTTCTCGACGGCGGCAGGCACGGTGCTTGGCGCAGATGCGGCAGACACCAGGTAGGGATTCTTGAAGTAGTATTCATCGTCGGAGAAAAAGAACACTACCTTCCCATCGTGCAGAAACATGGACATACCGTGACGGCTGCCCTGAAGGCACTCCTCGATCACGATCCGCCCCGCACGCGAGGCAGACAGCGCCCTGAGAACCGCCGGCTCCGCCTCCTCGACATCATGTACGGTGGCTATGCCCTTCCCGCCCGTCAGATCGACCGGCTTCACGATAACCGGCAAGGGCCATTGCCGGACAGCGGCCATCGCGCTGCTCGCGTCGGAGAAGCCCTCGGCGCATGGGGCTGCAATGCCGTTGGCCAGGGCAAACTGGCGATAGAGGTCCTTGTGATGGATTGTCCGGCAGGTGGCATACGGGTCGTGCCCCGGGAGGTCCAATCGTTCAGCGACATAAGCGGCCGACAGTGCCGAGAAGTCGTTGCAGCAGGCGCAGATTGCATCGATGTGAAGCGATCGGGCCAAAGAAAGCATCGCGTCGAGGTCGGAATAGTCGGCAGCATGGTACTCATCGGCGTACGGATGCCCAAGATCCTCCGGCCGGTTCCCGGTTGTCATTACGTGGAAGCCGAGCGTCCGCGCGGCGAGGATGAGCGGAACGTCGGCGTAGCCGCCCCCTGCGATCAGCAGACGTTGCCGAGTGGTCGCCATGGCTGGATGCTTCCTTGTTGCAAAAGGATAGGACTTTGCGTTATTCGCTCTCCGCAGGACGCTCGTCGGCCAGCAGGTCGGCGATGCTGAAGACCTTTTCGACCGACCGATGCGACTTCTCGATGGGATCCTTCAGGCTTGCGAAGTACTGGACAACCGCCACGACGACGCACCGGATGCCTTCCTCCTCAATGATCGCCGGCGGCGCGATCTTCCGGCTGCCGACGGCGACGCCCTGTCTTACTTCGGAGGCATCGATGAAGAACACGCCATCGCGCGCATCGACGTGCGTCTTTTCGACGAAGGCATAGAAGTAGGAGTTGATGCCCCAGAACGCGACCTTCCCAAACTGTGCCAGCAACCGGTCGACCGCGTTTCCGACCCTCTGCATGATTTCATCCGGGATGAGAGCTGTGTGCCGCCGGCCGCACGCACTGCACATAAGGCTTTCCGTGATGAACAGCCTCACCCCTTTCCATTCGTTCGATGCGCCGCACGAAACGCAACTGCCGGACATGTCAATCCGGGCGTTATCATAGTCAATCCGCACGATGGCGGCGTCTCTCGGCGAGTTCAGTATCGAACGCGGCAGAGACAACACTTGGCCAAGCAGCCAACGGTATTCCTCATCCGACATGTTCGCTTGTTTCACCAGGGGGCAACCGTCGCGT
>JAVEUP010000044.1:0-45789 GCA_034005525.1 Thermoguttaceae bacterium | reverse complement strand
GCTTGCCGAAGCCGTCGCGGTCTCGGGGGGCAGGAAGCTTCTCACGTGCAGCGTTGGGGTAGCCAACGATTCCGGCGAACGAGTGACCTTGTTTCAAGGGGAGTGGCGAAAGAGGATTCCCCGTGGGTTTCCCGTAGCGGCGTCTCTCCGAGACGCCGAAATCCGAGTCTCAGAGAGACTCGGCTACAAGGTCGTCGGTATGATCGTTTCTGCCGATCGCCTAAGGAAGACTGTCTGCATGAAGAACCGGCCGCTGCGAAGCTCTGGGCTGGCAAACATGGCCGGAATAACGCCATATCTTACCCAACTATCCCAATATCACAAGTATGCGTTCGAACAGCGGAGTTTTTCTTACATCTTGACAAGTAACCCGTTGACGAAACCGCGTGATTGCTATAGAATCTTTCGCGGTTAGGCGAGGAGGAGGGGGTCGGCCACCGTTTCGGGGCAGTTCCCCAGGCCATGACGGCATAAGGCGCCTGTCCTCTTTTCCCTTGCTGTGGCGGGGCTCCGGTCGAGTCAGCCCGCCGGGGGCCCTTCGTTCCGTTCTCAGACTGCTGGTTCCAATCGCGATGCACATCTGCCGGTCGGCGGAGGCCGTTACTGTCCACGCGCCGGCGAAACTGAACCTTTTTTTCGAGGTGCTGGCCAAGCGACCCGACGGGTACCATGAGATCGAAACCCTCATGTGCCCGATTGACCTTTACGACACCATAACGTTTCGGGAGGATTTTAGCGGGCAGGTTCGACTGAGTTGCAAGCAGGTTTTCGGGGCCGCAGGCCGCCGTCGCGTACGGCCCGAGGCTACCGGAGTAGACGTGCTGCCCGAAGGACAAAACAACCTTGTCGTCAAAGCGGTTGAGCTTGTGCGGCAAGCGGCAGGCGCCGATCGCGGCGCCTCCGTGCGGTTGATCAAGCGGATCCCGATGGCCGCCGGCCTTGGCGGGGGATCCAGCGACGCCGCCGCCGCCCTGCTGGCCGCCAATGCCGGCTGGGGGTTGGATCTTGGGCCGGACGTGCTGTTTCGGCTGGCCGCCCAACTTGGGAGCGACGTTCCGTTCTTCCTGGCCGGTTCGGCGGCTATCTGCCGTGGCCGGGGCGAGCGGGTCGAGCCGGTACCCTACGGGGCCGGGATGCACTTCGTGGTCGCGCGGCCCGAAGTCGGGCTTTCCACGGCTGCGGTGTACGCGGCATGCCGGCCGGCGGAGCAGCCCCGGCAGGTGGCGCCGCTGTGTGCGGCACTTGGCCGGCGAAACGTCCGGCAAGTGGGTGGCTTGCTTTGGAACCGGTTGCAGCCGGCCGCCGCGGCACTATGCCCGGCGGTTGAGGAGTTGGACCGCACCTTCTCGGAACTCGGACTGCCGGGTTACGGAATGAGCGGAAGTGGAACCGCGTATTTTGGACTTTGCCGTCGTGCCAGCCATGCCCAGCACATGGCGCGGCGTTTGCGGGCAAATGGCGTTTGGAACGTCTTTGCGGTAAGGAGTTGTCGCTGAGCGGGCGGCACTCCCGGGTGGCCTGTAACGTAAGGAGAACGGCCGTGGAGATCACCGAGGTCCGCGTAAAATTGATGGAAGAACCGGGGGAACGGCTTCAGGCATTCTGTTCCATTACGTTCGACGACGCCTTCGTCGTGCGCGACCTGAAAATCATTGAGGGCGCCAGCGGCCCCTTTGTGGCGATGCCAAGCCGCAAACTGACGAACCACTGCCCTCAGTGCGGATGCAAAAACCACATGCGGGCCGCCTACTGCAACCAGTGCGGGGTCCGACTCAGGGAGGGCGCCACGCTGAAGGACGAAGACGGACGCGCAAAACTCTACGCCGACATCGCCCACCCGATCAACCCCGCGTGCCGGGAAATGATTCAGACGCGGGTGATCGACGCGTTCGAGCAGGAAAAGCTGCAATCGCAGCAGCCGGGCTACGTTTCCACTTACGACGACTTTGACAGCGAAACCGACGACGACGCCCCCCGGCCCGTCGGCGTCGAACCCAAGCAGGTGCAAGGAGCCGAGTTGCCGCGCGGCCCGCACCGGGCACCCGCCCAGCAGCCCCAAACCCAGCGGAGAAGGGAAGGGAGTTTCGGCGCGGGAGTCTTCGACTGATCGGAAGCCGTGGCGCAACCTTCCAGGTTGCGATTGATCGGAGGCAGATGCCTTGGCAAGCAGGATGCTTGCCCCGCGTTTCTCCTTGACGAAGCGTCCGTTTGCACGGCACAGTGCCAAGAGGCCCATCGAATCGGCCGTCACGCCGCGAAAACGGGACGGCTCCCCTTTCCCCGCCACATTTCTCTCCCAGCCGCATGTCGTCCGATCCCTCTTACCAAAGTCCCACCCGCGACGAACTGGCGGAACGCTACTTCGATCAGCTCCCCTACGAACCCTACCCGGTCCAGGAAGAGGGTCTGCTCGCCTGGTTCTCCTCCGACCAGGGCGTTCTCGTGTGCGCGCCGACCGGCATGGGAAAGACGGTCATTGCCGAGGCCGCGCTGTTCGAGGCGCTTCACACGGGCAAGCGGGCGTACTACACGACGCCGCTGATCGCGCTGACGGAACAGAAGTTCCGCGAGATGCAGGAGAACGCTATCCGCTGGGGCTTCTCGCCGGGCGACGTCGGCCTGGTTACCGGCAACCGGCGCGAGAACCCCGACGCCCGCGTGCTCGTTGTCGTGGCCGAGATCCTCTTCAACCGCCTCCTGCACCGTGAACTGTTCGACTTCGACGACGTGGCCGCGGTGGTCATGGACGAGTTTCACAGCTTCAACGACCGCGAGCGCGGCATCGTCTGGGAGTTCTCGCTCGGGCTGCTGCCCCCGCACGTGCGACTGCTGCTGCTGTCGGCCACGGTGGGCAACGCGAGGCAGTTCATCCAGTGGCTGCGGCTGGCACACCAGCGGAAAGTCGAGCTGGTCGAGGGCGACGAGCGCCGCGTGCCGCTTACGTTCCAGTGGATCGACGACCGGCTGCTCAGCGAGCAGATGGAGTTGATGGCCCGCGGGCCGGAAGACGCGCGCTTCACCCCGTCGCTCATCTTCTGCTTCAACCGCGAGCAATGCTGGAACGTGGCCGAGCAGCTCAAGGGCAAGAGCATGCTCAGCGACGGGCAGCAGGAGCGCGTCGCCGCGGAACTGAAACGGCACGACATGTCCCCAGGCGCCGGCCCGAAACTCCGGCAACTGCTGCTGCGCGGCGTGGGCGTTCACCATGCAGGCGTGCTGCCGAAGTACCGCCGCGTGGTGGAAGAACTGTTCCAACGCAAGCTGCTTTCCGTGGCCGTGTGTACGGAAACCCTCTCGGCCGGCATCAACCTGCCGGCCCGGTCGGTCGTGTTGCCCAGTATTCTCAAGGGGCCCACGGGCAAGAAGACCGTCGTGGAGACCAGCACGGCGCACCAGATATTCGGGCGGGCGGGCCGGCCGCAGTTCGATACGCGCGGCTTCGTGTTCGTGCTGGCCCACGAAGACGACGTGAAGATAGGCCGCTGGCGGCGCCAGTACGACCAGATTCCGGAGGATACGAAGGACCCGAACCTCATCAAGGCCAAGAAGCGGCTGAAGAAGAAGGCGCCGAAGCGACGCGCCACAGAGCAATACTGGTCGGAGGCGCAGTTCGACAAACTGCGCGCCGCCCTGCCGGGCAACCTGCACAGCACCGGCCCGGTCCCCTGGCGTCTGCTGGCCTACATGCTCGAAGCCTCGCCCGAGGTCGACCTGATCCGGCGGCTGGTCAGCAAGCGGCTGATGGAAGGCAAGCGTCTCGAACGGGCGCAGCAGCAACTCGACCGCATGCTGCTCACCCTCTGGCGCGCCGGCTACGTGGAACTGGAGCCAACGCCTCCAAAGCCGCCCGAGCCCGGCGAACCGGCGCCGGGATCGCAGCCTCCGGCTGCCGGCGCCGACGATCGGGGACCAACTCCTTCGCACGCCAAGCCGACCCTGTTCGGCGAGGCACTCTCTCCGGACGGCAGTACAGGCAACACACCCGACCCAGCACACAAAGGTGTGGCCGCCAGCCCCGGCAAAGCATCGGATGGCGACGCTGCATCGGGCGACGGCCCGGAGGCGTACCGGCCGGAATTGGCTAGGCCCACGCCGGAACTGGGGAAGCTGCTGCTCATTCGCGGCATGAATCCGCTGTTCGGCGTGTTCCTGGTCAATCAGTTGGGCATTGCCAATTTCGAGGAGCGCATCCAGGCGCTGGAGAGCGTACTGGACATGCCCGGCACGGTCGCCCGCCTGGTGCGCGTGCCCGGCCACGACGAGTTGCCGCCCGGCCCGCTGGCCGTCACGCGCCTTGACGAGCAGCTTCTGCGATTGGGGTTGGTCACCGAGGAACAGCTTGTCGAGCCGGCCGACGACGAAGATTGGCGGCGCCGCAGTTTCGAGGATGCGCGTCCGCGGGTGCTCGCGCTGGCCGAGAAGCTGCGCCTTCTGTTCGATTATGACTTCCCCGACGTCCACGACGTGCGCACCACGGCCGTCTGGTCGGCCGGCGAACTGCTCCAGTTCGGCGGCGACTTCAACAAGTACGTCACCAGCCGGCAGCTTCAGAAGCAGGAGGGCATCGTCTTCCGGCACCTGCTGCGCCTGATCCTGCTGACCCTCGAACTCCGCCGCCTCAGCCCGCCCGACGACGCCGAAGGCCAATGGGAGGCCGAGCTTGGCGAACTGGCCGACCGCCTGACCGAATGCTGCCGCAAGGTCGATCCGAGCAGTACGGAGCATTCCCTCGAAACAGCTTCACAACCCGCCGATCCGGCTTCCCTGATGTAAGATGGCACACCCGCGGCGAGGGCCGTTCACGCGGATCGGGCATTCTTATCCGGCCCCTTTGCGTCCGATTGCAGCCCGCGTACCATATCGGTATGGACGCCGCCGACAAACCCCCTGCCCAGTCGCTCACCACGCCGGTGCAATACCTCAAGGGCGTCGGCCCGGCGCGGGTCGATCTGCTCGAACGGCTCGGACTGCGTACCGCCGCCGACGTGCTCTTCCTGTTCCCCCGCGATTACCAGGACCTGACCGATCAGCGGCCCATCCTCAACCTTGAGGAAGGCAAGCTCCAAACCGTGTGCGGGGTGGTTGAAGACGTCGAGCTGCGCGGCACGCGAACCGGCAAGACGATCCTCGGCGTACTGGTGCGCCAGGACGGGGGCTTCCTCCGCGCCCTGTGGTTCAACCAGCCTTTCATGCGCGACAAGTTCACTCTCGGCCAGCGGGTGATGCTCTCGGGCAAGCCGAAGTACGAGGGCCTGATGTGGCGCATGAACCACCCTCGCGTCGAACCGCTGGCCGAGGAGGAAGAGGACCCCGCCGGACGCATCCTGCCCGTCTACCCACTGACCGAGGGTCTGCACCAGTGGGAAATGCGTCGCATCGTGCGGCAGGCACTCGACGACTTCGGCCCGCTCCTCGAAGAGGCCTTCCCCGCCGAGTACCTCGGGCGGCACGATCTTCTGCCCATCGCCCGGGCACTGCCGCAAATCCACTTCCCCGACGATAAGCAGAGCCTGGCGGCGGCCCGGCGGCGGTTCGTCTACCAGGAGTTGTTCATCTTGCAGCTTGCGCTGGCCGTGCGGCGGCGGCAGCAGGACGACGCCCGCCGCGCCCCGGAACTGGCCGTCTCGGCGAAGATCGACGCTCGCATCCGAAGGCTGTTCCCGTTCGAGTTGACCGCGGGCCAGGAGCAGGCGATTTCCGAGATCGCCGGCGATATGGCGCGCGCGAAGCCCATGAACCGGCTCCTGCAAGGCGACGTGGGCAGCGGCAAGACGATCGTGGCCGTGTACGCCATGCTGCTGGCCGTCGCGCACGGCCACCAGGCCGTGCTCATGGCGCCCACGGAAGTGCTCGCCCGCCAGCATGCGCAAACCCTCGAAAAGCTGCTCATCGGCAGCGAGGTGCGGCGCGGACTGCTCACCGGCGGCCTGCCGGCGAAGCAGCGGGCCGCCCTGCTCGAAGAGATCGGCGGCGGAGAAATGGACCTCGTCGTCGGCACGCAAGCGATCATTCAGGAGGACGTCCGTTTCGCAAAGCTGGGGCTCGTGGTGATTGACGAGCAGCACAAGTTCGGCGTGCGCCAGCGTGCGAAGCTGAAGTATGCCGGGCCCGATCCGCACTACCTCGTGATGACCGCCACGCCCATCCCTCGCTCGGTCACCATGACCCTCTTCGGCGATCTGGACGTCTCCACGCTCCGCGACACGCCCCCGGGCCGGCAGAAGGTCAACACGTACCTGGCCGGCGACGACAGGCGGGAGCGCTGGTGGGACTTCTTCTGCAAGAAGCTCCGCGAAGGGCGGCAGGGGTTCGTCGTCACGCCGTTGGTAGACGAGTCGGAGCAGCTCGACGTGGCCAGCGTTCAGGAGCGGTTCGAGGCATTGGCCAACGGCGAACTCGAGGCATTCCGCGTGGGCCTGATCCACGGCCGCATGCCGCCGCAAGAGAAGGACGCGGTCATGGACGCCTTCCGACACGGCGAGCACCAGGTGCTCGTCTGCACGTCGGTGGTCGAAGTGGGCGTCGACGTCCCCAACGCCACGCTCATGACCATCGAAAGCGGCGAGCGGTTCGGCCTGGCACAACTGCACCAGCTTCGCGGCCGGATCAGCCGCGGGCGGTATCCCGGCTTCTGCTGCGTCTTTGCTGAGCCGCAAACCGAGGCCGCCCAGCGCCGGCTCGAAGCGTTCACCAAATCGACCGACGGCTTCAAGCTGGCCGAGCAGGACTTCGCCCTGCGCGGCCCCGGCGACCTGTTCGGCACGCAGCAACACGGCCTGCCCCCGTTCCGCATTGCCGACCTGCTGCGCGATCAGGATCTGCTCGTCGAAGCCCGGCGCGACGCCATGCAACTCATCGCCGCCGACCCCGGCCTCGCCCAACCCGACCACGCCCGGCTCCGCCGGCAGATGCTCTCGCGTTACGGGAAGGCGCTCGAGTTGGGCGACGTGGGATAGGGCGACTGGTTCAGAAGCTCAGATGCCCTCCAGGCGAAGTGCGCTGTATCAATCGTCTTCCTGGGAGGGGAGATGCGGCACCAGCACCGATGGTAGTTCATCAGGATTGGCAAGGCCTGGTGCCAAAGCCTCCGCGGCCTTCGCAACCTTGCCGTTAGACCGACGGGGCCCAAGAATCACTGATGGCGGGCACGAATCTTCCGCCAGGCGTCGTGTTGCAGGAAGCACTCGGAAATGTTCGCGAGCATTTCTTTGATCCTTGCGACGTCTGCCGCAAATGAGAGTACCCCTGGGTCTTCCGTGCATCGGGCGCTGGGATCGAACAGGCCCAGCACGGCCCGATGGGTCTTCTCCTGCGCCTCCAGACGCGGGAATGCAACGATGGCGCCGCATCCGGAGGCGAACGGCGCAATGACGGCCCCGATGCCCCGGTCGTAACTGGCCAGGAAGTGCAACCCGGCAATGGAATCGGGCGATGCAAGGAACACGACCACTTCGGGATCGGCGGAGGCTCCGTAGGTGTCCAGCCGCTGGAACACGAGCCACTCGCCTGCCGCAGGCGGAGGCGGATAGTCGTTCCAGATCTGGCGGCACAGTTCGGGCGTCTTGATGTAATGCTCGCCAAGCGACACGTACTCGGCCTGCCCTTCAAACGGCTCGCCGGAGAAACCGCAATAGAAACGCCCGCCGAAACATCCATGCTCGCCGGAAACCACAACCTGCTTTCCCTGCTCGACCGACTTCAGCAGGCCCACGAAGCAGCCGGTGTCGGACTTGAACCCAACTGCACCTTCCGGGCGCGAGTCCTGGTAGTGCAGGCCGATCGGCCGACGGTCCAACAGGAGGTTGTCTACAAGGGTTTGGGTTGCCTCAGCCCAGTTCATCGTATCCCTCGCTTGAGCCGCTCATAGCTCTCCGCTTCCTCTCGAAGCTGGGCGTGGAACGACCGCATCGGATCCATCGCCCGCTTGATCTCCACCTTGGACAGGCCCATCTCGCGGAGCTTGACTTCCTGCTGCTTCAGACGTGCGGCTTCCTCGCTGAGCCGGCGGAAGGCCTCCTGGTATTCAGCTTCGTTACGTATCATGGTTCGACTCCAATCTTATCGAGCAGCTTTTCGGCCTCTTCCTTCTGCCACGCATGAATGCCGGGGACCTGGATTGCTTCGTTCAGTGCAGATCGGGCGGCGTCGGGCTGGCCGGTGGCGGCGTGGACGCGGGCGGCGCCAATGAGCAGGGCCGCGCGCCACGTGCCGGTGGCGCCCGGCGCGCCGGTGAACACCTGCAATGCGGCGTCGTGGCGCTGCTGAGCCAGCAGCAGCGAGCCCAGGTTCACTCGCGATTGCAGCCCCGGCCAGGCAAGTCCGGAGTCCGACATGCACTTCCGATAGCACGCCTCGGCCAGGATTTCGTCATCGAGACGGTGCCAAAACGTATCGCCAAGCCGCTGCAGGGCCGCCCATTTATCCCGCCCCCGGGAAAACTGGTAGGCGCGCACGAAGTCGTCAACCGCCTCCTTGCCATTGTCCAGGTTGTAGTGGGCCTGGCCGCGCACCATGAAGCCGGTGGCCGCCAGCTCTTCCGGCCATAGTGTGAGGTCTTCCTCGCCCAGGTCCTCGATCACCCGGGCGGGCGAGGAGGCCCACTGGTAAACGACCGCGCGACAGGCTTTCGCGTACAGCGGATCGCCGATCTCGCCGCACAATTCCAAAGCCCGCGCCTCGCTACTGAGGTGCAGGCGTGCACACCGTGCGGCCGCGCTCAGCGCCTCGTAACGCCGTTCCACTTCGGGCGAGGCTTTGGCCAGCGCCACGTAAGCCGCGACCGCCTCCTCGTGCCGGCCCTCGCGGCACAGGTCGTCGGCAGCGTCCATGCGTGAAGCGAAATCGGACGCCGCCAGGCTGCAGGGCAGCAGCGTCACCAGAATTAGAGCCATCGATTGTAGCATCGTGTTCATGGGACATCCTCGCATTCGCGTTCGTACCACGTCAGCCGTCCAAAGTAGCCCGCCTTGTGCAAGAAGGAGAAATGGGAAAGGGGGAAAATGGAAATACGAGATGAAGTGAAATCGAGGTGTTTCCGCATCAACCCTTCCGTTTTTCCCTTTCCCCCTTTCCCCTTTTCCACTTTTCCCTTCCTTCTGCAAGCACTTCACTCGCTAGACGGCTACTCTCGTTATTTCGTCAGTTTGAGCGCATTGAAGCACCCGGGTTGCTCCAACTCGCCGCGCAGGATGATGCTGGTGGAACTGCGCCGATCTTGCGGCTGCGGCGGTTCCGCCTGCGTCCGGCCGATCAGCACTCCCCATTCGACTTGCGGCGCGTCCTCCGCCGCGATCCCCAGCGACTTCCACGGCACCGCCACCTCCACGACGTAGCCATCCTCGGTGCGTTCGAC
The DNA here is from genome assembly GCA_034005525.1 of Thermoguttaceae bacterium. Classification (GTDB taxonomy): domain Bacteria; phylum Planctomycetota; class Planctomycetia; order Pirellulales; family Thermoguttaceae; genus PWXP01. The sequence continues at coordinate 36,437 of JAVEUP010000044.1, read as the reverse complement.
CTGCGCGCTGGCCCCGCTGCGCCAGTCGGGATCGCCCAAGAGAACGTCGTCGAAGTAGCGGTAATCGTGCACTGCGCCGGTCAGGTCCACGGCGATCCTGCGGTAGCCGCGGTGGCTGCGGGGTGCGTCCAGATAGATTTCGATTCCCTCCACTTCGCCGGGCTTGCCCGACCGGGCCGGGCCGTCCGCCGCACCCGGCAGGTCGGCACGGACGCGGAAGTACAGGTGGTTCGCGTCGTGGCAGCTTCGCACTTCCGTCCGGTGCGCCGTGGCCCGGCCGTTGACCGTATTGCCCAGCGCTACCGGCGCCGCCGCCCGCCAGGCCGCCTGCCGGGCGTCGTCGTCCAGTTCCGCATCGACCCGGCGGCTGACCAGTTCCGGATTGAACGAGGCCAGCAACTGGGCGAGCGGATCGGCGTAGCGCATGCGGCCCCGATCCATGAGGCCTAGGTAGTAGTGCTTGAACGCCGAAACGGCCCCTTCATACGGAGTGCCCGCCGCCTCGGCCAGCGCCCGATCGGTCTGCTCGTGGTAGCCGCGCATCGTCTCGTCGGAGAACAGCCGCTCCCAGACCGAGAACGCCGCGTAATTGTTGGCGAACCGCCGGATGGTCTTCTGCTCGATATCAGCGTATACCCGCGCGATCACCGGCCCGGCATCCGGACCGTAGAAGGTGACGACGAAGTCCTCGAACAGTCCCTGCTCGTCCAGGCTCGGGTCGTAAAACAGCTTCAGCAGCAGGTAGCGGTTGAACAGGTTCAGCATGATCGAGTCGGCGGGCATTTCGCAGAACGCATGGTTGCCGTAGCGCGCCATGGCGCGGATGGCCCGGGCGTACATTTCCGGCACGTGCTCGGGCATGCCGGCCGTCTCCTCGCCCCGGTTCGACGACAGGTAGTGCTGCCAGAAGGCCATCCGCCCACCGGTCAGCCCGGCCCAGCGCTCGAGCAGTTGCTCGAATTGCTGGAAGCTGTCGCGGTAATATAGCCGTGCCGGCGCGCTATACGCGCAGAACCCGACCACCACGTTCGGCGGCAGCTTCTCCATGCCCGCGTAAGGGATCGAGTACGAGCCGTAGGCGAGGTTGCAGATGTTCACTTCGGGTGTTTCGCGGGCAACCCGCGCGACGAAATCCCAGACCAGCCGGCTGTGCTGCTGATTCCTCTCCCGCGTTTCGGGCACCAACGCCCGGCATTCAGCGCACGTGCATTGCCGGAAGCCGTCGTTCGGCAGCACCGAGTAGTAGCGGTCCAGCGCGATGTCGAAGTTCCAGTTGCGGTTGTGGGGGAACTCGGTCATGATGCCGCGCTGGTGTGCATCCTGACCGGCGGCAAACGCTTTCACGTCCTTGACGGTCTCATCGGCAACACCCGGGTGGGCATAGCAGAGGTGGGCGTGGCTACCCTGGTCGCGCCGGCCGTCGGGCAGCAGGGCGAAGTACTCCGGATGCTCTTCGCCGAACCGCTGGAACCATTGCGTGCGCGTGGGATTGTGGTTCAATGGAATGCGGAAGCTCTCGCCGCGCATGCGCAGCTCCCAAAGCCGGTTCTCGGCCGGCGTGAACCCAATCGCATCCCGCTCGCCGGGCATGATCGTGACCGCCTCCCAGTCCTTGCGGAAGTTCACGCCCACCCACAGCGACCAATAACCGACGGTGCGCGTGATGAAGTGCGGGTTTTCCTGAATCCGGCCGGTGAATTGCAGTGTTTCGCGCTGCGGGGCGCGCTGGCCGAACTCCCCGGGCAGAAACCAGCGCATGCCGAGTTCCTCCAGCAGCCGGTACACGCCGTACAGCGTGCCGCGGTGGAAGTTCCATGCCGAGACGTCGTGCGTGACGCCGCGCGCCAGCAGGGCCTCGACGTCGGTATGCGGCCCGGCATCGTCGATCCCAACCACGCACAGGTTTCCGCCGGCAACCTGGATCAAGTAGCCGTCCCGCTCGATGCCGTCCAGCGCCGCGGCGCCGAGCTGCTCGCACGCCGCCGGCCCGAGCAGGATCGACGGCGTGCCCGGTTCGGCCGCGGCGGCAATCGGCAGTTCCACGCCCGACATCTTCCGCACGAAATCGCGCAGCTCCCGCGCCGCGAAGCCGACCGTTTCGGGCGGCTGGCGGCCGACGACGATCCGGGCGCGCGGCTGACCGTCTTCGGTGAGAGTGAACGCTTCGGCGCCGGCGGCGGTCGCCGGCGGTAGTGCTATGGCCGGCAGGACGATCATCGCCGGCAGGAGCGCGATCGTTGTCAAGAACTGCTTGTTCATGTTGATGCCCTCTTCAGAAGCTCAGCGGCCCACTGGGCATGTTCTTCGGCCAGGGGCGGGACGATTTCCGCCTCGCCGTAGCGGACGCGCCGCTGATACGGCCCCGTGTCGTAGCAGCGCTCGAACACCTCCTGCAATACCAGGAAAGGGTGACGGCATTGGAGTGTCCTCTCGAAGCCAGGAGCGGAAACGGCCTTCCAGCGTAACCGTTCACAAGGGGACTGTCCCGATTTTCGCGGCACAAAAGGCGTTTTTGCCCAATGATCCACCCTTTCCGCCGCGAAAATGGGACTGTCCCCTTCGCATGGAGCGGAGAAAACTGCCCGCGCCGCCCCGTGAACGGTTACCTTCCAGCTTCGTCCATGATGCCCGCTGGGAAGATCGCCGTCAAGTCCTGTGAACGTCTCGCAATTCGCCCGCCCCTGGCTGTCGGTCGCCCTCCCGCTGCCAGATAATGGGTCCGGGCCTCGAGGCTTCCGCGCCGCTCGAAAGAGCAAGGTTTACGGCATAGAATTGCCGGGAGGAACCGGCGGACTGTTCCTTCGCGGCTGCCGACTACTTCACCGGCCGGCAGCATCGGGCCATGCCTCCCATCTTCAGCAGGAGTCGCCGCGTGAACGAAGTACCGAATGAACATGAACCGAATCAGCCACCGACACGCCCGGGGGTCCGGGCCGGAACAAAGCTCCTGATACGCGCGCTCGCGGCCGTGGAGCACGCCGGCAACCGCCTGCCCGACCCCGTCACGCTTTTCGTGCTCAGTGCCGTCGTCGTGGTGTTCGCCTCGGCGGTTTGCAGTGCGCTGCGGGTGCAGGTGGTGCATCCGGGCAACGGCACGGTCATCGCCGCCGAGAATCTGTTGACGGCCGGAAATGCGCGGCGGATGTTCACCGGGGCGGTGGAGAACTTCGTGCTCTTCCCGCCGCTGGGCCTCGTGCTGGTGACCATGCTGGGAATCGGCGTGGCCGAGCGGAGCGGCCTGGTGACCACGGCGCTGAAACAGCTCGTCCGCGTGGTCCCGCCCAGTGCGCTGACCATGACCCTGGTGTTCGCCGGGGTGATGAGCAGCCTGGCCGCCGACGCCGGCTACGTGGTGCTCACGCCGTTGGGGGCGGTTCTGTTCGCCGGTGTGGGGCGACATCCGCTGGCCGGCATGGCGGCGGCCTTCGCCGGCGTGTCCGGCGGCTTCAGTGCAAACCTGCTGTTGACGTCGCTCGACCCGCTGCTTTCCGGGCTCTCGACCGCGGCGGCCCAGATTCTCGATCCGGCCTACGTCGTGCAACCCACGGCGAACTACTACTTCATGGTCGTCTCCACTGTCTTTGTAACCGCCGCAGGCACGTGGGTGACCAGCCGGCTGGTGGAACCGCATTTGGGCCCCTGGCGGGCTCGCCAGGACCTCGCTACGGAACCCGATACCCTGGGCGACGTGGCGCCGCACGAACGGCGAGGGCTTCTGGCTGCCGCCCTGGCCGGCGCGGCGTTCGTCGGGCTGGCGGCCGCGCTCACCTGGCCGGCCGACGGAATCTTCCGCGACGCCGAACAAGGGCTCGTCCCGTTCTATCGCTCGCTGATTCCGCTGTTGATGCTCTTCTTCCTCGTCATGGGCTTGGCCTACGGCATGGCGGCCGGCACCATCCGATCCGACTGCGACGTGGTCCACATGATGTCGGAGGCGATGGCCACGATGGGACCGTACATCGTGCTGGCCTTCGCAGCCGCGCAGTTCGTGGCTTATTTCGCATGGTCGAACCTCGGGCTCATCGTGGCGGTGGCCGGGGCCGACGCGCTGAAAGCCCTCGGGCTCGCCGGCATCCCGCTGCTGATCGCGTTCATCTTGGTTTCGGGCTGCGTGAACCTCGTCGTCGGCAGCGCCTCGGCGAAGTGGGCCATCATGGGCCCCGTCTTCGTGCCCATGCTGATGCTCATGGGCTACTCGCCCGAGTTGATTCAAGCCGCCTACCGCGTGGGCGATTCGGCCACGAACATCATCACTCCGCTTCTGCCCTACTTCCCCGTCATGATCGCCTTCGCCCGCAAATACGAGCCGAAGGCAGGCATCGGCACGCTGATTTCGGTGATGATTCCCTACAGCATCGTCTTCGCGCTCGGTTGGACCTGCCTGCTGGTCGCCTGGGTCCTCCTCGGCCTCCCGCTGGGCCCTGAAGCTCCGTTGCACTACGTGCCGCTCCTACCTTGATGCAGGTTGGGCGTCGTGGAACGTATGACAGCCTTCATGGGGCGCAAATCGAGAGGACCACACAACGAGCAGCGGCCATTACTCCATGACCAGCGATCAGAAGTACATTGACAAGGCCCACCGCCGTGGTAAGATAGGGTGGAATGCGGGAAAGCGGATGGAGGTCGTGCCGCACTACCGCCGTTCACACATGGCGTTGGTTTGGACGGGGCGGGCGGTGCCCAAGGTTGTTCCTCGTCGGGGAAGTGTGGTCCACCGGGAGAAGGTGGAAAAGGTTCCGGGTAGGTTTGGGGGTGAGTGAGGTGGCTCACCCTGACCACCAGATAAGGAGCGGTACATGAGCAGGTCGGAGGAAACGACGGTAGAATGCCCGAAATGCACGAGCGAGCAGTCCTTTACGCACTGGCAATCCGTGAACGTCACCCTGGATCCGGACCTGAAAGAGAAGATCCTTGACCGGACGCTTGTCACGTTCACCTGCGAGAACTGCGGCTACGTCGCTGAAGTGTACCATCCTCTGCTGTACCATGACATGGAGCAGCGACTGATGGTGTTTCTGGGAGACGAGGCGCCAGACGCCTCCACTTCCGAGGACGTGTCCGGTTCGCTTGCGTCCAGTAGCGAGGCGGAGTACACGTTCCGCCTGGTCAGTTCCAGCAATGAATTGATCGAGAAGATTCTTATCCGGGACGCTGGCCTTGACGACAGGGTTGTCGAGGTCTTCAAGTTGCTGCTTCTGGAACAGCTTGATGAATCTTCCAAGGAAGATGATGCTGAACTGTTCTTCAGCGGGATTGTGCGTGAAGGGGATGCCGAGGCGGAGATGGATTTCGAGTTGATGAGTGACTCGGGCACCACGGGTTTGTCCGTGCCGTTTGAGGACACGTTCCGTAAGGTTGAGGCTGAAGTCTGCCACGGATTGCCCACTGCGGAATGCCAGGGAGGCAAATGGATCCGAGTGGACGAGGAGTACGCCCTGGACTTCTTGGAAAGCGACGACTCCGATCCGGACACTGACAATCTGGGCGACTAACTCGATGAGCATCTGGAGCAAGGAGTAGATTGAGCTAAGCCGGATGCCCGAAGGGAAGTCGAATCCGAGGAAGCGGAAGTGAGCAAGAAGGGTAACCCCATGGAAATGGACACCATCATCAACGACTGGAAACGAAACGCCCAGCAACATGGAAAACGGAACTTGACGTTCCTCTGCCGCCTGAAGATGGAGGACGATCGGGTTGTGGACCGCAAGGCCCACCGGTTGCACGAGGAGGCGTTCTCGATCATCGACTGTACCCAATGCGCCAACTGCTGCAAGACGATTCACCCGCTGCTCACGGAGGAGGACATCCAGCGGATCGCTCGGCATCTCGGGATGGATGAGTCCACTTTTCAGGCGGAGTACCTGGAGATCGATGACGACGGCAGGCTCAAGATGAAGGGTCTGCCTTGTCCGTTCCTGGGAGCCGATAATCGCTGCAAGATCTATGAAGTACGGCCTGCCGACTGCGTGGAATACCCGCACACAGACAAGGAGGGGTTCACGTTCAGGACGTATGGCATCGCCGACAATTCCCTGGTTTGTCCTGCCGTGTTCTACATCGTCGAGCAGTTGCGGGCAAGGGAGTGAAAGACAAAAACCGTCCGCAACACTTGGATGCAGCAGCGGCCACCAAGGCAATGCAACGATGACGAACCGGATATGTTCGGTCATGTCCTATAAGGGATGAACGAACCCTATGAAACCACCGTATTCTCGCATGGCCCGAATCATACCCGCACATCGCGGGTTTGACAACGCGCGGCATCCATGCCAGAATTGTGCCGGTGCGGGGATCCGAAACCCCAGCCGGCTCGAGTGAGCGGGAGATCGCCCGGCACGAGTTTCACCAGCGGGTTCGCCGAGGAGGATATGTGATCATGCCCAGTTGTTTCGCTTCGCGGGTCGCTCTGATTCTGTTGGCCACCGGGGCCGGATATGCGGGAACACCGCAAGCACTCGGCCGAGACGCTCACCGCCCTCCGGTGCCGGGCCCCAACGGGGTCGTCACGGCCGACCATCCGCTGGCGGCGTCGGCCGGCGTACGTGTTCTTCAGCAGGGTGGGAATGCGGCCGACGCCACCGTAGCAGCCCAGGCCGTGCTGCACGTCGTCCGCCCTCAAATGTGCGGCGCCTCGGGAAACGGGTTCTTCACGATCTACGACCGCGCGTCGGGAAAAGTCTACAATCTTTCGGCTACGGGAGCCGCTCCGAAAGGCCTCGACGCATCGCGGCTCTCGTCCGCCGATCTTTCCCGCGGAATCAAGGCGGGCGTCGTTCCGGGCCTGTTCGGAGGGTGGATCGCATTGCTGGAGCGGTTTGGCACCATGAGCCTGGCCCAGGTGCTTGCGCCGGCCATCGACTATGCCGAGAACGGACATCCGCTCGAGGCGTCGGTCGCTCGCGAAATCCACAAGCTCCAATCACTCTTCGAAAAGTATCCATCGAGTCGGAAGGCATTCCTGCCCGAAGGACGCGCGCCCCGGCCCGGCGAGACCTTTCGGATGCCCGATCTGGCGAACACCTTCCAGAAGCTCGTGCGGGCCGAACAGGACGCCCTCAGCCGGGGAGCGTCCCGGCCCCAGGCAATCCGCGCAGCCTTCGACCGCTTCTACCGTGGCGATATTGCCGAGGAGATTGTGCGGTTCTACAAAGAAAATGGGGGCGATTTCACCATGGAGGACTTCGCCGCCTTCCAGCCGCGGTGGCCCGAGCCGGTCCGGACCACGTACCGCGGGTACGACGTGTACACCAGCCCGCCGACCTCGCGCGGCGGCCTTGAGTTGGTCATGCAACTCAACCTGGTCGAAGACGTAGACCTGGTTGCCCTGGGTCGCAACTCGGCGGAACTGGTCCACCTGCTGGCCGAGGCCATCAAGGTGGCCAAGGCCGACGTTTACCACTACGTGGCCGACCCCGAACGCTTCAGCGTACCCGTCGCGGCGCTGGCGTCGAAGGAGTACGCGGCGCAACGCCGAGCCCTGATCGATCGGACTCGGCCGAGCCCTTATCCCGAGCCGGGCGTTCCGCCCGGCGCCGTCGAGCAGAACCGAAAACCCCAGAGCAAGCCGCCAGCCGGTCCCGGCGATACGCCACCGGACGGCCGGGCACCGGAAGGCAGTACAGCCACGCTGTCCGTGGCCGACCGCTGGGGCAATGTGATCGCCGCCACCCCGACGCACGGTAGCTTCTTCGGCACCGGGGTTGTGGCGGGGAATACCGGACTCACGCTGAACAACGGGACCCGCGTCGGGTCCACGGCGCCCGATCCCGATCACGTGAACTTCGCCAGGGGCGGTCAGGTGCCCATTCTCAATAATGCGCCGGTAATCATCCTGCGGGACGGACAGTTCTGTTTGGCCATCGGGACCCCGGGTGGCGAGGGAATCGGACAGACACAGTTTCAGGCCATTGTGAACGTCCTTGACTTCGGTATGGACATCCAGAGTGCCGTAGAGGCGCCACGCTTCCGCCTTAACGGGCGTCCGAGCTTTTACAGACCGGGGGCTGCAATCCAGATGCAGATCGAAGAACCGGTGGGCGAGGCTACCATCCGGGAACTGCGGCAGAAAGGATGGGAAGTCGATGTCACTCCGGCCTTTAGCATGGCACTGGGCAGTATGCTGGGTATCGTCCGGGACCCGGAAACCGGAGCGATTTATGCCGGGGCGGATCCCCGGCGGGTAGGCTACGCGGTAGGGTGGTAGAATGGATCCCGACCGGCTGGCCACGGAGAGTCACGTCAACTGCCGGTTGCTCAACAGCAACCAGAGGAAGAAGGGGCTGCCAAGCAAGGCCGTGATGATGCCGACGGGAAGCTCGGTGGGGGCAATGACCGTCCGCGCGACCGTCTCGCACGTGACAAGGAATCCACCGCCGAACAGAATCGCGGCTGGAGCGAGAATCCGCTGGTCGGCGCCGACCAGCAGGCGGCAGATGACAATATGGGCCATCGCCAGCCGGCCCGAATCATCCGGCAACGCAACAGGAGGCATCGTCATGCAGCGAGTATTCTTCTTCGGTACGGCCCTTGTTCTGGCCTGCGGCGCGGCGCAGGTCGGATCCGGCAGGGAGCCGGGATCGGCACCCATCGACGTCGGCTCGCGTCTGGAATTGTTTGTCGACGAGCACCTCGTCGACAAGCGGGAAGGCGACGCCAGGCTCCATTTGCACAAGCCGCAGCCGAAGCTGATTTGCAGACCGCTTGCCTGGAGGCACGCCGGCAGTGGCGACCGATGGCCCAACAAAGAAACGGTTTGCTTGCCCTCCCTGCCCATCGCGAGTCATCCGGGCTAGCCGGTCACTATCAGAAAGCGAGCGAGAACTGATGTTGCGCACCATCTTTCTGCCGTTGTTGTTTGCCGTTGCGGTCACGGCTACGGCCGGCTTTGCGGAGGTCGAGAACTGGCCCGGCTGGCGGGGTCCCCGCGGCGACGGAACCAGCCTGGAGAAGAACGTGCCGCTCCGCTGGGAGGGTCAGTCGATGACCAACGTCGCCTGGCGGACGCCGGTTCCCGGCAGGTCCCATTCGTCGCCCATTGTGTGGGACGACAAGGTGCTGCTGTCGACCTGCCTGGAAGACGAAGAGGAACGCGCGTTGGTCTGTTTCGATCGGCGGACAGGGAACCTGCTATGGCAGCGGACCGTCATCAAGGCACCGCTGGAAAGACTGCATCGGCTCAACAGTTACGCCTCCGGAACTCCGGCCACCGACGGGCGGTTGGTTTACGTTGCGTACCTGGAGCCCGACTTCGCCAACGTGAGGGAGGTGACTCCCGGAAGTATCGTCGTGGCTGCATACCATCTGGACGGCCGGCGGGAATGGCTGGTACGCCCCGGGCGCTTCTCCAGCGTCCACGGGTTTTGCACCTCTCCGGTTCTGTTCGAAGACCTGGTCATCATCAACGGCGACCACGACGGCGACTCCTTCATCTTCGGGCTCGACAAGCGGACGGGCGAAACGGTCTGGCAGACGCCGCGGGAGCACAAGACCCGCAGCTACTGCACGCCCATCATCCGCGAAATCGACGGGCGCACCCAAATGGTCTTCTCGGGAAGCAAGTGCGTGGTGAGTCTCGACCCGCGCGACGGATCGCAGCATTGGATCATCGGCGGCCCTACGGAACAATTCGTGGCATCGCTGGTGTACAACGGCAAGTACTTCTTCCTGACCGCCGGGTTCCCTGAACACCACATTCTCGCCATTCGGCCGAACGGCCGGGGCGACGTCACCGATACGCATATTGTGTGGCGGACCACTCGCGGCTGTTCTTACGTCCCCTCCCCCATTGTGGAAGGCGACTACTTCCTTGTGGCGTCCGACAACGGAATCGTCAGTTGCTTCGAAGTCGATACGGGGCACCGGCACTGGATGGTGCGAATGGCGCCGCACTACAGTTCGTCGGCCGTTTCAGCCGAGGGACTGGTGTATTTCACAGACGACAACGGCACGACGAAGGTCATCCGGCCGGGGCCCGACTGGGAACTGGTGGCGGAGAATGAATTGGGGGAGAACTGCTACTCCTCACCGGCCATCTCGCAAGGGCAGATTTTCGTCCGCGGAGAGCAGCATCTCTATTGTATCGGAGGAGAAGAACGCGAATGACGGCCTTAAGACACGGCAGGGCAACCAAGGTTGACGTGCGTTTCATCGCCATAGCTCTTGACCAGTGTGCGGACTGCCTCAAGGAACCGGCCCCAGGCGTAGTCATGGGAAGCGTTGGGGAGCAGATGTGCTCTTCCCCACACGAATGAGCCTAAACAGGAAGAAGTGGGAAGTCAAGGAGGTTCAGATGGGAAAGGGGGCATTTCCCGCGGCATGGACGTACCGTCCGCGGGCCGATTTTCGGAAAAGTGAGAATCAGAAAGTCGCAAAGAGCGTGTCGATGCCGACGCCGGTCAGTTCTCCGCTGATTGCCCATGCCCGAATCTCTCATGGTGCTGTGCGGGCACACGCGCGGCGGCGGCGAGTTACAGGCGCGTTTCATGACGAACGCTTGCTGGCTATCGCGCCCCAACTGTGGTAGAATCTCCACTCACATAAGCGTCCAGCGATCGTTGGACGACGACTTCGTGGAACATAGTGTAAGGAGGAAGAAGATGAAAATGATGCTGGTGATCATGTTGTTACTGGGCGCGACGGCGACCGCGACAGCACAACGGGATGCTACCGTCTGGGTGGCATCACCATGGCAACGGGTACTGCGCGACACCTCGCCCGGCAACCAGGACGTGGCTCACATCAAAGCCGCGGCCAACGAGTACGCACCGATCCGCTTGATCGTGAGTGCAGGGCAGGAGGCGCTGAACGGTGTTACCGCTGAAATCAGCGACCTGAGGTCCGGCGACAATGTCATTCAAGCGTCCAATGTCCAAATGTTTCGCGCGCATTACTTGCACATCCCGGAACCCAGCGCCCGGACGGAGAACCCGACCGGCTGGTACCCGGACGCCCTGATTCCGTTCGTCGACCCACAAAGCGGCAAGGAGCTGAGCGGTGCAATGTACGACGCCGTGCCTTTCGACGTTGAGCGGGGGCAAAACGCAGAGATCTGGTGCGACGTGTGGGTGCCGTCGGGTACACCCGCGGGGCTCTACCGAGCTACCGTAACTGTGACAGAAGGGAAAGTGAAACTGGCAGCGGTCCCCGTAGAACTGCAAGTGTGGGGCTTCGAACTGCCCGCAGAATTGGCCATGCGGTCCAACTTCGGCGAACTCGGTAGGCGAGTGACTTCCATGGTGGCCCCGGAAAGCACGGTAGAAGAAGCTGCAGCGATCGAGCAACTGTATATCGCCGAACTACTGCGCCACCGGGCGGTGCCTAGTTCGCTGGGCGACATCTGGCCAGACTGGACGCCGGACGGCGGGATCAAGGAAACCGGGCAGGCTGAACGACTGCGATGCCTGGTTGAAGAAAAGCATGTCAACGCGCTGCGCATACCGTTTCGCTACCAGGACGATCCCAAACAGGCAAAAGCGTACCTGACCGCAATGGCCGACTGGCTGCGTAGCCTGGGGTACCTGGATCTCGCCTATATCTATCTTCGCGATGAACCGAATGATGCCGAGGAATATGAGACCGTTCGCCAGCAGGGAAAACTGATCCAGGAGGCAGACCCTGGCATCGCGCGAATGTGCACTGAACAGACGGTTACCAGCAATCCTGAATGGGGGAATCTGTACGGGGCCGTGGATATCTGGTGCCCGCTGTGGGGACTGTGGGACGAGCCAACCGCCAACGAGCGGCTCAATTTGGGCGAACGCCTGTGGAGCTACACGGCGCTCTGCCAGGGCCCCAAGGCAACTCCCTGGTGGCAGATCGATATGGAACCACTGAACTTCCGCGCGCCCTTCTGGGTCAGTTGGCATTACAACATCACCGGCTTCCTCTACTGGTCCAGCGTCTACTGGCAGGCTTATGAGACCATGGAGGGCGTGTGGGAGCGCCCGGCTTTCAGGGATAAGTTCTGGGGCGAGGGAATGCTGCTCTATCCAGGCCCACCCGCTGGAATCAAAGGACCTGTGCCATCCATTCGCCTCAAGCTGGTCCGTGAAGCGATGGAAGACTATGAATACATGACCATGGCAGCAGGCGTACATGGCGAGCGCCGGGCCCAGAACCGATCGCAGCGCAGCGATGTGGAGAAGAAGACCGACAGCATCGTAGCCGACGTGGTCAGATCTTTTCAGGACTGGAGCCATGATCCGGAAGCCTACGAGCGGGCTCGCGAACGGTTGGCCGAGATTATCATGAAAAAGCCTTGATAGCCAGGGTCAGAACATGACCGTTGACAGCGTTGAGAGAACGGGCGATTGGAAGCCCGGGATCCGTCGGACTCCTAGTTGTTCGGCATCCCGGCTTTCGACCGACTGGCGCCGCAGCAGAAGCTCGCTTTGTTGTGCGAAGTGGGGGTAACCGTTCACTGGGGACTGTCCCAATTTTCGCAGCACACAGGGGAATACACCCAATGGGTCAACGGCTCCGGCCGCGAAAATGGAACTGTCCCCTTCGCGTGCAGCGGAGAGAACAGCCTGCGCCGCCGGCCCGTGAACGCTTACGAAGTGGGGGAGGCCTGATGAACCATCCGTTGTGGGACAAGTAGGGTAACGACGCACAAGATGTCACTCGGCTCTGCCCAAAGGAATGGCTGACATGCGATCAATATCAACCGTAATCTCAATGACAACGAAAAGACTCGTTTCTGTGGTTCATGCCTGGATGATCGGATTCGCCCTGCTCGCCTGGCCCGCGATTTCTGCGCAGGCGCAGTCTGGGACTCTGCAGGAGCCGTTCTTCGCACCGGCGAAAGACTCCGGCGAGCATCTTCCCGCAAACAAGGTCTATCCGCAGGGGCGACTTTTTCCGATGACCGGCTACGGATTGAGCGCCGAGGCAGCAGCCCGCGATGGCTTTACCATGTCGGGGAGGATGTATCATCTCAACGAAGGCCATCTGGTTTCTGCCCGGGAGCATGGAGTTCATGTACTTGCCGGGGTAGACGGCGGGTGGTCGCTGGACGAATTAAGCGGCGGCGCAGCCGCCAGGGAGGAGATTGTTGCGAGGATTCGCCGGCGGGTGCAAGAGATTCTCCAATGGGACGGCGAGCCGCAAATCGCCTGGTGGTATCTGCGGCCTGAGGAGTTGCGCTATTGGCGGGCCGGCGAGATCGAGTATCTGGAAGTGGCAGCCGAGACCATCCGAAAGACAGACCCGCGCCGCCGCCCTGTGTGGATGTACGACCCCGGCCATCGCAATGCCGCGTCGCTAACGCACACGGCCCTGCATCTTGATATTGTAGGCAAGGGGATGTATGTGAACTACTCAGGCATGATGGACCAGCGGGTGTGGTGCCGTTGGACCATCGAACAGCAGAAAGCGGCGATTGCCGCGGCGAATCCCGACGCATTGCCGATCGCGGTGCCGGAGATGTTTCAGCATCCGGGCCGCCACAACGCCGCATTTCTCGAGAACGAAGAGACACTGGTGCCCTTGATTCGCGACTGGGTCCGGCACGACATGTATGCCGCCTTGATCAGCGGTGCCAAGGGGGCAGCCGTCTTTGCCGTGATTGCCCGACCTCACAATGACCCGCCTTTCGCCGGCAGGATTCACAGGGCTTATTACGACACCTATGCAAGCATTGCCCGTGAACTCACGGGCGAGTTGGGACTGGGCGAGGTTCTTCTATTCGGACAGCAGCGCGATGATCTGGAGGTCGAGGTAACCCAGGGCCCGGCCACAGTCATTCTGGAATACCGGAACAACGCGCCCGTCGTCTACCCGACAGTAGGCCACATGAACGTAGCCCATGGCGACGCACGTTATCTGTTCCTGGTGAACTCATCGCCCCACCAGGTGGAAGTTCACATCCGTGGTTTACCGCGAGCGGAGGAACGATATATCCAGTGCCTGTTCGCACCCGGCGACGGCGAACCAGCGGCCACCAAGGAACCGGATGCGACTTCGCTTCGCCTGGCGTTGACTCCCTGGCAGGTGCGGGCGTATCGGATTTCGCAGGCACCGAACGAGAGGTGAAAGCGTGGAACGAGCAGTAGTGACGACGCTGCAAGGATCGCAACTGCACAAGTCAGACAACCGTCTTTGAACATCGGCTCATTCGCTCCGGTGCTATTGAAGGTGGAGAAAGATCGAGCCGCTGATATGCTGCACATTCGAGGCCCACTGGCCGCGGTCGGGGCCGATGACCAGTCCGTGGTGGTGGTTTCGGCGGAACTCGCAGCCGGTGATGTGGATGTGATTCCCGTGGCTGCGAATCTGCATGCCGATGTCGTTGCCACGAAAGGAGCAGTCGGTGAACGAGAACTGCCATGCGTACGGAATGTGCACGCCGATCTTCTGCCCTTGCACGATCACCCGCCGGATGAGGAAAAGGCACAGGCGATTCTGCCGTCGACCTTCATCCAGTGGGGTGCCATCACCTCGTCCCAAAAGCGCTTCATCTTCCAGGAGAGAATGCCCATGTTCGTCGGACTGCCGACCGCCAGCCCGTCGCACCAACAGACGTCTTCGGCGTCGGCCGCCTGCACGTCGCGAACCCGCACGTCCATGCCGGAGATGCTTGCGGCGCCCTCGGCAACGAGGTCGGCCATTCTCGCGGTGTTGCCGGTGGCCGAGTCGTAAAGGATCAGGATATTACCCATCGAGGCTTTCCTTGACTGAAAGGGATAGCTGCTTCAAGGCCGGCATTGTACCTGGGGAAACCCGCGACTGAAAGCTGCCGCCCGAGGGTCCGTCGGCGCTCTCGACATCTCCGCAACGACCACTCATCGCGCGAACTTCAGATACCCGAAGACCAGCCACCCGAGCATGATCGCGGCGGTCAGCACCAAGACGGCCACGGGGCCGAATTGGGCGATGGGCGTGCGCAACGGCTGCGCGGCCAGCGGACGCTGGTGGCTGTGCGGTCGTTACCTGGCGAACCTGCAAGGGTCGGCAGTCCAAGAAAAGAAAGAACCCTCCGCAGACATTTTGCCTGCGAAGGGCACATGGCATCACCACACTGACGAATCCTTATGCCGCCAGCCCCGTCTCTTTCGGGGCCTGAACCGTCCTCAGCAGCTTCCCATCGTCGTCGTAGAACTCCAGCTCGTCACTGCCGGCCATGCAGATGGCGTATCCACCCGTGTAGTAGTATTTCCGGCCCACGAAGCGGTTGTCCCGGATCAGGACCGATCGGACCGTCCTGGGCGGCCATTCAGATCAGTTCCGGCGCCGACCATCCGGAGTTGAGCGACGAGAACCGAGGCCGGCATGATTGCAAAGTCGCGCCCGGGTTCGGGTTCGTCGCCAATCCATGCGATGCGCCGCCACGTCACCCCGCCGTCTTCCGCCCTGAAGGCGGCAATCCGGCCCTCGCGTCCGTCGCTCTTGGTCGCGGTAAGGAAAACCAGCGCCTCGCGTGGACCGTCAATAATGTAATCGGTGCGTGCGGCAAGGCCGTTGGTGTCGAGCCGGGGAAACTTGAAAGGGCCTGCCCAGGACTTTCCGCATAGCTATCGCTCGCCTGTCTTGCGCAAAACAAGGGGCCCAGGATAAACGAGGTTGATTTCATGCTGTTCATCGATGCAAGCAGCAGAGAAGTGAGGAGGGTGACGGTGTGTTTCATGACTGGAGTTCCTTTGACTGCCTGGACGGTGCCGGCGGCTCCGTACGGCTGGGGCTCCGCGCTCGACACGCGCGGCACCGTAAGTGATTTCGACGACATCGGTGACTGGCACTCGGCATCGGGAGGCCGGATATGTTGGTGCGCGATTCCGGTGGAGCGTTTGCGCACGTACCAGGGCGATTTTCGGCACCTAAATTCCGGCCCAAAACGTGTCAGAAAAGATGGTCGGCCGTTTACGCAGCGTAAACGGCAAATGTCGCCGGCCACGGCCTGCCTGTCGCCGCACGCAGCAGGCCGTTCTGCGATTCGCATCAGCGGGGCGCGGTGTTCCACTCACCGCCCCCGCCCGGGGGCAATCTGAGGTCTTGGAGGCCCCAGAATGCTCGCTAACACCAAGCCACGTTTCCGTTTGGCCCACTACGTGGAATGGCACATGCGCGAGAAGTTGGCCCCGATCCTATTCGAGGACGACGAGAAAGAGGCGGCAGCGCGTCTGCGGCGTTCCATCGTGGCCCCCGCCGTGCGTTCGGCGGTCGCGAAACAGAATGACGCGAGCAAACGCACCGACGACAACTACCCGGTCCACAGTTTCCAGACTTTGCTGACTGACCTAGCCACACTGGCCACAACCGAGTGCGCGTCCAGGAGAGCGAAGCGGAGTTCTACGAACTTACCGAAGCCACCCCAACCCAGCAGCGAGCCCTCAACCTGCTCGGCGTCACAGCGTAGCCAGAATAGCAAAGCCGAATTTCAACCTAACCTCTTGCCCTATATGGAAATACGTGCAGTTTTCCTGGCAAAGTTCGAGCTAATCCATCTCGGGCCGGTGTAACGCCCGCGTAACGGGCCATAGGGGGGCCTTGCCGCCCACAAGGGGGCGTACCTGCTCGGACAGCGTATCAGCGGGCGAGCATCCCTTCTGGCGGGCATTGCCGCCGCGTTGCACCAGTATCTCGCCGCTATTTCAGGGCAATGTTGTTACACCGATGTTACACGGATGGGCAATGCCAATAAGAAAAGGACTCGCGCCTCTCGACGTAAGTCCTTATGCTGTAAGCAGTGCCGAAGAGAGGACTTGAACCTCCACCGGGTTACCCCGACTAGGTCCTGAACCTAGCGCGTCTGCCAATTCCGCCACTTCGGCTGAGTGGTATCCTTCCCTTTTACTTGACGATTGACTGGAACGCAAGCCCCCTACGCAGGAATTGACGCCACTGAGATGGGATTGTCACAGATTCCGAGGGGTGCATGGACCGAACTCTCCGGGCCGCTGCGATTCTGAGGCCGCCAAATACCCCCCATGCGGACGCGCACACAGAACGGAATGGTACGCACGTCACACCGTCAGCGGTTACCGGGAACGTCGGATCGCGTTGGCCAACGCCAAACGAACCCCCTACCAAACGGGGTAGTTTGAAGCAGGTGCCGTAGCCGGCTTTCAAGGAGCCCGCTGAACCATACGCTCGTACATGAGTTCGAGCATTTCGCACACCAGGTTGCCGTAGGTGGTTTCGAGCAGAAGCTCAAGCTTTTCGTGCAGGTGGCGTTTACGGTTGATGTGAGCGGCGGCCTCGAGCGCACCGTTGCGAGTGAGCCCCCCGCCGACGCCCATTTGGCTGTTCAATTCGTCGAAATCGGCCTCGGTCCAATGGCGGAACAGTTCGGGGCACTCCTCGACCACCTGCTCGACCACGGGATTGGTCGCCCGGTCGAACTGGCGATAGGCCAACTGGGCCGGGTCGACGAAGAATTGGTCAACTTCGGCGTTCAAACCCTTTGCCAGAGCATGGAGCGTCTTGCCTCGCGGCCGATGCCGGCTGCTGCACACGGCGCGTACCGTCCGCTCGTCGAGCCCGGCACGCTGGGCAACCTCGCGGATCGACAGTCCGCCCGCTGCCATCAGCCGCCTCAAATTGACCCCGGCATGGTTTTCCATAGGCCGCTCCCGCCAGACGGCGCCACGACAATATAATATACATCCGTATATCATTCCTGGGCGAATGTGTCAAGGGGGGCAAGGCACTTCATTGACGCAATTCGGGTAGCCGGGTATGATGACGCCAAGCTTGGGCGTTCGCCCCCCTCGGAATAAGGTGGCCAATGGTCGTGTCCGACGTGGCGGAATTGCGCGCTATTCTGGCAGGGCCGCAGCCGGCCGCCGCCGACTATGCAATGCGCGTGGTCGATTGCCTGCTCTCCGCCGCGCAGCAGCTCGGCGCCAGCGACCTGCACTTGCAGCCGGCCGCGGGCGGGCTGGAGGTGAAGCTGCGCATCGACGGGGTGCTGCAGCAGGCGGCCCTGCTGCCCCGCGAGGCCGGCCCGCGCGTGGTCGGACGGCTGAAGGTGCTTGCCGGCCTGCTCACCTACTGCACCGATCGGCCGCAGGAGGGTCGCATCCGGCCCGGCGAGCCGCATAGCGGGTCCAGCGATCCGGCCGATTCGGCCAATCTGCCCGATTCGACCGGTTCGTCGGCGCTTGCCGCCGGCGGCGTTGAAATGCGTCTGAGCACCTTCCCCACGCTGCACGGCGAGCGGGCCGTGCTGCGCCTGTTCGGCGCCGCGAGGCAGTTCGCGCGGCTGGACGACCTGGGGCTCCACCCGTCCATCCGCCCGGTGCTCGACCGGCTGTTGGGCGAGACGTCGGGCGTTGTGCTGGTAAGCGGGCCGGCGGGCAGCGGCAAGACGACCACGCTGTACGCGTGCCTGCGCGAGTTGGCCGCCCGCAGCCGTGGCGAGCGATCGCTGTTGTCGATCGAGGACCCGGTGGAGATGGCCGTCGAGGGCGTGGCGCAAACGCAGGTGAATCCGGCCGCCGGGCTCGACCTGGCCGCCGGGGTGCGCGCCCTAATGCGTCACGACCCGGAGGTAATTCTCATTGGCGAGATACGTGATCCGCCCACCGCCCGGGCCGCCATGCAGGCCGGGCTGACCGGGCAGCTTGTCCTTTCGGCCTTCCACGCCGGCAGTGCGGCCGAGACGGTCGGCCGGCTGCTCGACATGGGCATCGAACCGTACATCCTGCGCAGCGGCCTGCTGGGCGTGCTCTCGCAACGCCTATTGCGGAGGCTCTGCGATTGTGCGCGTTGGTCGGACGATCCGGACGACCGGCTCGGGCTGCCGGTAGCGTCCACTCGCGTACCCGCCGGCTGCAAGCAATGCGGCCGGACCGGCTACCGCGGCCGCGTGCTGCTGGCCGAACTGCTGCTGCCCGAGTCGGGGCCCACGGGCCAGGCCATTCTCGCGCGGGCCGAGGCCGACGCCATCGAGCGGCTCGCCGTTGAGTCGGGCATGGTCACGCGCTGGCAGCGGGCGGCCGAGATGGTCGAGGCCGGAGTGACCGGCGCGGCCGAAGTGCGCCGGACGATGGGGTTTGGGGGAGTGGGAGTTGAGCAATCGGCGGGATGATTGACCAAGAAAGGATGGGCTTCGGCGAATGACAAATATCATTCTCAATGACGAAACCGCGAGAGTGCCGATCGGCGAGTTGCTCGGATTGGCTCTTGATTCGGAAATCGAGATTACCGATCAATCGGGCAATCCGGTCGCTCGAATTCTGCTGGTGGCGCGCACGCCTGAAGGCGAAACCTGCCTCGCTGCGGCCGATGCAGAAGCGGCATTGGAAGAATTGCGCCGACGCCGACAACGCTGCCGGGCCGATGACGTGGATACCGCGAAGTTGCTGGCCCGCGCTCACCAAGCCACGGCGGAGTGAAGCCGATGGATTGAGACATCATGCCACTGAACCTCGACGAATTAGCCGCCATCAACGAGGAACTGGCCGCACTGGTGCGCGCGGGCATGCCGTTGGAGCCGGCGCTAAAGCGGCTTGCCGGCGATATGCCCGGCCGGCTGGGTCGCCGGGCGCGCGAGTTGGCCAAGCGGCTGGGGCGGGGCGAGGCGCTCGACGACGTGCTGGCCGATCCGAAGATGGGCTTCCCGCCCATGTACGTGGCCATCCTCCGCGCAGGGCAGCGCAGCGGCCGGTTGGCCCCGGCCCTGGAACTGTTCGCCGAGACACTCGCCCGCGTGCGCCACACGCGGCGGGCTGTGGTCGGGGCGTGCGTGTACCCGCTGATTGTCATTTTCGTGGCCCTCCAAATCGGACTGTTTACGGCCAGCCGCATCCTGCCGTCCATAAACCAAGCGACGCGGGCTTTCCTGGGGGCACCGGTGGCTGCGCGCGACCTGTGGTTGCCTTGGGGCATCGCGGCCGCGGCGCTGGCGCTCGGGACGTTTCTCTGGTGGTTGCGGAGCCGGCGTGCGAGTTCGCTGGTGCCGGGCGACGTGGGCGGCACACTCGCGTGGCTTCCTTGGATGTGGCCGGTTGCCAGGTGGTCGCGACAGGCCATTCTGGTCGACCTGCTGCGCCTGTTCGTCGATCAGGGCGTACCTTTGCCCGAGGCCCTGCGCAGCGCCGCCCGCTGCACGGACGACCGGCGCACCATGCGCGCGGCTGTGGCGGCCGCCGAGCAGATCGAGGCTGGCAACGCCATGCCTGGCGCCGACGCTTCCGGCCAGGCCGCTTTGCCACCGCTGCTGCGATGGCTGCTGGTCAGCGCCCAGCGCGAAGGCCGGCTGCTGCCGGCGCTCGAGGCGGCATCTCGGCGGTACCATCAACGCGTGGTATTGGCTGCCGAGCGCGCGCGTATCCTGCTGCCCGTGCTGATTACCATGGCAACCGCCGGCATGGTGGTTTGCATGTACGCGTGGTTCGTGTTCATTCCGTATACGCACTTGCTGCACACCCTGGCTGCGTTCGCAGGAGAATAACTGGATGCCGGAACCCACCCCCCAGCCCCGCAACGCGGACCGTGTCCGGCTCACGCCGGACGAGACGGCGGAGTTGGCTGCACGGCTTTCGGAACTCACCCGCGGCGGTCTGCCGTTGGGGGACGGGCTGCGCGCCGTGGCCGACGAGCAGCCCCGCTCCCAGGAGGCCACCGGCCTGCGCCGGCTGGCAGCCCGCATCGACGCAGGTGCGCCGTTGGACGCGGCCCTGCGCGAAGCGAGCCTGGCGAGCAGTGTTACTCCTGCGATGCAGCGGTTGCTGCTGCTGGGCGCGCGCCACTATTGCCTGCCCGAACTCCTGGAGCAATCGGTCCATGCGTCGGCCAGCCGCGCGATGGTTCGCCGCCAGTTGTGGACCGCGGCAACCTATCCGATCATCCTGATGCTGGGAATGTGCGTTTTATGGTTTGTCTTGGAGAGAGTCGTCGTCACCCCGTTTTACGAGATATATGGTGGCTTCCAGGCCGATTTGCCCGAGATGTTCGCAGTCGGCCGAATGGGCATGACGATGCTGGCGGTTCTGGTGGGGTTGCTCCTCCTGGGGCCGGTAGCGTTCAGGCTGGGACGGCGATGGGAACCGACCTGGTGGATTCTTACCGCGTTGCCGCTTCTGGGCCCGATGTGGCGATGGCAG
This sequence comes from Thermoguttaceae bacterium, assembly GCA_034005525.1. Taxonomy (GTDB): domain Bacteria; phylum Planctomycetota; class Planctomycetia; order Pirellulales; family Thermoguttaceae; genus PWXP01. The sequence continues at coordinate 15,393 of JAVEUP010000044.1, read as the reverse complement.
TCGTTTGCCGAGTTATGCCGCGGGCTTGGAACGGCATTGGGCGGATCGGACTGCCGACCGGGCGGGACGCCCTCGGAGCCGCGGCCTTCCAGCCCCCCGGCCCCTCGAACACGGCTGCCGATGCCGGAAGCCCTACGACTGGCGTCGGCCGGCATTGCCGACGTGGAACTCGTCCGGCAGTGCAACGAGATGATCGATCGGTTGGAACATGGCTTGCCGGCGGCCGAGGTGTTTGCTCACGCCGACGTGTTTCCCGCCGACACGGCCGCCGTATTCCAGTGGGCGGAACGGCATGATGCATGGCCCGAGGCGTTTGAATCGCTCAGCACGTGGTACGAAGGGCTGCTGCACAACCGTGTCCACCTGATCGAGACGGTTTTCCCCCCGGTCATGGTCTTTCTTGTGGCAATCATGCTTGTGATGGTCAATATCGCGTTACTCGAACCGCTGGTTTCCGTGATTCGTTGGCTGACCTGAACCCACTGCGCCCATCGACAATCAATGCTCCCAGACAGTATCTCACTCAACTTCGCCATCCATATCGCCGCCGGTCTCCTGGCCGTGGGAGCCGTCGTTTGGATTGCATTGGGCGTGATTGAACGACGCGTACGTGTCGAGCGGCGCGAGATGATTGCGGTCACCCGCGTGGTGCTGGGCATTGCCATCGTGGCGTTGATGGCAGCGCCTCTGCTGTTCTTTCTCGTACTGGGCATTCCGGTATTGTTCGTTGTGGCGGGCATCGTGGTGCCGATGGTCGTCCTTCAGCGGACCCGGGCGCGACGCGAGGCCATGTTCGACTTGATCGTCACGTCGTTCCGCCGCAGGATTCCCCTGGAGACGACCCTCCCGGCATTTGGCGGCCACTTGGGACAAGGGATCAAGAGGCGTGCTCACGACCTGTCCGACAAGCTGCGGCACGGCGACCCACTCGGCGATGCCCTGCGTACGACACCGGGGCTCATCCCGCGCGAGGCCCTGCCGCTGTTGGCCGTCAGTGTCGAGTCGGGCGCCCTGGCCGGCGACCAGCCGGAGGCCGCGGCCCACTCGATCATGAATGCCCGGCGGCAGATGGAGACCGTCCGGCAGAGCACCGCCGGCAAGGTGTTCTACCTGCTGGGGGTGCTGGCATTCATGGTCCTGGTCGGCTTGTTCTTCGCCCTGAAGATCGCGCCGCGCATCGAGCGGGTATTCGACGAGTTCGATCTTGCGTTGCCGCGCATGTCGCAATTCGTCTTGACCGTCATGCATCAGGGCGTATGGGCCAGTCCGTTTGCCCTTCTTGCGCTGTTCGGGCTGTTTGTCTATGCCGTCGTGCGGCTGGGCTACGGCATCCCGCTCGACCTGCCCGGCGTGGGGCACCTGCTCCGGCCGCTCGACAAGGCTGCCGTGCTCGAAGCCATGTCGATTGGCATGGAGTGCAACCGGCCGATTCCCGAGACACTCGCCATCCTGGCGCGAACCTATCCGAAGGCGAGCCTCCGCCACCCGCTTTGGCAGGCACACGATCGTGTGGCGAATGGCGCAGACTGGATCGACAGCCTGCTGGCCAACCGTATCATTCGCCGGCCCGACGCAGCCCTGCTCCGTTCGGCCGCCGCAGCAGGCAACTTGCCCTGGGCCATGCGTGCGGTAGCCGACAGCAGCCGCCGGCTCTTCACGTATCGTACGAACGTTCTTCTGCAAATTGCCTTTCCGATCGCCATATGCGTGCTGGCATGCGTTGTGGCCGTCGTGGTGGTTGGGTTATTCATGCCCCTGATACGGCTGATTGTGGGCCTTACGTAATGCGAACTAGCCGATGAACACTACTGGAATACCCTTGTGCCGGCGCGGATACAGCCTGATCGAAGTCCTTGCCGCCATCGCTGTTCTGACGTCGCTCGTGGCGGCCTGGCTGCCTCTTCAGCATACGGCGGCGAAACTGCGGCGCGCGAGCCAATGGCGACAGGGAGCGCTGTTCGAGGCGGCAGGCGTCATGGAACGCCTCGCCGCGTGGCCGGCGGCCGACCTGACGCCCGAACGGACGGCCAAACTCGACCTCTCCCCTGAAGCACGCCGTACCCTGCCCAACCCAGAACTCCACGTCAACGTGCAACCCACCGGTGAGGGCGCGCTGCCGGGGGTTCGCGTGGCTGTGCGCATCACCTGGAACGATTCTTCCACCAACCAGAAGCCGCAACAGGTCGAACTGGTTGCATGGCGATACGAAGTAGACAAGTTGGCCGGACCGGATGAGGAGGGCCAACCATGAATCGACGCGGCTATATGCTCGTGGAGGTGGTTGCCGTCATCGGACCGTCGGCAGTCGTCATGGGCGTCGCCCTGGCCGTGATCCACTCGACTTTCGACGTCGAGCGGTCGGTGCGCGGGCAGCTTGCCGCGCGGCAGGCGGTCGATCGGCTGGCCGAGTCGTTCCGGCGCGACGTGCATGCCGCCGAACACGCAACGATCGCAACCGATCCGCGGCAGTGCATACTCGGCAGCGCAGGCGGTCCGACGGTTGTCTATCGCGTTGAACGAGGCCAGGTCGTGCGCGAGACTTCGGGTGAGGAGGGATCGTCTTCTTCGCAACACGCCTCCAGGACCGACTTTCCTCTGCCACGGCGATCCACCGTTGCATTCGGCCGCTTCGAGGAGGCGGGCCGGACGCTGGTGGGGCTGACCATCGTGCCAGAGCCCGGCTCGGACGCGCCGCCTCGCCAAGTGCCGCAACAGGTGCGCATCGACGCCCTGCTCGACCGCCATTCCATCGTTGCCGGCGCCGACTTGCCGCCCGGTAAGCCATCGGGAGATATGCCATGAAGAACCGCCAACCACACGAACGTGCCGGCTGCCTTTTCCCTTATTGGCGAGGTGTTTTGGAGTGCGGCGGCTTGACGCCGCTTTCCTTCTGCGTCAGTTCCAGCATTTCACACCGTGGCTGTTGGAGGCGCAGAGAGAAAAGAAGGCATAGCCAAAGCGGCGTCAAGCCGCCGCACTCCAATAAAGCGGACCGCCGCAAATCGGCACGCGGCGGCTTCCTGATGCTCAGCGCGCTGGTGTGCGTGGCGCTGGTTGTGGCCATGGCCGGAATGATAACGCGAACGATCGTTGTCAACGCGCAATACGACCGGACCCAACTCCGGCGGATGCAGTGCCAGTGGCTGGCCGACTCAGGCATCGAGCGGGCCGCCGCCCGGCTGGCCGATGAACCTGGTTTCACCGGCGAAACGTGGCACATTGAACCCGAACAACTCGACGGCCGCAACGCAGCGGTCGTCCGGATTGCCGTCACGCCCAATCCCGAAAAGCCTGCCCAGTGGACGGTACACGTCCAAGCCGACTACCCTGCCGATCTGCACACGCGCGTGCGTCAGACGCAGATCGTGCATCTGCCCCGACCGAATTACAAGCCCCTCGACGAGGAAGAACCATGATTGCCAAGTTATTGCCTTCACCCCGTACATCGCGAGCCGGCTTTACGCTCATTGAGTTGCTCGTGGTGATTGCCATCATTGGTATTCTGATCGCCATGCTGCTGCCGGGTATCCAGGCGGCGAGGGAGGCTGCGCGGCGCGCGAGTTGCGTGAACAGGCTCATGCAGCTTGGGCTCGCCCTGCATCAGTACGAGTTGGCCCATGAGGGACTTCCTCCGGGTACCGTCGAAGCCAAAGGCCCCATCGAAAGCAAGCCGGAAGGTTACCATATGAGCTGGATCGTTCAGATCTTGCCGTACATCGACGAGCGGATTGCGTTTCAAAGCGTCGATTTTGACCACGGCGTTTATGCTCCAGAAAATGCCGGCGTGCGGAGACTGGGATTGAATCAGGTGATTTGCCCGTCGTTTCCGGGTCAATACTACGTCTATGGCAAACCATCGGACAAGCCTGACGTGCCGGCTCAGCCCGATCCGTCCGAAGAACCGGAGCAATGGGAGGACCGTTCACGATTCGACACTTGGGAAGAACGATACGATACGATCGTGGCCATTGACAGCACCTACGCCGGATGCCATCACGACGTCGAGTCGCCCATCGATGCCGATAATCACGGCATGCTGTACCTCAACAGCCACGTGACCACCTACACGATTCCCGACGGGGCCTCGCACACGCTCATGGCGGGCGAGAAGCGCGACGACGCGGAGCTTGGTTGGATGTCGGGCACGCGGGCAACGCTTCGGAACACGGGCAAGTCGCTGTGGGACGTCTATCAAAGCAACTCCGGCTACCCGGCGCCGCCTGCCGAACGGCAGGATGAGAATGCCGCCCAGTACGCAGGCGCAGGCGAAGAGCCGGACGACCATGAACAATGGAACGGCATGGGTATGGGCATCGGTTTTGCCCAGGGCGAGCCGCCTCCGCCACCGCTGGTGGTTGGCAGCTTCGGCAGCCGCCACCCGGGCGTGAGCAACTTCCTGTTCGCCGATGGCGCCGTGCGCAGCGTGAGCAATGAACTCGATCCGGGCACGTACCGGCAACTGGGTCACCAGTCGGACGGCAAACTTCTTATGGGCGGTCCTACCCGGCCCGAGCTTGACGGACCCCGCTGATTTGTCGGGTTGGCCATTGACCTCAATCATGTTACAATGACCGTGTCTCTTCGAAATGGAGAATGGAAACATCTCTTCAAAGGGAGGGTGCTGGCATGATTCGTGTAACGTGTCCCGGATGCAACAGCAGGCTGAGCGCGAAGGCTAAACTGGCCGGCCGCAGCAGCAAGTGCCCCAAGTGCGGCACGGTCATTTCCGTCCCCGCGCCGGATATGACGCCCGAAACGGCGGCCGACTTCGAGGACGTGCTGGATGACGCGGGCGATGCCCACGCCGAGGCGCCCAGTCAGACGAAGCTGCCAACCTTGGAAGCGCCGGAACGCCTCGACCGGCAGAACCGGTATCTGATCTGCGACAAGTCGAAGCTGGTGGCCACCTGGAAAAACGACGGCCACGGCTGGATGCTCAAGACCGGTTTCGGCATGATCAGCGCTGCGCGCAACCACGAGCAGTTGCCCGCCCAGGGCGACTTCCGGCTGGTCGAGTTGAAGATCGACATGACCGACGACGGACTGCGGTTGCACGGGCTGGCCGTATACCAGCTTGCCCCGCGCTGGGCCCTGACGAAGCTCGACAAGGGCGACGACCAGATCGTCTCATCTATTGCGAGCGCCGGCTGGCTGAACAGGGATCAGAAGAATGTGGTCCGCACCTTTATCAAGGACCAATTCATGCGCGAGGTCTGGGAGCACGCCGACGAAGTGCTCGACTACCTCGGCAATACCGACTACCACTCGGCCGGCGTCGGTTAAACAGCGCCAACCATAACATGCCGAATCGTGGGATAAGCTTCCAGCTTGTCGATCGGGCACATGACAGCTGGAAGCTTATCCCACGCAGTACCTGACAAGCTGGAAGCTTATCCCACGGTTTGCTGGAAGGTTGTCCCACGGTTGGAAGACCTACGTCTACAGCTCCTGTCAACTCATGACTGTGGCAATCGCCTGCTGTTCGGCCGCGTCGAGGCCCCAAAGCGCTGCGGCAGCGGCGTCGATCTCCTGCTGAAAACCGGCCACGCCGGCCGAACCGTCGCGACCGCCGCCGGTTGCGGCGGCCGAATGGGCAGCGCGGCTTGCCGCGGCAAGCCGGCGGTGGATTTCGCAGCCGGGATCGAATCGCCGCAGCCGGGTGAAGGTGAGGATGCCCGGCGTGCCGAACCCCTTGCCGCCGGCCACGCTGTGCGCGGCGACAAGAAAGCCGACCGTCGCACTATTCATCAGCGCACACAGATAATGGGCCTCGTCGCTCGTCGCGCAGTCGACCAGCACGCACGTCTCCTGCGGGATGACAGGCCGGCGGCCCAGCAAGGGATGGTCAACCGGCTCAACGACGGCAGCCGTCAGCCGCGAGTCCATCCGCCGCCAGACCACCTTGATGCCGGCCAGCGTGTACGGCCCGACATTGTACATCGAGTAGAACGGCCGGTCCTCCTGATATCGCCGGTACGCCGCGCGCCGCCGCAGCAGCGGTTCGAACCGCGCGAAGTAATCGCACGTTCTCGGATACCGCGCCTGCATGACGTCCGGCGCGAGCCCCGCGCGAGTGCCGGGGTCCTGCGGAAGGAGGAGAAAAGCCGCCGGGCGGGCGCGGTATCGGGCCACGTCGCCCCATCGCAGCAGCGGGAAGAGCAACGCGGGCTCCACCACGCACTCGACCTGTTCTACCTGGCGGCGGCCGGCCCCGGCCAGATTCCGCACGAGCACGCCCCCGCCGGCAGCCGGGCCGAGCAGCTCGACCCAATAGACACCGTTGGCACCGGCGCTGTTCGCGCCCAGCCGGGCGGTGTAGTCGGAAGGGCCTGCCAGTTGGTGCAGCGGCGTGCGCAACGCTCGCGGCCGCACAAACCACGGCGAACCCGGCCGCGCAGGATCAACGGGTTCGGCAAAATGCTCCACGCGCGGGCTGCCCGGCCCGCCCTGCTTGCCGTGTTCCTTGCCGGGGAGCCATCGCACGTACGGCACCGGATACACCGTGGGCCGGCCCTTTTCCAGCAGCAGCGTGGCCGTGCAATTGGCGGCTTCCGGGAACGGGCGCAGGCGGGAGAGGTCGTCGACTCGCAGCACCGCCAGCGGGCAGCCTTCAGGGCCCAGGCGAAACCGGCGGAATCCGTCGCCTGCCCCGTGCGTATGCAGCAGCGTTTGGCTGAGGACCATGGCCGCGCGCCCGCCCTCGCGCAGAAAGCGGTCGGCCGTCGCATAGAGCAGCAGCATGGCCAGGTCTTTCTTCGCCCCGCCGTGCCGACCCGCGTTGCCGTCGAGGCTGAACAGCCCGTAACGCCGCCACAACGGGAGCGTGGCGCGCCGATACGATGCCGGAAGGTTATCCCACGCGATCCACGGCGGATTGCCGACCAGCAGATCGAACAACTCCTCATCTCCCAAGGCGAATGCCGGCGGTTCATCGCAAATGGAATCGCAACAGAACACCGGCACCGGGACGGCACCGGCGGCCGGAAGCAGGTCGCGCACGGCAATCAGGTAGTTCGCCCGCGAGGTGAGTACGGCCAGCGGATTCAGATCGAAGCCAGCGACCCGCGCGAGGATATGGTCGAGTTGCTCCTGTCGCGTCACGTGCGGGCGGCAGGTGCGGCGCAGTTCCCGAATGGCAGCAACAAGGAACGTTCCGGAACCACAGGCGGGATCGAGCAGCCGGGCGCCGGGGTCGCCGGGCCAGCCGGCCTGCTCCAACACATGATCGGCCAGCCAATCGGGCGTGTAGTACTCGCCCAACGCATGACGAAGCGCGCGTGGGAAGACGCTTTGATACAACGGTTTGAACAGGTCGCAGGCATGTCCGGCGAGCGCCGCCTCAGCATCGGCCCGGCATTCCCTCGCAGCCGCCGATACCCGCTCGACTACTTTCGCGGCCTCCGGCGCATCGCAAGCGTCCGCCCAGCCGAACACCGGCTCGTCGAGCGTCCGGGCGGCATCTTCGCCGCACAACTCGGTACTGACGCCCCGCACGACCAGTGCGTAGTAGGTTTGAAGGGCAAAGAGGACGCGATCCGGCGACAATCCGTACGGGCCGATACCCGCCCGGTTCGACAGTCCTTCCAGATGCCCGCTTAGCGCGTCGAGCGCGCCGCCATAGAGCCGCGCGGCCACGTCGCGCCACGCGGAGAAGGCCCCCGGCTCGTCGCGGGCGATCGCCGCGCAGAGGCCGCGGAGCGATTCCGCAGCCAGCGCGGACCGGGCACCAAAGCAAGCGTCAAGTCGTTCCACGAAACCAGCCATGCCCGGGCTATTCTGCCGCGGCCGAGGCCTGCACACAAGGGGGCAAACGCGGTCCGATTATTCTTCGGACGGCTTCTCGTCCGGTTCCGGCACAGTTTCGGCGTCCGGCCCTGCGACATCGTTCACTTCGACTGCGGGCTGGGCGGCATCCGGTGAGACGGCTTCACTCGCTTCGACTGCGGGCTGGGCGGCGGCATCAGGTGAGACGGCATCGCTCGCTTCGGCCGCGGCTGGCGCGGCATCGGGCACGGCGGCTTCACTCGCGGCGGGTGCAGGCTCCGGAACAACAGGCTCCCTGGGTTTGATCAGCGGGCCGGTGCTGTCGCCCACGCCGCCGCGCAGTTCGACCGGCTCGGCACGGTGAGCCTTCTCGGGTTCCTCTTCGCCTCGCGCCTCTTCGGCCCACTCGACCCGCTTTCGCGAAAGCCCAATCTTCCGCTCATCGGGATCGACGCGCAGGATCTTCACCTCGATTTCGTCGCCGAGTTTGACGACGTCCTCCGGGTTCTCGACCTTGTGGTCGGCCAACTCGGAGATGTGCAGCAGTCCCTCGAGGCCGTCTTCCAGCCCGACGAAGACGCCGAAGTTGGTGATCTTGGTCACCGGGCCTTTCACCACGGCGCCCGGCTGGTACTTGTCGGGAATGCTGGTCAGCCAGGGGTCCTCGTCGAGTTGCTTCAGGCCCAGGGCAATCCGCCGCCGCTGCTGGTCGACCGAGAGGACGCGGCACTCGACCTCCTGGCCCTTTTCGACGACTTCGTTCGGATGGGTGATTTTGCGGGTCCAGGAGACGTCGCTCACGTGGAGCAGGCCGTCGATGCCTTCTTCGATTTCGATAAACGCGCCGTAGTTGGTCAAATTGCGGACGACGCCCTTGACGACCGTGCCGGGCGGATAGCGTTCCGCCACGAGGTCCCAGGGGTTGTCCTGGGTTTGCTTCATGCCGAGCGAGATTTCCTGCTTTTCCTTGTTGATGGCCAGTACGACCACGTCGATCTCGTCGTCGATCTGGACGAGTTCGTTAGGATGGCTGATACGCCGCGTCCAGGACATTTCGCTGATGTGGACCAGGCCCTCGATGCCCTCCTCGATCTTCACAAACGCCCCGTAAGTCATCACGTTGACCACGGTGCCGCGCACGGAGGTTCCTACCGGGTACTTCTGTTCGACGTCGTCCCACGGGCTGGCGCTCTTCTGCTTCAGACCCAGGGCGATCTTCTCCTTGTCGTAATCGATGTGGAGAATCTGGACTTCGAGTTCCTGATCGATGCTGACCATTTCGGAAGGATGGTTGATGCGCCCCCAACTCATGTCGGTGATGTGAAGCAAGCCGTCGATTCCGCCCAGATCGACGAACGCGCCGAACTCAGCGATGTTCTTCACCACCCCGCGGCGGCGCTGACCGACGGCCAACTCGCCGAGAAGTTGCAGTTTCTTTTCCGACCGCTCCTCCTCGATCAATGCCCGTCGGCTAACGACGATATTCCGCCGCGCATCGTCGATCTTCAACACGAGGCACTGGATGGTGCGGCCGATGTAGTCGCCGATGTCGGCAGGCCGCCGGATATCAACCTGGCTGGCGGGCAGGAAGACGTTCACGCCGATATCGACCAGCAACCCACCCTTGATCTTCCGCGTTGCCACGCCGGTAACCACGTCGCCCTCGTGGACCTTCTCCATCACCCGCATCCAGGCTTCGATCCGCTCCGCCTTCCGCTTGGACAGGGTAATCATGCCGCGGCAGTCGTCGAGCAGCGCCTGGGCGTCCTCGACTTCTTCGACGAGCACCTTGATCCGATCACCGGGCTTCGGCAGCGGCTCGCCGTCTTCCCACTCGTTGCGGAAGACGATTCCTTCGCTCTTGTAGCCGACGTCGACCAGGACCACTTCGCCCTCAACGCGAAGTACCTTGCCCTCGACTACCTTGTTCACTTCGACGTCGCGGGCGCCCCACTCGTCGATCTCTTCCAAGGGCGTGCCTTCCAGGGCCTCGCCAAGCTCGTGCTGCCAATCCTCCTCGGTGAGGTCCAAGCCTCGAATCAAATTACGGTTGACCATAAATGCTAGGGGTGGGTAAAGCCGAAACCACGTTGCCCGTTTCTCAACGCATCAGGTGCTGGAAGTGCGGGAACGCAACCGGGGTTAGAAAACCGCGCCGCCAACCTCGCCTCCTACCAGAAGGGGGCTTTTCTTGAAGGCTGCCGGACAAACCCGCCAATATAGCAGCCCCCGGTCCCGGCCACAACCGCACCCCGGGCGACTTCCGAAAGAATCTAAGAATTTCGTTGCGCGCGGAGCAGCGCGTGGCAGGCCCGTACCCGGTCCTCCACCTCGGCCAGGAGGGCCCGCTCACTCATCGCTGCAATTTGGTCAGGCAAAATGGGCTGTCCGTACTGAACATGGATCCTTCCCGGGTGGGGAAGCCGCTGCATGCGGGGCCACGCTTGATAGGCACCCTCGATGGCAACCGGAAGAATCGCCGCTCTGCTGCGTACGGCCAGGGCCGTGAAACCGGGGCGAAACGGCTGGATTTCCCCATCCTCCGTCCGGGTCCCCTCGGGAAACACCAGCACCATCTCACCCCGCTTCAGCCGTCGCAGCGACTCTTTGATGCCCGACAGCCCAATCCCCTCGCGGTCGATTGGAATGGCGTCGAGCGACCGAATAAGCCATCGGAAGGGTGGAAATCGGAACAACGTATCGCGCGCCAGGTAATTCATCCTGCGCGGACATGCCATTCCAACGAGGGGTGGGTCGAAGTGGCTCTGGTGATTGGAAACCACCAAAACGCCACCTGCAGGGGGTATGTTCTCGCGTCCGAAGTGACGCACCTTCCAGCCCAACACAGCGGTAACCTGCACTAAGGTACGGAGTGACTCGTACCAGATGCGGCTTGAGAGCGGGCGTTCAGGATTGGGAAAGTCGTTTTTTGCCATTGACCAATTCTACCAGACAATCGACTACCGCGTCGAATGCCATTCCATCGGTGCTTACCTCGACGGCGTCCGGCGCCTTGCGCAGGGCACCGACCGGCCGGGCGGCGTCTTCCCGGTCGCGCCGCTGCTGTTGGGCCAGCACGTCCTCGAAGGAGGCCGTTTCGCCCTGCCGCCGCAGGTCTTGCAGCCGTCGCCGTGCCCGCTCCTCCGGGCTGGCCGTGAGGAATATCTTCACATCGGCATCGGGAAAGGCCACGGTGCCTTGATCCCGCCCTTCGGTAACGACGTTCGCACCTTCGGCCAGTTCACGTTGTACGTGCACCAGGCGGTCCCGCACCCGGACATTGTCGGCTGCATACCGCGTAGCGGCCGTTACCTCCGACCGTCGCACGGCGTCGGTCACATCCTGCCCGTCGAGCAAGGTCCGGTCGCCATCCACCTCGATCTGAAGCCCTTCGGCCAGCCGGGCCAACTCGTCGGGTTGCGACCAATCGACCCGGGCGCGCAGGCCGGCCAGTGCCACGGCACGGTACATTGCACCGGTATCCAGAAAGCGGAACTCCAATCGTCCGGCAACGGCTTTCGCCACCGAACTCTTCCCTGCCCCGGCCGGTCCGTCAATCGTCACAATCATTGGCGCAGTCAGTCTCCTGTCAAGCAGCGGATTCTACCGTCCTGGGTCGCGACGTACAGCCGGCCGTTTGCGGCTGCCATGCCGTCCCAGACAGCGGGCGAGTCGAGCCGGTGCTCGGCGACGACCGCGCCGCACACAAGAATCGCGCCGCCACGACGGCCTTCGTACGAGGCGTGGGGATCGCTTTCGAGGATGTCGGTCGGCATGACGGCCACGAACAGGTGACGGCCCGATTTCACAATCGCCCTGCCGCGGCCGGGGAAATCCACGCGCCATGCATAGAGACTCGACGTGGAGAACAGGTGCCGCGACGGGGTCTGCTGTTTCTCCAATGCAGCGTTGAACCTCTTGTGGTGCAGGAACACATCGCGGCCGTCGCTTACGAGCACGTCGGAGATCGACCCGGCGGCCATCGAGCAAAACATCGTGAACTGCAACATCATTACGAACTTTTCGGAAGCAAGGGATAGGTGCGGCTGATTCTGGGCGGGTGGCGGCCAAGGTCGCCTGGCAGACAGGCGACAACCGACTATAGTATTGTATCATTTTCCCTGAAAAACGATTACGAGGCCACCAAGACTGTTACGTTTCAGCCGTCTCTGAAGAAAACGATTACGTAACCGTTCACAGGGGAACTGTCCCGATTTTCGCGGCACAAGGGCTCTTCTGCCCAATAATCCACCGTTTCCGCCGCGAAAATGGGACTGTCCCCTTCGCTTGGAGCGGAGAAAACTGCCCGCCCGCCCTGTGAACGGTTACACGATTACCAACCGCCTGCTGGGAGCTGCTTGTCGGTCTCCCACAGTCACCCCCTGTGGAGGGAAAGTTATTCCTCTACCGCCAACACCTGGTACAACTCCGGGCGGCGCTGCCTGAGGATGGTCTCTTTCAGGTCGTTCTCCATTTGCGGCAACTCGGTGAATTGGTACTGGGGCAGGTAGCCTGCAGGCTCGTGGGCGCGCCACGCGCGCGTGAACCGGCGGGGGCGGTCCTTGTCCAGATCGATCACGGCGCTGACCAGCCCGCTGCTCATGTACTGGCTTTGGGCCACGATCATCCCGGTGGGCTCGACCACGTGGCTGCGGTGCAGAACCTCGCTGCTTGAGTGCGTGGCCTCGACGCGAAACATCTGGGCGTCCATCGCCCGCGTGATGTTGCGCAGGTTGCGGTGGATGGCGTCTGGGCCCCAGTCCTGGGTCAGGTCGAACAGGATGTCGACGCCCTTCACGCCGTAGGCCCGATCGATCTCCACGTGGGCGTTGTCGGCGCAAATGCGCACGCCGATCCGTCCGAAATCGGTTTCCAACACGGGTGTTTCTTCTCCGCAAATCTGCTCGGGGTAGGTGCTGACGATCTTGCGGTAGCGTCCTGCCTCCTTGCCTTCCCGGTCGTACAGAACGGCCTCGTTGATTTCCCGCTGCTCGATGACCCCGGCCACCAGCACGTACATGCCGTGCTCTTTGGCCTTCGCGGCAACGCGGCGGAGGTTCTCGTGCGCTTTTTCCGTTCTTTCGCGAATCTGTTCTTCCGACGTCGCACCTCGAATTGGAATCCACACGAACTCGTAGGTACATACGATATCGCTTCCCATCCGTCCGGCTGCGTCGAGCTTCTCGATCAGGTCGTCGATACCCACGTGGTTTTCAATAGCGGTAACCCGCACGACGCGCTTCGACCACTCCCGCGGCTCGGGCAGCTTGACCGGCTCGGTGAGCACCTTGAACGCCGGGTTCCGATTCGGCCCGCGGCCCGGCCCGGCCAGTTCGCCGCGCGGAATGACGGCCGTGGCGACCGTTCCCTTGCGCGTGGTGGTGGCAATGCGCATGCCTTCGCGGTTGACGATGTACGACCGGCCGATGGGACACCCTCGGTATCGGGGCCAGAAGTTCGTGATCCAGCCCGGTCCGGCAAATGAATACCGGGAACAGGCGATGAACACCTGGTAGTCCTGGGCCCGCCCTTCGCTGACGAAGTCCTGCGTGGACTCGTCCTCGAGCGGCTCGAACTCCTGGCTCCAGAAGATCATCCGTGCGCCCTTGGCGGCGAGCACGTGGTCGATATCAGCGAAGTGGCGGTCCGACCCGATGCGCATTGCGACGGGGCCGAACTCGGTCTTGAACACGGGCAGATCGTCGCCGAGGTCCATGTCTTCGTCGGGCATCTTGTGCGACTTGCGGTACTTGCCGATCAGCTCGCCATCGCGGCCGCACAGGAACGACGTGACGTAAGTCTTCTCGCTCTCGGTTTCCCGCACGTTGCCGATCACGTACATACCGTGCTCGCGCGCCTTGGCGGCAATGGCCGTGCTGATGGGGCCGGGAATCGGCTCGCCGCCGGTCTTTACACATTCCATGGGCAGGCATACGATGTCGGACCCGCACGCGGCGGCTTCATCGAGCCGGTCCAGCACCGTTTCGAGACTGCGGCCCTCGTCGCTCCAGGGCAGGGTCACGACGCTGGCGGTCAGGCGGGCGAATCGTTGCTGCCGTCGCCGCTGGTCCACGGCGGCGCGAATCCCCTCTCGGCCGGCAACGGCGACGTCATCGACCAGGACTTCGGCCTCCATGCCGGGCGCAGCATGGACCGCCAGGATAACGCCTGGAAGCAGGCCGAAATCGGCATCCTGATCGCCGCCGGCACACCACGCCTTGAGTTGCTCGTACGCATCGGTCACGCTCAGCTTCTGCCAGTCGTCCGAGGGTTGCACGCCCGGGCCGTGATAGATGAAGCCGAACGGCGCAATCGGTACCTTGATGCTCACCGGCACGTTGGTCTTCACCCAGAAGGCGATTTCCTGCATCTGCGCGACAATGGGCACTGGCTCGGCGAAAGGGATGGTCCAGTAGGTCAACCGCGCCGGGGTCTCATCGCCGTAACGCAGTTTCAGGTGCCCCGCTCCGCCTTCCTTGCCGCGATCCGGCGCGACTCCGTTCACCTGCACCTCGAAGGGCTCGTCGCCATAGGTCCGGTTGAACACGAAGGTGTCCCATGCAGCCGCGGATGTTCCGACGGGTGCGTTGGCGTCGAAGCCGATGTGGGCGGCGTTTTCACCAAAGGCCTGGCCGCCCGCGGTGATGAGTACGCCGAACGCAACCAACAACCATCGGAAACGCTCAGCGCAAACTGTCTTCGTCGTATCCAGCAGTGAAAACACTCTGCGCCAATTCTTGTGAACGGTCGTGGCCGTTCGGAATGACTGAAGACGGTGAATCATGTTACGCCTCCTGTGAGTTGACCGCTTTGCGGATAAACGCATTGACCTCGGCCGGGTGCGTCATGTTGATCAGGTGGCCGCCGTTGGGGATGACTTCGTCGGCCTCGACGTTCGACACGGAAATGAGCAAGTCGCGGCGGCCGTGAATCTGCCGGACGGGCACGTCCGGCGGCGGCGCGGGTTCCCAGTCGAGGATGGTCGTCAGTGCCCACTTCATGAACGCTGGGTCGGCCTCCTTGAACATCTCGACGAAGAAGTTCCGTTGCTTCGTCTTCAGGTTCGTCAACAATTCAACCGCCATCGGCGACATCATCTTCGCAACTCTCAATGCACTGGGGAGCATCGTCGCGGCCACGGGGCGCGTCAGGCGAAGCATCGCCCGCACGGCGTGCCGGCTGCGGCAGCTCGCAATCTGCACGACGGCCGCCGGCCGCACGTGGCGAGCGGCCTCGTACGCCACCATGCCGCCGAACGACACGCCGCCGAGCACGACCGGCTCAGCGCCCTCGAACAGCGGGGCCATCGCTTCGGCCATGCGGGCAGCGTAGTGCGGCAACGGCTCCTTGGGCTCCGGCGGCAGCCATTCCGGCACCAGCAGATCGGGAAACGCCGCGCGCTGCGGCTCGAATAGCCTCGCATCGGCCCCTACGCCCGGTAGTAGAATTAGCTTCTTCATTGAGACGGCTCTGTTTTCAAGTTGCAGCCACGAGCGGCTACCATACACCACCGCTGCGCCGGTGACAACCATTGCCGGACCATGCACGTGTGCGGCAAGGTTCTGTGGCAAATATGAGCCGGTTGCGTTGTGGGATTTGTGGGCGGGGGGTGGGGGCTGGGGTAGTAGT
>JAVEUP010000412.1:0-2837 GCA_034005525.1 Thermoguttaceae bacterium | reverse complement strand
TCTCCCGCGGTCTGCTCCGCCGGCAGGCATCCCAGCACGGCGGCCGCCTGCTCGGCGGTCATTAGTCCGCTTTGCTCAAGATTGTGCAGGAACTGCTCGCGAACGATTGGCTGCAACGAAAGGCCCGCGCCGGCGGGCAAGGCAACGGTTTCGCCCGGTGCTTCTTTGCCCGGAGCGGCCGCGAGAGCTGCGTCGGCCTGTCGGAGCAACTCGACCAGCCGCTCGGCCTTGGCGGGGAACCGCCGGCAACAATCCTCGTGCGAGGGCTTGTCGCCATAGCGGTGCCGGGCGTCGTACTCGGCGAGGATCAACTCGTCGGGCAGGCCGTCGAGCGGGCCAAGGGCCGGGTAGGCGTGGCAGTAGTCTTCGAGCTTCGGCCGGCTGGGGAAAAACACAGCCGTACCGCCGTCGGTCCGCTCGGAGGCCATCTTCGAGGACAGCGTCTCGGCCGGCGGGCCTTCCCAGCGCCAGCCCAGGTCGAGCCGGACCAGTTCCAGGAGCATTTGGCGGAGCCGGCTTGGGTTCGCGGAGAGCGTCTCGTCGCCCAGGAACTCCTCGATGCGCGGCCGTCTGCCGGCCCGCCACGCGGCGTCGAACCGCTCAGCAAGCTGTTCGAGCTGCGTGGCCAACAAGCCCGACGGGGCCGCCGCGCCGCGGTTGGGATCGTCCGGCATGGTCGAGCCTGAGTGTTGTTTGCTTACTCGATCGACGGCCACGATTCTAGCACACCACACCCCGGTTTACCAGAGGCGTACCCGGCCACCACATGGGCAGCCCGCCGGCCGGCTGCCGTCACACGCCCAACAACACCCGCGCCGTGGTGAAGTAGATCAGCAGGCCGGTGATGTCCACTGCGGTGGTCAGGGCCGGGCTGGCCACGATGGCGGGGTCCAGGTTCAGCCGCGCGGCGCCGATTGGCAGCATGGCGCCGATCAGCGTGGCGGAGAGCACCTGGATGCCCAATGCTAACCCGATGCACACCCCGATGGTAGTCAAGGGAAACCCGGCCGTATCAACGCTGAACCAGGTTGTAAGGAACAACACCTTGCAGAACGCCACCGTGGCCAGTACCAAGGCCATCATCGACGCAATGCGAAACTCTTTCCAGAGGACGCGCAGCACGTCGCGCGGCGTGATTTCGCCCAGGGCCAGCGCCCGCACCACGACGGTCGCGGCCTGGCTGCCGGTGTTCCCGCCCGTATCGGCCAGCATGGGCATGTAGAGGGCCAGGATGAGCAGTTGCGTCAGTGCGTCTTCAAAGTTGTGAATGACCATGCCGGAGAAGATCCCCAGCGCCGCCAGCCCCACCACCCAGTAGCCGCGGTTGCGGAAGTGCTCCCAGGCCGGGGTCCTCAAATACGCGCTTGCCTCGTGAGCACCGGCAATGGCCATGAGCTTCTCCATGTCCTCCGTCTGCTCCTGGGTGATAATGTCGATCGCGTCGTCGTGCGTGATGATTCCCACGAGCACGCCGTTGGCGTCGACCACGGGCAGGGCGATCAGGTCGTATTTCTGGATGCGGCGGGCCGCCCTTTCCTGGTCGTCGTCGACCGTGGCGGAAATGACCTCCTCGTGCATCAGGTCGGAAATGCGCCGGTTGGCCCGGGCCACGATCAGGTCCTTCAGCGAGACAAACCCCAGCAGCTTGCGCTGCTGATCGACCACGTAGGCGTAGTAGATGGTTTCCCTGTCCGGCGCCTCGCGGCGCAGCCGTTCGATGGCCTCCGAGGCGGTCAGATCCGGGGAAAGGGTGGCGTAGTCGGAGGTCATGACCGCCCCCGCCGACCCCTCGCGATACGCAATCAGCCGCCGGATGTCTTCCCGCTCGGCCTGCGCCAGGGCCGGCAGGATGACGTCGCGGGTTTCCTCCGGCAGCCGCTTGATCAGGTCGACCCGGTCGTCGTGCGGCATCTCGGTGATCAGTTGGGCCACCTCGCCGCGCGGGAGTCCTTCGACGATCTCCGTTTGCAGCTCTTCGTCGAGGTTGGTGAATACTTCGGCACGGCGTTCGAGCCCCGCATGCCGCAGCGCCTCCCACGCCTCCTCGGCGGGCAGGGCCGAGAGGAACTCGGCTACGATACCGGGGTGTCCCGCGTCGCAGAATTCCCGAAGCTCGTCGAAGTTGCCTTCCGCAAGCAGCTCACGGATTTCGGGCACAAGCAGCGGGTTTTTCATGGCTCGCCTCCTTTCGCGGGCCGCGACACGGCGGCTCGCGGCCGGAGCGAACCATCGGGCTCAGATGCGCTGGGCGCGCAGCCCGAAAGATGCACAAGCCGCGAACCGCGCACACCGCGTTCCGCAACGGTCAAAGTTGGGGGGTCGCATTCGCCGGGCTACCGGCCGGCAACTACTACCATCGTCCAGGTCGTTCATAATCTCCTCGCCCCCTTTGCACGGCAGGGGCTGCTAAGCAAACCTGCAATTCTATATTGTGTGGAACACCCGGTCAAGTGAGCCTTCTGTCACTTCCGGTGACCTGATGTCCGTCCGTGTCGTCCAATGCCGCAAGCGCACAGTAACATAATGACCATGCAAATGGCCACGAGATAGACGTAGGTGAAAGGCCATCCGAAGTTGTTGCCTCCCCAGTGGTTCCCGGATTTCGCGAACCATGGAAATCCCGTCAGATTGAGGGCGGCGAGTGAGTAGACTGCAATGACAAACACTGGTAGCGGCCGAATGCGACACTTTCCGAATAGCATCTCTTGGGTCTCCGGGTGCAACCCATTGGCGCTGCGGGTGGATGATCGCATCTTTCTTCCTCTACCTTTGCGGCTTCGCGGCTTGGCGTCTTTGCGAGCAAGTATGCCCGGCTCCAAATCACACGCAAAGCAGAT
>JAVEUP010000043.1:0-45899 GCA_034005525.1 Thermoguttaceae bacterium | reverse complement strand
GCCACTACGCCAGCAGCACGGAGAAGACCTACCTGCACTGGAACCGCCGCTTTCTGGCGTATCGCCACGAAACCGGGGCGGAAGGCGAGCCGACCGCGGATAACGCCAAGGCCTTCCTGACACATCTGGCCATGGTCGAGAAGGTCAGCGCTTCGACGCAGAACCAGGCCTTCAGCGCTTTGCTGCTTCTGTTCCGCGAGGTGTTGCGTGTTGACTTGGAGGAGATGGCACAGACTGTCAGAGCCAAGCGCGGCCCGAAGCTGCCGACGGTGTTGTCCGTGGCTGAGGTGCAGCGGCTGCTTTCGGCGGTCGAGCCCGCGCTGCAGTTGATGGTGAAGCTGCTCTACGGGAGCGGGCTTCGGCTCGGAGAACTGCTGCGGTTGAGGGTGAAGGACTTGGACTTCGATGCCGGGCTGGTCATGGTGCGGAGCGGCAAGGGTGACAAGGATCGGGCGACGTTGCTGCCCGTGACACTGCACGAGGAGTTGCGCGCCCATCTGGCGAAAGACTGAAGACGAAGGCGCGTAGTCCCTTGGATGACCTGTAGCCTCGCCGGCGAATCTTCGGCGGTGACCGCGGCCGTATCGGGAAACGGCGGAATGCGGGCTGCGGAATGCGTCCTCCAATTGACTACAGCCGCTCCTGATCGGTCAGTCCCGATGTGGCCCAGGTGGGCGTGCCCTGAGCACGCTATCGACGATCCTTAACCTGCCTCGGTCCGACACACCGATGCGTCCTGGCATCGCCGCACAAGTGGTCATTCTAAAGTGTGCCGGTGTTGCGGCACAAGGGGCAAGAGAGGCGCAAACCGGAGGCGATTTCCTTGCTCTCCACGGAAGGGGACCGCGGCATCTCCGGCCTTGCGAACCCGCGGGCGCGCGCCAGAGTGGACCCGCCCGAGTCAGAGTTGTGCGGCGAGTCCTTTGCACCTGGAATCGCGCACTGCTTTCTTTGCGTCCTTGCGGCTTCGCGTCTTTGCGTTGAATGTCTGTCCGTCTGCCCAACACAACGCCGGCCACTCTTAACGCAAAGGCGCAAAGCCGCGAAGACGCAAAGAGAAAGCCCGGTCTTCCCTGCGACTTGGCTTCCGTTGCGCCGCTGACTGGCAAAAGCTTCCGAACTTCCGTTGGCCCATTTCTTGCCTTGCAAACCGCGTCCGATTTGCTAGAATTAGGCTGATATACAGATGTCCACATCGACTAGTTGTTAGTGGCTGGTTGTTAGTTGTTAGTGAACGCGCTGACGCAGAGGAAGAAGGGGCCAGGGGGGCGTGTGGAAATCCGGGAAATTGGCACCCAAAAAACTAGGTGTCAGGTGTCAGGTTTCAGGTGTCAGGTGTCAGGAAGCAGGAACGTCATGCGGCGATGGGGAAGACGGGTGGGTGAGTGTGGAAAATGAGAAAATTGCCACCCAAAGACTTGGGAGATGGGGGCGCGCGGGGGCGGTGGGTGGTGCAGGGTGCAGGGTTATAGCACAAACAGGGGGTGGGGCAAATGGTGAATGTGGAAAATGGGAACGCTGCCAGCCAAAAACGGAAGCTGGGAGTTGGGAGCTGGAAGATGGGGACGCGCTCACGCGCACGGCCGACCGCGTCGGTGCGTACCGATCTCCGACCTGCCCACCACGCGAGCGCGGCACTAGCAACTAGCAGCCAGCAACTAGCAACTCCCCCCCCTGCCACCCAAAAAATCGAGACCCGGTTGGAGCACGGTGGAGCATGGAAAGGATGTAGAACTCGGGCACGTCCGTTTCTGAGTGCAGGCCGCGCCAATGATCCGCGTGTAGCCGGCCAGTCATGAAACCAGCCGGGGCAGGCCCGGCGGGGACGGGGTGCGCGGGGGCGTGTGGCGTGGGTAGCTGGCCAGTCATGAAACCAGCCGGGGCGGGCCCGGCGGGGATGGGGTGCGCGGGGGCGGTTGGTGTGGGTAGCCGGCCAGTCATGGAACCGGCGGGGACGGAGGGCGGGTGGTTTGGCGGGGGGTGGCGGGTGGCTGACGGGAGCCGGCAAATGTGTTAGTCTATTCGGGCGCAGGGCGATATGATCGCCCGGTTCAACCTGACCCCCATGTGTGAATATCCAAGGAGCCTGGAACATGAGTCAAGACACATCGCGGCGTGAGTTTCTGAAGAAGTCGAGCGTGGTGGCCGGGGCAGCGGCGGCTGCCGGCCCGCTGAGCATTGCGCGCAGCGCGCATGCTGCCAGCAATAACGAGTTGAAGATCGCCCTGATCGGCTGCGGCGGCCGGGGCACCGGCGCGGTGAACGACTGTATGAACGCCGCCAAGATCCTTGGCCAGCCGATCAAGCTGATTGCCGTGGCCGACGCTTTTGAGGATCGCGCCCGCGGTTCGCTCGGCCGGCTGCAGAAGGAATGGGCCGCCAATATCGACGTGCCCGAGGAACGCGTGTTCACAGAACTTGATGCGCACCAGAAGGCCCTCGACTGCGGGCCGGACATGGTGCTGATGGCCTCGCCTCCCGGCTTCCGGCCAACACAATACGCCGCGGCCGTGAAGGCCGGCAAGCACGTGTTCATGGAGAAGCCCCTTTGCACCGATGCACCCGGCTACCGGGCGCTGGTCGAGGCCAATACGCTGGCCGACCAGAAGAATCTGAAAGTGGTCGTCGGCCTGCAGCGGCATCACCAGGCCGGCTATATCAAGGGCATCGAGGAGATTCACGAGGGCAAGCTGGGCGATATCATGTTCCTGCGCGTGTACTGGAACGGCCTCGGCGGCGGTGCCCGCGATCTCGGCCCCCGGCCCCAGGACGATCCCCAGGAGATGCAGTTCCAGGTGCGTAACTGGGGCTGCTTCCGCTGGCTCTATGGCGACAACATCGTCGAGCAGCACGTGCATAACATTGACATTGCCAACTGGGTCATGGCCAAGGACGGCGACCCGCGCAACGCTCATCCGGTTGAGGCCAACGGCATGGGAGGCCGGGTGAACCGCGGCAACTACGGCGATATTTTCGACCACCATTTCATCGAGTTCACCTATGCCGACGGGACGAAGATGTTCAGCCAGTCGCGGCATCAGCCCGGCACGTGGAACCAGGTGAGCGAGTTCGTCCACGGTACCCAGGGCAGCCGCGGCGTCTCGGTTGGCGGCGGACCGGAACTGGAAAGCAACAACCCCTACGTCCAGGAGCACGTCGACCTGATCAAGGCGATCCGCGAGGATCGGAAGCTCAACGAGGGCTGGTTCGGGGCCGTCAGCAGCATGACGGCCGTGCTGGGCCGAATGGCCTCGTATTCGGGGCAAGTGGTCCGCTGGGACGACGCGGTTGCCAAGGGCCCCGCTGAGAGCCCCGATCGCCTCGCATGGGACGCCAAGCCGCGCAGCATGCCCGGCGAGGACGGTTTCTACCCATTCCCCATCCCCGGCGTTTACAACGCGTATTAGTGCACGAGAAGGAAACTGGCATGGATTCGCAATTGGTTGTCCTGGGCGGCGGCCCGGGTGGTTACGCCGCCGCGTTCCTGGCCGCCGACCTGGGCATGGCGGTCACCCTGATCGACCAGGAGCCGCGACTGGGCGGCGTATGTCTGCTGCGCGGCTGCATTCCGTCGAAAGCCCTGTTGCACGTGGCGAGGACCATCGCCGACGCTGAGCTTCTGGCCGAGTGGGGAGTCGACTTCGGCAAGCCGGAGATCGATCTGGATGCCGTCCGAAGCCGGAAGGAGAAGGTCATCGACACGCTCACCGGCGGGCTGAAGCAGATTGCGGCCAAGCGGAAGGTCAAGGTTGTCCAGGCCCGCGCCGCGTTCGAGAACTCCCAGACGCTTCGCCTGGGCGCCGTCGGCAAGGCGAAGCCGGAAAGCGATACGCTGCGGTTCGAACGCTGTCTTATCGCGACCGGCTCCCGCGCGGCGATGATTCCCAGTCTTGACATCGGCAGCGACCGGGTGATGAACTCGAAGGCGGCACTCGACCTGCCCGACGTGCCGGAGCGGTTGCTGGTGATTGGAGGCGGATACATCGGCCTTGAGCTCGGCAGCGTGTACGCCGCGCTGGGCAGCCAGGTTTCGGTGGTCGAGATGACCGACGGGTTGCTGCCCGGTGCCGATCGCGACCTGGTGCGCCCGCTGCAGAAGCGGTTGGAAGATCGCTTCGAGGCCATCTACCTTGGCACCAAGGTCGCCGCCATGGCCGAGAAAGGAAAGTCCCTGGAGGTGACCTTCGACGGCAACGTCGAGAAGAAGACGCAGCGCTTCGGCCGCGTGCTCGTCTCGGTGGGCCGGAAGCCCAACAGCGACAACCTGGGCCTGGAGAACACGCACGTCAAGGTCGATGACGGCGGGTTTATCGTCGTGGACAACCGCGGGCGTACGGCCGACGAGCACATCCTGGCCATCGGCGACGTGGCCGGCCAGCCGATGCTTGCGCACAAGGCCGCCCACCAGGGCCGGGCGGCGGTCGAGGCCCTGGCGGGCGAGCCGGCCGTATTCGAGCCGCGGGCGATTCCCGCCGTGGTGTTCACCGACCCCGAGGTCGCCTGGGCCGGGCTTACCGAAACCGACGCGAAGCGCGAGGGCCGCACGGTTGAGAAGGCCGTGTTCCCCTGGGGCGCCAGCGGCCGGGCCCAGGCCATCGGCCGCACCGAGGGCCTGACGAAGTGGATCATCGATCCCGGCTCCGAAAGACTCTTGGGTTGCGGCATCGTCGGTTCCGGCGCAGGCGACCTGATCGGCGAGGCCGTGTTGGCCATTGAAATGGGCTGCACCGTGCGCGACGTGAGTGAGTCCATCCACCCGCACCCCACGCTTACCGAAACCCTCGGCTTCGCCGCCGAAGTGTACGTCGGCACCGCCACCGACCTATACCGGCCGCGGCGGAAGTAACACAACAGAGAGTGGTTGGAAGGCGCAGCACCGGGCCGGCTCCGGCCGTCAATCGGCCTGCGGACCGTCGGGGCGATCTCCTGCCTGTTCCGGGGCGGGGCCGGCGTCGATGGCGCAACTGAGCAACCGTGGGCCGCTGCCGAAATAGAGCCGATTGCCGAGGATAGCGATGCCGGACGTGATGGGCACGCCGGGGCGGGCGACGGCGCGGTGTGCGAGGCTGCCCGAGTCGATGCGCACCACGGCATGGCGAAACAGGGCGTAGATCATGCCGTCGGGGCCGATTGCCATGCAACGCGGGGCCTGGTAGCCCGAGACGGGACCGTAGCCGGTCAGGGCCTCGTCGCGAACGATGGCCAGCCGCGCGGGGTCGAGTACGAACAGGCGATCCGGCTCCGCCAGGCCGTACACCAGGCCGTCGGACGCCACGATCATGTCGCGGACGGCCGGAGTCTCCGGCTCCATCGGCAGGCGGGCGGTGATGGTGCGGGTCTGCAAGTTCAGGCGATAGACCAGGGCCGTCTTCGCGGAGCCTGCGCTGCCGCCGGTCGCCGGCCGAATGCCGGTGCCCACCAGCACGTCGCCGTCCGGTAATCCAACCAAGGCGGTGACGCCCTGATCGGCGATCAATTCGGACCGGTCGACAAGGGTTCCCTTTCCGGTTTCGACGTCGTACACAAGCATGCCGCCGCCCAGCACGACGCGCGCGGCGTTGCCGCCCACCAGCACGTGCCGCCCGTCCGGGTGCGCGGCCACGGCGTGCGGTCGGCCGTACAGGTCGCGCGCCGCAGGGTCGAAATGGACTCGCTTCGGGTTGGCACTGGCGTGCATGGGGGCGTCGTCGTAGGGCGCCCGCGGGTCGTATTCCAACAGCGAGCCGTCGCTGTATACCGCCCCGTACAGCTTGTCGCCCTGGCGCACGAACTGGTTGACGTGCCCCCGATTGCCGCCAAGCCCGCGGTGTTGTATCTGGCCGGTTGCCGGATCGAAGCACCAGAGGCGCAGCGGGATGCCGGTAGCGCCGTGGACCTTGCCGTCGGGCCCGGCGATGATCGTGTAGATGTTCACGCCCGTGCTCTGGTAGTCGAAACGGACCTCGCGCGGTTCCGGGGCGCCGGCGTCGAGGATGCGCATGGTACGATCCGCCACGTCGATTGCGGCCAATCGCGACCCGTCGGGGAACACGTGGTTGGTGCTGGGAACCGCCCGCACCGGCGGCTCTTCGATGGCCGTTGCCTCGCCTTCAGACATCTCGTGCCAACCCCAGCCGTCGGCGTGGGCGTATACCTTGCCGTCGGTTCCGCGGTAGACCTTCGCATGTCCGCGCTGCCGTTGGTCTTCGGGGATGAAGACACGCCGCCGGCCGGTTGCCGGGTCGATGCCGACGACCTGCATGGCCTGAATACTGATGCCGCAATAGACCCAGCCTGCGGCATCGATGGCCAGCGGCTGCGGATATTGCGGCCAGGACTCGGTGTTCAGGGCTCCGCGGTTGGTGAAGGTATCGGAGGCCGGGCGGTACGACACGAGCGTTGCGCTCGGATAGATGCCGGCGTAGACCGTCCCGTCGTCGGCCAGCGCGTACGAAAGCGCCATGCCGCCGGGGATTTCACCAAGCCGTCGGACGCTGCGAGCAGGCACGTCGATGGCCACCAGGTGCCGGCCGATGGTGTCGTACACTACGTTTTCCGGAGTCATGAGGACTTCGTAGGCGCCCCAGCCGCCGGCGCCGGGAGGAACCTGCTCGGTCCGCCCCGTCTCGGCGTCGATGAACAGGTACGAGGCGTTGTTTCCGGTCCACAGTTTGACGAAGACCACGCGGCGGCCGTCCGCATCGACCGTGGCAACCGTGCTCGGCCCCCACGTGGACATGCCGACCGGCGCAACGAGGCCGTGATCGACGTGGTTTTCGGCAGGCGGTATGGCGGCCGGAGGTGTGGGGGCGTTGTCGGACGCGGCGCGGGACGAGTCGGCGGCCGCGGTGGACGCAAAACGTGCCAGGCCCGCAGCAGAAAGCTGTCCGGCCCCGTTCAGACCGCCGGCATTGACCGGCTCAGTCCCGTAGAGTACGCTCCCCGGTTCCGCTGCCAACATCGTGGCCAATCCGACAACTGCAATCAAACGGAAATCCATTTTCAGACCTTTGGTGTACTTGCCCCTGCCGCCCGTCAAAGCTCCGGAAACGCCTCGCGCAGGTCGAGCGGATCGTCGAACTCTTTCTGCAGCGCGAGCAGGCGGGCGAAAAGCTGCTTCACTCGCTCGGTCTGGGCGGGGTCGGCTGCCAGATCGTTGATCTCCAGCGGGTCCGCCGCCACGTGGTAAAGCCGAACGATGGGCACCTTTGGGTACGCAATCAGCTTCCAGCCGTCGTGGGTAATCGCCCGCTGCAAGCCAAGGTACGCGCCGTAGATCGACTCGTAGGCGTGCGAGTCGGTCTCGCCGCGCACAAGCGGCAGCAGGCTGTGGAAGTCGACATGCTCAGGCTTCGGCACGCCGGCCAGTTCGAGCGCCGTGGGCATGACGTCCTGCAAGTAGACCGGCGAGTCGATCTTCTTGCCCGCCGGAACGCCCGGCCCAACCACCAGTAGCGGAACTCGCACGCTATGGTCGTACATATTCTGCTTGCCGAACAGCCCGTGATGCCCGACCGCCAGGCCGTGGTCCGACGTGAAAAAGATCCACGTATTGTCCCGCTTCCCCGACTTCTCCAGGGCGTCGAGGATGCGGCCGATCTGTGTGTCCATGTGCGTGATGATGGCGTAGTATTCCTGCCGGTGGACCTTCACCGCATGTTCAGTGCGAGGGAAGGGGCCGAGCCGCTCATCGCGCAGCGTGGGTGGGCAGCCGATTTCGTTCTTGTACGGATACTCCGGCAGGAAGCTCTTCGGCACCGGGATGCGGTCGAGTGGATACCGATTGACATACTCCTGCGGCGATTGCCTGGGGTCGTGCGGCGCATTGAAGGCGATGTACATGAAGAACGGCCTGTCGTCAGCGGCGGCCTGGCCGAGAAAGTCGACGGCGTCGTCGGCCGTCACCTCGGTCCAGTGCTTCCCGCCCTGCCAGAAGCCGCCGAACTTCGGATCGGACGGGCTCCACGGGTCGGGCCGGCCGGGCAGCGGGCGGTTGTAGCCCTCGGGCGTGTCCTTGGGCATGCCGCCGCGGATGTTCCGCGCGACGTCGAAGGTCTTCGCCGCGTCGGTCGCAACGTGCCACTTCCCGGTGAAGTAGGTCCGGTAGCCGGCCCGGTTCATCAGTTGCGGCCAGAGCCGGCCGGCCTCGCGCTGGGCATCCATCTCGCGGTGAACCGGCTGAACGCGCCACAGGCTGCGGCCGGTAACCGCCATGGCACGGCTGGGAACGCACACCGCGCCGCTCCAGGAGCCCATGTTGTAGGCATGGGTCAAGTGCGTGCCCAGCGACGCCAGCCGATCGAGGTTCGGCGTGTCGATATCGACGCAACCCGCCGCCCCGAGTGTCTCGGACGACTGATCGTCGGCAAACAGGAAGAGGATGTTGGGACGCTTCGCCGCGGTCTGTGCCCTTGATGCGGCCGGGTCCGAAAATAAGGCGAGGCCGAACAAGAGAAACATCGGGATAGTACGATTCAGCAGCCGCGAGATCATCGGATCATCTCCTTTTGCATCACCGTGGGATAAGCTTCCAGCTTGTCAATATCTTGGGATCGTGGGATAAGCTTCCAGCTTGTCATTGTATTGTCTGCTTGACAAGCTGGAAGCTTATCCCACGATTCGCTGGAAGCTTGTACCACAGTTTGGCATCTATTCAGGTATCGGGTCGTTGCGTCCGACGGGCGTGCCTTCCCACACGGCCGTGTCGGTGGCGGCGTCGTATGTGAGTACGCGGTGGGCGCTGCCGGGCGCCGGCGGAAGGTCGATCTCCGGCAGCCAGCGGCGATGCTCGGCAACAATCGCCGCGAATTGCGGGTCGCCCGCAAGGTTGGTCCATTCGTTCGGGTCGGCCTTCATGTCGTACAGTTCCTCGGAGCCGTCGGCGTACCGGATGTACCGGTAGCGCTCGCTGCGAATGCCGTGGTTACCCTGGTTGTGCGAGGTAATGGCGGGGCGGGCGCGGGGCGCGTCGGGATCCTGCAACTGCGGCATCAGGCTGAGCCCCTCGAGGTCGTCGCGCGGGGACAAGCCGCACAGATCGATGAGCGTCGGGTAGATGTCGAGCAGCTCGGCCGGCCGGGGACAGCGGCCACCGGCGTGGATGCCGGGTCCGGCGAAGATCAGCGGTACGCGGGTGGATCGCTCCCACAGCGTGTTTTTGCCCGTGATGCCCTTCTCGCCCAGGTGGTAGCCGTGATCGCTCCACAGCACGATGACGGTGTTCTCGGCCAGGCCCGTCTCGTCGAGCGCCGCCAGCAGCCGGCCGACCTGCGCGTCGATGAAGCTCGTACATGCCAGGTACGATCGCACCAGGTTGCGCCACTGGTCGTTCTCTTTGACCCACCGCAGACGCGGTTCCGGCAGATGCCAGTGCAGGTACCAGGAAAAGCGCGGCGTGTCGGCCCGGTCATCATCAGCGACCGGCGGCAGCACGCTGTCGTCGTCGGGGTACAGGTCGAACCACTTCTGCGTGGCGTAGCATGGCACGTGCGGCAGGAAGAACCCGGCGGCAAGGAAGAACGGCTTGTCCTTGGGCATCGCCCGAAGCTGTTCGATCGCCCAGCTTGCGACGATGTAGTCCTGCTTGTCTTCGTCGTCGTGCGGGAACACGCCCCAGTCCATCAGCGGGTGGTTACCCATGGGCGTGGGCGGAATGAGCTTCTCGGGCGGCCTTACACCGATTCCGCCCGGCGGCCCCCATACGTCGAACTCCTGTTGCCGCCGCTTCGGGCCGCCTGCGCCGCCATGGTACACCTTGCCGGCCGTGAAGGTCCGGTAGCCGTGCGCGGCGAAGTGCTGTGGCAGCGTGACGCGGTCCCGCAACGCTTCCACTTCGCGAAACCAGGGCGCCAGGCCGTAAATGCCCGTGGTCGTCGGGCGCAGCCCAAGCATCAGGCTTGTGCGCGAAGGGTTGCACAGCGGGCTTTGGATATGCGCGTTGACGAACGTCGTGCCGCGCTGGGCCAACGCGTCCATGTGCGGCGTCTTTACCAGCGGATGACCACCCAGCGGGCCTACCCAGTCGTTCAAGTCATCGATGGCGATCAGCAGGACGTTTGGCCTGGCAGGCTCGTCGGCCGCCGCGGAAACCGCCCCGAGGGGCGCGACCAGGAGAAGGGCACATAGCAGGCGTCGGACCATGGTTGTGGCTCCGGGGGGTTAGAAGGCGCCATTGGTTCGCGGGGCACTGCCCCTGCACGTGCGCTGACAGTGTATACGCTTAGCAAACCGGAGTCAAATGCCCCAACACAGGGCTTAGTCTCGCCGGTGCCAAGGGGGGACTAAGGTCACAGTTTATGACCATAGAGGGCGGCGGCATCGCAAGTACCGGCCCTACGCCTTCACCGCTCAACAAGGCGTGGCAGATGAGCTTGCCGACAAGCCGCTGAAAGTGTATAATTGGAGTGGTCACTTGAAGGAGAGCCGCCATGCGAGCGTCGTTTGTCGATTTGAGGAGAAAGTCTGCGGAGATCATCCGCGCACTGCAGCGCAACGAGCCGGTTACCGTCTTGTATCGTGGCAAACCTGCCGCGGTCATGCAGCCGATCGGGCGTGAAACGGCTCGTGCGCCCGCCAAGGCGGCGGACCATCCTGCTTTCGGCTTGTGGGCCGACCGCGAGGATCTGGCCGACGTTGGGGCATACGTTCGAAAACTGCGCAAAGGGCGTTTTGATGATCTTTGACACGGACGTGCTCATCTGGCTGTTGCGCGGCAACCAGAGAGCCGCGCAAGCCATCGATCGGACAGAACACCGGGCCATTTCTCTGATAAGCTACATGGAGTTGCTCCAGGGCGCACGCAACAAGGGAGAAATCAAGGCCATCAAGGCGCTCCTGAGCGAACTGCAAGTGCAGTTATTGCCGCTTTCGGAGAACATCGGACACCGTGCTTCGATCTACATGGAGGAGTACACGCTCATCTCGGCCTTGTCCATGCCCGACGCACTTATTGCCGCGACCGCCATCGAAACAAACTCGCCACTGCTGACTGGCAATGTTAAGCACTACCGGGCAATCAACGAACTCTATCTGGAACGGTTTCGGCCTTAAAGGGTTTATCTGAGGCCGTGCTGCGACTATGCGCTGCCTTCACCGAGCAAGGCGTGGCCATGCTTTCCGGCGTCCTGTGTAGTGCCCGCGCCGTGGAGGTGAACATCCAGATCATGCGTGCCTTCGTTCGGCCGCGCCAGTTGCTCAGCATCCACAAGGAACTGCTCACGGTCGCTTGGCAGGCGGCGGCTCCCTCACCGGCCAGTCGGGCGATTCGCTCCGGGCCGTGCGTAAGTAGGCGTCGAGCCGGGCGGCAATTTCGGGATGCTCGGCCGCAACGTCGGTTGTTTCGCCGAGGTCGTTCTGAAGGTCGTACAACTGCAACGGCGCGTCCATGCTGCGTTCGCGCAGGCCCTTCCAGCGTCCCTGGTATAGGGCCGCCTGGGTAAACCCGCGCTCGTGGAACTCCCAGTATAGGAACTCGTGCTCCGCCTGATCGGCTGGCCGACCTTTAAGCGTGGGCACGAAGCTGATCGAGTCGCGCCCGTCGGGCAGGTCCGCCCCGGCCAATTCGGCGGCCGTGGCGAACCAATCGCCGAAATAGCCCACGTGTCCGCTCTCGACGCCGGCGGGCGCCGTGCCGGGCCACCAGGCGATGGTCGGCACGCGAATGCCGCCGTCGGTCAGGCTGCGCTTGATGCCGCGCAGCGGGCCCGACGGTTCGAAACGGGTCAGATCGTGGTTGCTCTCGTTGTGCGGGCCGTTGTCGCTGGTGAAGATGACCAAGGTGTTCTCGGCCATTCCCAGCAGCGGCAAATGTTCCATCAGCCGGCCCACGTAGCTGTCCATGCGCGTGATCATGGCCGCCTGGCCCTTGTCGGGGTTGGGCCAGTCTTCGAGCGCATAGGGGCCGTAGTCGGGCACGTGGGCGCCGTCCTTTAGCTCGCGGGTGCGCTCGTTGTTGGCGTGCGGAATGATGAGGCTCCAGTACAGGAAGAACGGCCGTTCCTGGTGGTTGGCCACGAACCGCAGTGCGTCGTCGGTAAAAAGGTCGTCAGCGAACAGCACCGCCTCAGTGGCGTACCCGGCACCTCGGTCGCCCACCGGTACAACCTTGTTGGGCAACGAGATCCGTTCTTCATTGCGCCACAGGAAATCGGTGAAATGGTTGTGGGCATGCCCCTGGTTCAGGTAACCGAAGAAATAGTCAAAACCCTGTTTGCGCGGCAGGCCCACCTCGGCCTCGCCCACGTCGCCCAGCCCCCATTTGCCGATCAACGCCGTAGCGTAGCCCGCGTCCTGCAAAACCTTGGCCACCGTCACGTCGTCGGGCCGCAGCGCCTGGGCCAGCGGGTTCATGCGACCGGCATTGCCGCGCACGCGGGTGCGCCCCTGATGCTGGCCGGTCATCAGCACCGACCGCGACGGCGCGCACACGGTCGCGCCGGCGTAGAACTGCGTGAACCGGATTCCTTCCCGCGCCATCCGGTCGAGGTGCGGCGTCCGGATCACCTTCTGCCCGTAACAGCCCAGGTCGCCGTAGCCGAGGTCATCGGCCATAATCCAAATAAGGTTCGGCCGCGACGGCTCGGCGGCGGGTGCAGCGGCCGGCAAGACAGACGGGATGAGCAGTAGGCTGGGGAGTAGGCATCGGAACATGGCAGCGGCTCCGGGGGGGCAAAAGAGATAGTTCTCCAGAATATGACGGCATTCTGACGCATTGCGGAGCGGTTGTCAAACGGAAAGTCACTCCACCACCGCCCGCTCGGGCCAGTGATCCAGCGCGTAGGTGACAATGCGCTGAGCAAGGCCGGCGGGCAGGGCATACGGCCCCGATGTCTTCTCCTTCTGGAATCGCTCCCAGTCTTCGCGGGTAAGGCGGTCGTCGGTACGCGAATACTGGAAGGCATTCAGCGCGAACAGGAACACGTACGCGTCGTCGGTCGACTCGGCCTCGCGAGCGATGGCGTCGAACGCCGTATCCGGATCGCCGCTGCGGCCCAGGGCCTGCGCAGCGATGATCCGGTTCCCGGCGAACGGATCGTTCGCGGCCATCTCGCTGAGCGGCAAGCGGACTGCCTTATCCTCGTCTCGAAGAAGGAACAACCCGTACGCGCCCCAGTGGCGAACCGCGGGATGCGCATCTTTCAGCAGCGCCAGGTACTCTCGCTTCCGATCGGGATCGCCCAGGCTGGCGGCCTTCGCGGCGCTGAGCACGCGCTCGACCGGGTACGCGTCGCTTTGGGCATACTCGTACAGCGTGGCGAACTCCTTATCCGGCCCGACGAGTTCGTAGTACAACGGCTCGGGAATGAGCCCAAGGTCGCGGACCTCGACCATCCAGGCATCAAGGGCGTCCTCGAACTCCTTTCGCCGTGCCTGGAACTCGGGGGCGTCGGCCAGGTTGTTCACGTTCCAGGGGTCGGCCTGCACGTCGTACAGCTCGACGACCGGCTTGGGCCGGAAGAATCGCGACTGCACCTCGTCGGTCTTGCCCGCCTCGAAGTGATCGCGCCACGCCCGCCAGTTCTCCTGCACGTCGTAGCCGTACACGGTGCATCGTCCGGGCGGGCGGTGCGGCATGAAGTTGCGGACGAAGAAATGCCACCCGTCGACCAGTGCGCGGCAGAAGTCGTACCGTTCCGACATGCGGTCGCGGTACAGCGGCGTCACGGTCGGCGGTTCGATACCCGGCCCCAGGAAGATGCGCCCCTGCATCAGCGCCGGCGGCTCGATGCCCGCCAGCGACAGCATCGTCTTGGGCAGATCGACGAAGCTCACCACGCGCGGCTCGACGCTGCCCGCCGGGTGCGTCGCCAGGTGCCGCCACTTCTCGGGAAACCGTACGATCATCGGCACCTGCGTGCCGGGCATGTTCAGGAACCGCTTCGTTCCGGCCAGCATGCCCCCGTGGTCCGAGTAGAACACGACGATCGTGTCCTCCGCCACGCCCTCGGCCTCCAATTCCTGCAGCATGCCGCCCACCCAGTCGTCCAGGCGGGTGATCAGCTCATGCAGCCGGGCCCACGCGCGGCGCATTTCGGGCAGATCGGGATGGAACGGCGGCAGCTCGATCTCGGCAGGGTCCACGCGCGTCTGGAAATCGGCCGCCAGCCCGTCCAGTTGCGATTCGTGCGACAGGGTGTTGTTGAATACGGCGAAGAACGGCTGGCCCTCCGCCCGGTTCCGGTAATGCGCTTTGCGGCTCGATTCGTCCCACAGGGTGCGGTCGCCCTCGTAGCTCGAATTGTAGTCGGTCTTCACGTTATTGGTGCAATAGTAGCCCGCCCCGCGAAACAGCTTGGGGTATGCCGGAATGCTCGCGGGCAATTGCGGTCGCGACCGCATCTGGTGCGTGCCGATGGCCGGCGAGTGCATACCCGTGAGCAGGGCCGAACGGGCCACGGCGCACACCGGCGCGTTGGCATACGCCTGGGCATACCGGATGCCCTGCTTCGCCAGCCGGTCGAGGTTCGGCGTGTGTGCGTGCTTGTGACCGTACGAACCCAGGTACGGGCTGATATCCTCGACCGTCAGCCACAGGATGTTCGGCCGCCGCGGCTCCGCCGCTTGCACCGTGTTCGCAGGTTCACCGAGCAGGGTGACCGCCGCAAGACAACCGGCCGCGGCGACGCATCTTGTCCAAACATGATGTTCTGGTCGTTGTGTAGTAACCATCGCTACCTCTAATGCTTCTTCGCCTAGTGCTATGCCAAGTTTAGAGAGTGGGGCAAGCATCCTGCTTACCATGGGGGTCGCCCCCGCAAAACGCAAGCTGGAAGCTTACGCCACGTTTCAGGCAACCGCAAGGTCAAGGCTTGACAAAGCACTAGCCCCCTGTTGATAGAAGGCCCCTACAGAGATGAAACCGCGACGAGCCATGACCTTTCTCCTGTGACCACCCGGCCTCTTTCACGTCGCAGGCCGCGGGCAGGCAAGTCAGGGGCAAGGAAGGTTCGACGGCAGGCCTGACCTTGGGACGACACGTCATGACACCATCTCCAAACTGAGCACGGCACAAACCTTGTGCCTCCCCTCGCGGTCAGTGTCTGCCTAGACCGCAGCATCCTTGAGTCTAATCAAGACTCCCGCTCAGTCAAGCGAATCAACCACCGTTCTTACCCGGATACCCCACCACCCCTCCCAGGATCGCCAACAACTGAGGTCAGGTAACCCTGGGCAATGGCTCACCCAAGCTTGTGGCCCATCGTGAGTGCGGGTGCCGCATACGGCTGCTCACATCACCTCGCTTGGGGCACGGCGACGGGTAAGCCATCACTCGTCTGGTGAAGAGTGCGAGATGGGGCGTCATGGCCGCTTCACAACCCCCACCGGGCAACGGTCGGGGGCATGCCGGACTGCCCGCCCATGGCGAGGCCGATTGCTAGGGCGGAGGTGGCCCACGAGGTGGCCACCAGCGGGTCGTCCTCCTTGGCGTCGGTGAACATAAACCGTCCGGACGCTGACGATCGAGCAGTGGACGGGCAAACACATCGGACCAATCGACCGGGCCCTCGGAAGTATCGAGTTGCCATCCAACCTGGGCAACCCGTTCCGCCGCTTCGCGGGCCGCATTCCCTTTCACGGAAAGACCGGTTAGAATCCCCGCAGCCCCATGATTCATGCAGACCGGAATGGAGAGCCGAGGGATGATTACGCGAATTACAGGCGAACTGGTTGCGTTGCGGGACGATACGCTGACGCTCCGGATCGGGGCGTACGAGCATGAGGTGCTTATTCCCGAGTTCACCCGCCGGCAGTTGCAGCAGGAGATTAGCCGCGAGGTGAGCCTGCACACGATCGAGTATCTTGAAGGCAACCCGATGCAGGGGCGGATGACGCCGCGGCTGATCGGGTTCCTCAGCGAGGCGGAGCGGGAGTTCTTCGAGTTGTTCTGCTCGGTCGACGGGGTGGGGGTGCGCAAGGCGTTGCGGGCGATGGTCCGGCCGGTCCGGGAAGTGGCCACGGCCATCGAGGAGCAAGACGCCAAGGCGCTCAGCGCGCTGCCGGGCATCGGTCCGGCCATGTCGGAACGGATCGTCGCGAAGTTGCGGCGCAAGGTGCCGAAGTTCGCACTGCTGGTGGCAAGGCAGGAGGCCGCCGGCGCCGAGGTGCAACTCGATCTGGTTTCCGAGGCGTACGAGGCCCTGCGCACCTTGGGCCACGGCGAAGCCGACGCACGAAAGCTGCTCGACGCCGCGCTGGCCACCGGGCGGAAGTTCAAGGACGTGCAGGCCCTCTTGCAGGCGGTCTATGAGCAGAGCCGCGGCTGAAGAAGGTGGGTGAGGTCAAGCTTGTGAAGAGTCGGTATTCTCTGGAACCGGGCTCTCGGGACTATTTGCCTTGGAAGGCTTGGCGTTGGTCATGGTGAACAAGCCGTGCTCCTCCTTGACGTTTTGGGCATCCCGCTTGTTCACAAGGTAGTAGCCAACACTCATCGCAAGGACGACCGTGGAAGTACTCCACACGTACGCAGGATCAAGGTCCTTGAAGTCGAGAATGATGACCTTTCGTGCGATTGCCATCAGGGCGGTCGCCATGACGATTTGCACGTGGATGACGTTTTCGGTCAAGTAGACCGTGATATTCACGAAGATCTCAATAGCGATCAGCACGGCGATGAACGCGCCGAACACGCCCACAATGTCGCCAATGGTCAGAATGAAGACCGGCGGCTCCCGCAAGCGCAAGTAGAGCGTCCAGATCACGTCGATCACCCCGAACAGAATGACCGCGGTCATCAGCACCGCAAGGCTTCGGACGGCGAAACGGTTCATCGCCCTCAGCGTGCTGAGCAGTTGGTCCTCTTGCGCCGGCGGGTCATCTAAACGGGGCATCGTGTGTCTCCGGGACGCTGTCTGCTCCGGGGGCGGCTACTGTCTTTCGGCGCGCACCTGCTCGAACAGGAACGCGCCCTTCTTGTTGGCTATGACGATATCCAGCAGCCCGTTGCCGTTGACGTCGGCTACCTCGAAGTGGAGGCCCGCGCCGCTGTTGTCGTCGATAACGTGCCTCGTCCACGTCGGCTTGCCGTCGCGGCGCTGAAGTTCATACCAGCACAGCAGCGCCGGTTCCTCGGCGCCGGGGTCGTGCCCGTTATGGGCGTAGTACCGCTTTCCCGTGACGAAGTCCAGCAGCCCATTGCCGTTGATGTCGGCCAGCACAACGGCATGCGTTTGCGAGAAGCTCTTATCGATTTCCTGCGTCTTCCAGCCATCGGGTGTCTGCTGGTGCCACCAGATGCCGCAGTCGTGGGCGCTGGTGGTGAGCACGTCGGCGCGGCCGTCGCCGTCGAAGTCGGACACGAGCATGTGCGCGCATCCGGGGCCGAAATCAACCGGGTGGAACTTCCAGGGCACCTGGGTGCGGTCTTCCGGAGCTTCCCACCAACCCTCGCGGCACACAATATCAAGCCGGCCGTTGCCGTTGACGTCGCCCACGCCGAACCCGTGGTAGTACTTGTGGATTCTCGGATCGTCGGGGCCGGAAACGATCACCGTCTTCCAGGGTTGGGTGGGGTCTTCGCCCGGCGTCGCCCAGCCCATTTCGGGCACACCGGCCACTAGCTCGGGTTTGCCGTCCCCGGTCACGTCGACCCACATGGGATTCTCCCCGTTGGCCACTTCGAGCGCTTCGTGCCGTTTCCACGAACCGCCGGCTGCTCCCGGGTTCTCGAACCACCAGAGGTGCTTGCCGGGAATGTCGGCCACGATCAGGTCGGTGCGGCCGTTGCCGTTGACATCGGCGGCGAAGCACAGGAAGGCATCGCTATAGCTCTTCGGCGGGAACTCCTTGGGCTCTTCAAGGATCGGCACCATCTTCCAGTCGGGGGCCGCGTAGTAGACACTGCCCGCGGCGATGTCGAGCTTACCGTTGCCGTTGAAATCGCCCACGGTCGCCCCTTCCGCGCGGAAGACCGCGTCGAGTTGCGTCCGCTTGAAACGAATCGGGCTTCCCGGTGGCGCCGCGTGCATCACGGTAGCCAGCGACCAGGACATGGCCAGGGCGGAAAGAAAGACCAGTTTCTGATGTGTCGTCGAGACGTTCATGGTGCCTCCGGGTAGTTAAGGGTGATGCATCTAGTGTAAACGGCCTACTGGCGGTAGTCAATAATTCGGGCATCAAGCGGGCGGCAGATTGGGATTCCGCCTCCGGGGTGGGCATCCCTTCCGGCCAAACCCTTCGGCGCGGTTGGAAAAGCGACGGGCCCGGCCCTATCGCTGCACGCGAGCGTTGCCCTTCCAAATGCTCCACACCTGGGCCTCGTCGGCCGGTTGGCCGTAGTCAGTCAGCATGGTGGTGGCCAGCGCGCCGGTGGCCCAGCCGAACTGGACCCACTTTTCCGGCTCCCAGCCACGCAAGACGGCGTACAACATGCCACCGACGAACCCGTCGCCGCCGCCGATGCGGTCGAGCACGGGGATCTCGCGTGGCTCGACCACGTGCCAATTGCCGCCTTCCGCCATGATGGCGCCCCAATGGTGGCAGTTCGCGCTGACGACCTCGCGCAGCGTGGTGGCAAACACATTGGCGTGCGGGAATGCCTTCTTCACTCGCTCGATCATCCCTTTGAAACTGTCGATCTTGGCGGCCAAGTCGGAGCCGCCCGGCTCCGGGCCCTCGACGTTCAGGCAGAGCTGGAAATCCTCTTCATTGCCGACCAGTATGTCCGACGCGCCGGCAATTTCGCAGAAGATTTCATGCAGTTCCTTCTCGCGACCCTTCCAGAACGACGCGCGGTGGTTCAAGTCGAACGATATGCGCGTACCGTGTTTCTTCGCTGCGCGGGCGAGTTCCAGGCAGAACGTGCCGGTATCGGGCGACAGGGCGGCAATCAGCCCGGAAAGATGCACAATTTGCACCCCTTCCCGGCCGAAGATTCGATCCAAGTCGAAGTCCTTCACGTTGAGCATGCGGCCCACTTCGCCCGCCCGGTCGTTGTGGACGCGCGGCCCGCGGGCACCGAAGCCGCTGTCGGCCAGGTTGAACTGATGCCGATATCCCCACGGCCCCCCCTGCTCCACTTCCGGTCCTTCATAGCTCATGTGGCGGCTTGCCAGGTCGTCTTTGATGAACCGTGCGATCGGGCTGTCTTTCACGAACGCCGTGAGCACCTTCACTGGCAGCCCCAGGTACGACGACACGCTGGCTACGTTGCTCTCGGCGCTGGTAGCTTGCAGCATGAAGGACGAGCCGCAATGCATCGGCTGGCCATTGGCGGGGGTTAAGCGGACGCCCATACTGGTGGGAACGATCAATGCATAAGCAGCGTCTTTTCGGAGTTCAATACTCATAGCAATATCCTTTCCTTTGTTAGATGGCTCTTTTGCGTAGCAGGGCCCAATAGTTTAAGTCGCGTTACGCAATCGGGCCAGCCCCCCGAGGCACAGAAAACGGCTGCGAGTTGGCCGGAGCGCCGCGGTGGCGGATTCGCCCGGTTTGGGCTACAATCGCAGCGAGCCCGCTAGGGTTCCGGTCCGGCCAAACTCCGT
Source organism: Thermoguttaceae bacterium (assembly GCA_034005525.1). Lineage (GTDB taxonomy): Bacteria > Planctomycetota > Planctomycetia > Pirellulales > Thermoguttaceae > PWXP01. Next base: position 26,439 of record JAVEUP010000043.1, on the reverse strand, counting down.
GTCCGCCAGGAGACACCGCCATGAAGCCGACGCGGCGCCAGTTTTGTTACCCTCGCGTGTCGGAATTTCGCGTCGGCACAATGGCGATTGCCGCGTTTCTCCTCGCGATGCCCAGCCTGGCGGCTGATTGGCCCACGTGGCGTTATGACGCCGCCCGCACCGGTTCCTCGCCCGAACCGCTTGCCGAAGCACTGCATTTGCAGTGGGTGCGGCACGAGGCGCCGCTACGGCCGTCCTTCTGGCAGGTGCGGCAGGAGCGGGTGCAGTTCGACTTGGGCTACGAACCGGTCGTGTTGGGCAAGACGATGTTCGTTGGCTCATCGCGGAATGACCGTGTTACGGCGCTCGATACGGAGACCGGGCGGGAGAAGTGGCGGTTCTACACCGAAGGCCCCGTTCGGCTGGCGCCGGCGGCCTGGGAGGGAAAAGTCTACTGCGCCTCCGACGACGGCTTTCTCTATTGCCTCGACGCCGAAACCGGAAACCTGCTCTGGAAGCACCGCGCCGCCCCCTCGCGGCGCAGAATCGTCGGCAACGGGCGGCTGATCTCCGTCTGGCCGGTTCGCGGCGGGCCGGTTGTTGCCGGCGGCCGGGTGTTCTTCGCAGCCGGAGTCTGGCCGTTCGAGGGGATCTTCGTCTGGGCGCTCGACGCCGAAACCGGCAAGCCCATCTGGGTGAACGACCGCTGCGGGGCGCAGTACGTGAAGCATCCGCACAACGCGATGGCGTTCGGCGGGCCGTCGCCGCACGGATACCTGCTCGTGCGGGGCAACGAGTTGATCGTGCCGAGCGGCCGGGCGTTTCCCGCGTACTTCGATCTGGAAACCGGCAAGCTCCTGCACTTCGACTTCGGCTACGCCGGACACGGCAGCCGGCCGGGCAGTTGGTTCGTGGCAGCCAGTCCGGCGGGTGAAATGCTCGTCGATCCCGAACTGAACGCCGAAATCCACGACGCCGGCCTGCAAGTGCTCGGCCAGCCCGGCGTGCGCCCGCAGCCCGACGACGTCCATGCAGAAACCGTCACCATCGGCCGGGAAACGTACCGGCTGCAAGCGGGTGTGCGGGGAGTGGTATCGGCCGGCGGGCGGGAACTCCGGTTTGCCGACGGATTCCCCGGCGTCGACGGCGAGGTGCATACCATGCTGGCCGCCGACGGCAGACTGTTCGTCGTTTCTCGCGAGGGAACCATCTACTGCTTCGGAGCCGAGCAAGCCAACCCAATCACGCACCCGCTGGAAACCCGGCCACTCGACCGGCCCGACGACGGTTGGGCAGAAGAGGCCCGACAAATTCTCGATCGAACCGGAGCAGGAGCGGGCTATGCGGTCGTCGTCGGACTGGGTACCGGTCGGCTGGCCGAAGAACTGGTCGAACAAACGGATCTGCATATCGTGGTGTTCGAGCCCGACGCGGAAAAGGCCGCCGCGTTCCGCCGCCGGCTCGACGACGCGGGCCTGTATGGCGAGCGGATTGTCGTCCACGTCGAGGGCCCCGAGGATCTCTCACTGCCCCCGTACTTCGCTTCCCTCATCGTCGCCGAGGATCCGCAGCCGATTGGCATCGAGGCGGGCGGCCCGCTGTTGAAAGCCCTGTTCGACGCGCTGCGCCCTTACGGCGGCGCGATCTGCCTGTCATTGCCGGCCGAGGTGCATGACCGACTGGCCGAGCGGATCCGGGAGTCGGGACTTCACGGGGCCGACGTCCGACGTGAGGACGACCTGTCGCTGCTGGTTCGGGCCGGCCCGCTCGCCGGCGCCGCCGACTATCGGGGCGGGCGGAACTACGACGAGCGGCTCCGCTCGCCGCTGGGACTGCTCTGGTTCGGCGACACCTTCCACCGGCACAAGCTCTTCTACCGCGGCTTCCAGCACGAAACGGGCCGCGGGCTGCCCCAGGGTATCGACGTGGTCGACGGCGTAATGAAGTACGAGGTAACCGAGGAGCCCTACGGCCCCAACCCGCGCGACATTCCGTACCAAACCTACCTGCGCGTGCTCGACGAGCAGATGATCTACTCCAACGGCTACACCGACGTCTACACTGGCCGCGTGCTCCCGGAAGAGGAAGTCCGGCGGATGGCCATCGAGTTCGATCGCGCCGGCGAGGCGGCGGGTGAAGCGGCGGCGGAGAGCGTTCTGCCGGAGGTTTCGCTCCGACGCAGTCCGCTTACCGGCCTAATGGAAGCCCGCGAGATGGTCAAGACCTACGGCTGCGATCGCTATATGGTCGATTACGGCGAGTTGGCCACGTACCGGTCGGGCACGGCGGCCTATTACGACAACCGGCTGGAGAGTGGCACGATTAGCATTAGCGGGGTCCGCTCGGGCTGCCGCAACAGTGCCGTGCCGGCCGGGGGCGTGCTGACGCTGCCCTCATGGACCGGCAACTGCACCTGCAATTACCCGGTCCACACGTCACTGGCCCTGACACCCATGCGGCCGGAGTTTGAGCAGTGGTCGGCCTGGGGCGACGTAGCCGTCGAGGCGCCTGTCCGCCGCGTGGGCATCAACCTGGGCGCCCCGGGCAACCGCGCGGCCGAAGGGGGCACGCTGTGGCTGGAATATCCGAAGGGCGGCGCTCCTTCGCCGTACGTGCCCGTGAAGGCGGCGCCCGATGGAATTGAGTGGTTTTACCGGCACGCGCTTTGGATGGAAGGCGGAGACGGATGGCCCTGGGTGACCGCGTCCGGGGCGAAGGGAATCGAGTCGCTGCGGATCGAGCCGGTGGTGCTCAAGCAGAATGAGCCCGGCGGCAGGTTCAGTGTCCGATGGCTTGGTAGCGTCCGACCCGAGCACAGCGAGTCCTATACCTTCTACGCGCGGACGGATCACGGCGTGCGGCTTTGGGTGGGGGACCAGCTTCTGCTGGACAACAGCCAGAACCTCCGCCGCGGCGAGGTGGGAGAAGTGTCGGCCGAAATCGCTCTTCAGGCCGGCACCGACGTTCCCGTCCGGATGGAATACTACCAGGCGGCCGACCGGCCGGCCGGCGCCGCGGCCGTTGCCGAACTGTCCTGGAGCAGCTCCTCGGTATCGAAGGAAACCATCCCGCCGGAACAACTCCTGACGGCCGAAGGGGCGCCGGGCGGGCTGACGGGCATCTACTACGAGACGGCGGGCCTGACCGGCCCCGCCGCCGCGCAAACCGACGCGCAGGTCCGGTTCGACTGGGGCCGCGAACTGCCAGCGGCCCTCCATCGCCTGCCGCGTCCGGTGCAGCTTCCGGAGCGGTCCTTTACCGTTTCGCTCTTCTTCGCTGAGCCCGAAGCGCTCGGGCCGGGCGAGCGGGTCTTCTCCGTCCGGCTGCAGGGCAAGGAAGTGCTCCGCGATTTCGACATCGTCCGCGAGGCCGGTGGACCCAACCGCGGCGTGGTGCGCGCGTTCGAAGGAGTTCGGGCAGGCAGTACGTTGGAAGTCGAGTTCATCGCCAAGACCGAGAGGCCGGCCTTGGTGTGCGGCGTGGAGGTGATCGAGGAGGAATAACCGATGAAGAGAATGCAGAATGATCCGGACATGCTGGAGGAGTACGATTTCTCCAAGGGCGTCAGGGGAAAATACGCCAAGCGATATGCCGAGGGCGCCAATGTCGTGGTTGTCGATCCCGATGTCGCCGCGTTCTTTCCCGATCACGATTCGGTAAACGAGGCCCTTCGGCGTCTTGCTGCCGTGATCAAGAGCCATAAAGGAACACCGTAGCCGCTATGGCCCACCGGACAGAATGCGGCCATCTGCTGCGACCGTGCAGCTTCCCGAGCGATCGTGCAGCGTTTCCCTCCACTCGCGGAGCCGGAATCGATCGCTTTCGACGAACCGGTTGTCTTCGTCCGGCTGCAAGGGACGAAGGTGCTGCCACTTTTGAGCAAGAGTTCGCATACTGAAGCTTAAACAGCCCGCGCCCCATGGGCGTGAGCGATTGCATTCACGCCGATATCCGGGAGACCCAATCATGAAACGACGTTCATTCCTGAAAGTGGTGGGCAGCGGGCTCAGCGCCGGCGCCCTGACCGTGGCGCCGCCGGCCGGGTCGCCGGCAGCGGCGGAACCGCAAGAGGAGGACATGCCGCGCCGGCCGTTGGGGCGCACGGGCATGAACGTCTCGATTGTCGGATTTCCCGGCCTCGCGTTGGTCCACCAGGAGCAGGAACCCTGCACGGCCGCCATACACGACGCATTCGACCGCGGAGTGAACTTCTTCGACGTCGCCCCGAGCTATGGCCGCGGCGACGCCGAAATCAAGCTGGGCAACGGGCTGCGCGGGCTCGATCGCGACCGCCTTTTCCTGGCCAACAAAACCCGCATGCTCGACAAGGAAGGCGCCCGGAAGGAACTGGAGCTATCGCTCGAGCGGGCGCACACCGACCACTTCGACCTTTACCAGTTGCACTGCCTGATCCAGCCCGACGACGTCAAGCAGGCGCTCGGTCCGGGCGGGGCGATTGAAGCGCTGGTCGAGGCTCGCGAGCAGGGCAAGGCACGGTTCCTCGGCTTCTCGGCCCACACCACCAAGGCGGCGGTCGAGGCGATGCGCGGCTTCCGCTTCGATACGGTCATGTTCCCCATCAACTTCATCGAGTTGTTCCAGTTGGGCTTCGGCCGGCAGGTGTTGGAACTGGCGGCCGAGCAGGGCGCCGCCGTACTGGCCATCAAGCCGATGTGCCGCGGCGCCTGGCCCGAGGGCATGGAGCGCACGCGCCGCTGGTGGTACCGGCCGGTCGAAGACGACACCGAGATCGACTTGGCGTTGCGCTTCACCCTATCACAGAAGGGTGTCGTCTCCGGCTTTCCGCCCGCGTTTCTCGACCTGCTGGAGAAAGCCATCGACGTCGGCCGCGGCTACCGCCCGACGACCGACGAGGAAGCGGAACGCCTTCGCGAGTTGGCCGCCACCTGCGAGTCCATCTTCCACCGCGTCGAGAAGCAGGTCGCCCTGCGCCACCCCTGCCTCCGTCCCCATTATCCCGACAGCCCGCACGAAGGGTGCTTTGGGCAGTGGGGATAAGGCGTCGAAGTGGTTTGGTAGTTGCCCAACGCGCAGATTATCTGAGGATCCGAAGCCTCGCGTGATTCCGGAGACAGGAAGCGGCGTTTTCGAGAATTCTGGGCATATAATGCGTCTGTCCTAATCGCAACCGCTGGTGCGATCATTCATTTTCCGCCGGGGCCGGGCCGATGATGGTGCCCAGCGTCACCATTGCCGGGTCGTTCTCCCAGCCGTACGTCTTGGCGAACTCGGCGGGAGTGAAGACTTTCTGCTCACCGGACTCGTCCAGAACGATATACACAAGGTCGTTCCGCTCGTCGAGCGAGGTGCGGTAGTGGCCCTCGGGCGAAACGATGAGTATATCGTCGTTGAGCAGGCCGATCGCGCCCATCGGCTGGGCGTCGTCCGTTCGCCAGATGTGCAGTGCCAGGCCCTCGACCGAGGCCGCAACATACTTTCGGTCGGGCGACCACTTGAGCTTCGTGGGCGAGCAGTGCGTGGGATGGGCCACGTCGTCGGCCAGCAACTTACCCGAGGTCGGATCCCAACGTCGCCGACTCCCGTCGGCGGCAATGCCCAGCAGCTCCCGGCCGTCGCCGGAAAAGGCCAACGAGTCGGCCCGGCCATCGAGCTGGTAGACGAGCTGACCCAGGTTCGTTTCCAGCAGCCAGCACGATTGCCCGCCGCCGCAGGCCAATTGGGAACCGTCGGGCGAGAAGGCCAGTGACGTAACCGGCCCATCCACGGTTCGCCGAGCTAGCGGCTGGCGGGTATCCGGATCGGAAATACGCACCGAGCCGTCGTTGGCACCCGACGCTAGGCGCCGCCCGTCGGCCGAGAACGCGAGATATTCAACCTCGCCCTCATGCCACTTGACGTCCTCCAGAATCTTCCGTGCAGCCACGTCGTAGAACACCAGCCGCCCGTCGCGCTTGCCGAGAACGAGCAGTTGACCGTCGGGTGACCAGACGACGCTGCTGTCTTCCGTACGGCTCTTGATCCTGATCACGTCGCTAGTCGCCAGGTCGACGAGAGCCGTGCTGGGATTACCGGAATAACCATCGGCGACGGCAATCAACCGGCCGTTCGGTGAGAGCTGCGGCCAAATAAGATACGACCGGGAGAAGTCGCCTTCTATCTGCGCTAGTTGCTCGGTCAAATCACGTGACCAAATAACAGAAGGATTCCCCACGGTAATCAGACGGGCACCGTCGCCGGACCAAGCAACTGAGTATTCTGCCACGCCAAGACGCACACTGCGCCGCCCCAAATCACGATCGGCCAGGTTGACAACTCGCAGTGCTCTCGCGTGAGGCCCGTGGGGATACTGTGTAATCACAGCGATTTCTGTTCCGTCACGTGACCAAGCGGGAATCCCGACCCGCTCCGGGACACCATTGCCCCTGTGACCCTTCAGGGCGACTCTCGGGCGATTCTCGCCGCGAGTGGGTACAACTGTTTCCACCCATCCACCGTGACCGCCGCTGGCAAGCTTCTGGCCATCAGGTGACCAAGAGACATGGACTGGCGTCAAATGGAGGTTCGTTACAGGATAATACGCGTACCTTCGGCCGGATGCCATTTCCAGCAACTCGATATCGCCAGAGTCCCACCTCGGGCACGCAAGCAGCGATCCGTCGGGCGAAAATGTTGGGGCGTGCGCCTCATTATGGGATGTTAAGCGTCCGAGATTGAGTCCCGTCAGCGCATCAAGAATCAGGAACTTCGATCCCGCGTTGACAACGATCGTCTGTCCATCAGGCGACCAGACCGGGTCACGATATTCTCCATCGAGCGAGTGAGATGCCACGACTTGGCCCGTTGCCGGATCCCAGATCGATACGGTACGATAGTTGCCGGTCGAAGCAAGCCGCGTTCCGTCGGGCGACCAGGCAATTGCCCAGCCGCCCGGCTCGTCGAACACCCGATCGACACGGGCCGCGGTCGGATTCCACAAACCGATCTGCCCACCGGCAGCCGTGAAGGCGATTGCAGTTCCGTCGGGTGACCACGCCAGGCGATGGAGTCGGACCGTGTCGGGCCGCACCGTGCGTAGCAGGCGGCCACCCGCCGCGTCCCAGTATCGTAGCGTCCCGTCGTCGCTGCTCGACGCCAGGTACTTTCCATCAGGCGACCAGGCAAGGCATCGCAGTGGGCCTACGTGGCCCAGGAGTACGCGCGAGAGCGATTCCGTCTTCGCGTCGAGGACGCGAATGGTCCCGTCGCGTCCAGCCGAGGCGAGCCATCTTCCATCAGGCGAGTATTGCACATCGCGAATCGCCCCGCGGTGGCCGCGAGTGTCAACCGTCCAGCTTTGCACGCCCGGAAGATGCGAGGGCCGGCTGACCAGTGCAATGCCGGAAATCGGCTGGCCGCGCTCGACGGTCGCCGTCTCCGGCTCAACATCGATAGTCGTCCGCTCGACGCGGATCGGCTCACCGGCTGCAAGGTCCCAGCGGAATCCCGGCTCGGCTTTACCAGAGAGCATCTGCAACCGGGCTGAAGAGAACGACACGGGCTTGGGTTCCTTCTTCCACCGTTGTACCCACAAACCAAGCGACGGCTCCGGCAACCTGTGCTCGCGTCCCTCCACGGTCACTCGCATTGGATCGACTTCCCAAGTGATAAACGGCTCGCCATCCACATCGACTTCGATGGCCACTTGGCCGGCTCGCTGGCGAACTCGGATTGTCGCCGTGTGCTTACCGCCACCGGCAGCCACCGGTGAAGAAACTCGCAAGGGCGGCTGATTCTCCGCAAGGTTCTTACCGTTGACCCATTCCAGTCCCGCATCTTCGCCGCGGCTGAGAATCAACGATACATGCCGCCAGGCGCCGACGGGAAGGACAACGGCCACCTGCTCATCTCGTTCCCGGCGGAATGCGATTTCCAGTTGGTAATCACCCTCCACGCGGACTGGCAGCCTGAGCGTTCCGTCCGTCGACTGGAGTTGGTTCGTACTTCGCTGCCAACGCCCCCAAAACACGTCCCGCTCCAGGTCGACCAGCGCCAAGAGGTCGATCCACTGGCCCGGCTCGTCCGATGGTGATCCGCCCGCCGTTGGTTGGTCGTCTGTGTCGGGCGACTGCTCGCCAGTGGTCGCTATCTCGACTCCGCCATCGGGCCGGACGGTAACGGTGCTCCCATCCGGCACTTCAACCCGCGTGCGGTTGATCCAGATCACCACCCCCAGGGCGAGCAGGAAAAGCGGCGCGGCGGCCGCGGCGATGGCCCAGCGGGAATAGCGGCGGCGGGGCGGGGACGAACCGGGCGAGGCAGCCCTCACCCCAGCCCTCGCCCGGCGGGAGAGGGAGTCCGCGTGGCTTGGCTTGGTGCCGGCCAGTGCCGAGGACGGGTAGGGATCGGTACTGAGGACCGAACGCTCCCTGCTTTCCACCGGCTGCGCCGTCTTGTCCGCCTTGGCCGCCAGCTTGGCAAGGTCGGCCCCGGCGGCCAGCGGCGCCAGGGCGGCCGCTACGTCGGCGGGAAGTTGGAAGCGGTCTTCGAGCGCCTTGGCCATCATGCGCTCGACGATCGCCACCAGGCCGGCCGGCAAATCGGGCCGCTGCGCGGCCAGCGGCGGGGCCGGCTCCTGCATGTGCGCCATCATCTTGCTGATTCCCGATGGGTATTTCGGGCCGCTGAACGGAGCGTGCCCGGTCAAAATCTTGTAGAGCGTGCAGCCCAGCGAGTAGATGTCGGCCCGGATGTCGACCGTGTGGCTGTCGCAGCACTGCTCCGGGGCCATGTAATCGGCCGTGCCCATCGCCTGCCCGCTGCCGGTCATCTCCTCGCCGTTGGGCTGCCCGGTGCCCAAAAGGGCAAGCCCCAGGTCGAGAATCTTCAATGTAGTAGGCACACGCCGTGTGCCGTCCGCGGGGGTGGCGAGAGGGGGATTACCAGTTGCGGTTACGGCACACGGCGTGTGCCTGCTACATTCGAGCATGAGGTTCGAGGGCTTGATGTCGCGGTGGACCAGCCCGTGCTCGTGGGCATATTGCAAGCCCGCGGCGGCCTGGCGCATCAGTTCGCATGCCTCGGCCACCGGCAGTGGGCCGGCTTCCCGCACCAGGTGCGAAAGGTCGATGCCCTCGACGTATTCCATCACCAGGACCGAGGTGCCGTCGATTTCGCGGGCGTCGAATGCCTGGACGATGTTCGGATGGCTCAGCCGGCCGATCGCCTTCATCTCCCGCTCGAACCGGGCCACCGCCCGCTCGTCCTCCATACGCGACTTCGGCAGAATCTTGACGGCAACCAGCTTTTCGAGCTTCGTTTGCAGGGCCTTGTACACGGTCCCCATGCCGCCTTCGCCCAGCTTGGCCAGCAGGGTGTACTCGCCAAGCTGGCCGAGACCGGACGCTGCCTCTTCCGATTCACCTGCGGCGGGGACCTCGTCTGCGACGGCCGAACCGACCAGCGCCTTAGCTTTCCGCACGGCCTCGTGGTACGCTTGCTCCCCGGCATAGGCGGCGCCGGCCGGCGCCTGCCGCAGCCTGACCAACAGGGTGTCGTCCCGGTCGTCGACGGTGGCGATCAGGGTCTGGCAGTCGGAACAGCCGTCGAGATGGCTGGAAATTGCCTCGGACGCCTCGTCGTCGAGTCTGCCCGCAACGTACGCTCGAAGCTCTTCATAACTCGGGCACGATAGGGTGTTCATCGGTCGGTCTCGTTTTCAGGCGTACAGGGGCCGAAGGGGACAGACTTATGGGAGCAGTCACATCGTCTGATAGAGTATGCGGGCGAGTTTGACAGCATTTTCCGTTCGCGACGTAAGTCGTTGTAGACACGTCGGTTAGCGTCCAACGCCCTTCTCATGCGAGTGCAAGGCACTTCACTCCCACTCACACGTCGTCGGCCTCTTCCAGGTCGGCCAGTTCCTGGCGCACGCGCCGCAATACGCGCGACTTGGCCTTGTAGACGGCGTGAAGGGTCATGCCCAGTTCTTCCGCCACGTCGGCGGGCCGTTGGCCGTCGACCGCCACCCGCCAGAATGCCCGCCACGTAGACGCCTCGAACTCGGCCTGGACCAGTTTCACGGCCCGATGCCAGACGTTGGCCTCCGGATTCGGTTGGCCATCTGGTAGAGATGGGTCGGTCACATCAGCAATTTCCAGCAATTGCCGTTGGGCGTCGGTGCCTCCCCGGGCCGCCGGCCGGCCGCCTTGGCGTCGGAAGTGGTCCTGAATGCGGTGCCGTGTAATGCCCCGGAGCCACCGCCACGATCCCTATCGAAGCCTTCCAGGCTGGTAATGACCGATTTGAACACCTCCTGGACCACGTCGCCAGCATCGGCATCGCCAAGCCCTGTCTGACGGCACCAGTGATAGATTGTCGGCGCGTAGAGGTCGACCAGCCGTTGCCACGCTCGGACATCGCCCTCGCGCATCCGCCGCAGCAGACTTGTGGACGTGGCGGTGGAAACACTCCCGCCCCGGGAGGGCCTAACGAATTGGCGTCTTCGCTTGGCATCGCTGTAAGGGAGTTCGAGAAGGGGACACTCGTCCGCAAACGATTAACCATATTCTGACGAATCCAGACGCTTCCCGCCAAGGGGGTACCGGGAAAGGGGCGGGCATATCATTACCGTCTGGCTGAGTCGCTCTGACGGCCGGGGCTACCCGCCGCTCATGGCCGGGAACATTTCGCGGACCATGGTGATGGCGGCGGGGCCGACCAGGACCACGAAGATGCCGGGGAAGATGAATAGGACGAGCGGAAAAATGAGCTTCACGGCGGTCTTGGCAGCTTTTTCCTCGGCCATTTGGCGGCGCCTGGTGCGCATCGAGTCGCTCTGCACGCGCAGAGCCTGGGCGATGCTGGAGCCGAATTTGTCGGCCTGGATGAGTACGGCGGCAAGGCTGCGCAAGTCCGATACGCCGGTGCGCACTCCCAGTTCGTGGAGCACTTGGGCTCGCGGCCGGCCCATTTGTAGTTGGAAATTCGCCAGGGCGAACTCGTCGGCCAATATGCGGTATGTGCTCTTCATCTCGTCGGCCACTTTTCGCATGGCTTGATCCAGCGCGAGCCCCGCCTCGACGCACACGACCATCAGGTCCAATGCATCGGGCAAGGCCAGGAAGATGGCCTTCTTGCGGCTGTTGCCGAAGAAACCCACCACGAGTTCCGGCAGATAGAAGAAGAACCCTGCCAGAGCGACGGCACTGATGAGCGTCCTCTGGCTCACGCCGCCGAGCCCGAGGATCGTGCCGCCTCCAAGGAACAGGCCGACCAGGAGGCCCGCAAACTTCAGGCCGAGGAAGACGCTGCCGGCGGCCTCGCTGCGAAAGCCGGCGTTGGCCAGCCTCAGTTTCAGGCGGCTCATTTCCACTTCGCTCTTCGGCTCGAGCGGTTTGGCAAGAGCCGGTGTCGCTTTTTCGAGCACGCGCGTCATGGCATCCTGCTTCTTCAGGGCGCCGGCGGCCTCGGCTGTCCGCTTGCGCGGATTCTTCAGTTCATCAAGTCGCTCCAGGGCGCGCGGCTTGCCCGCGGCCACCAGCTCCAGTACCCACCACGCCACAGCCGCAAACATTCCGAATAGGGCAAGGGGTAACAGTGTTTCAAAGTTCAGCAGACTATTGGCAAGCACGAGCATGATGGCCCCCAAGCTTCTTCCACGTTCTGTGCGGGTCAAACCTGAATGTTGACGATCTTCCGAATGACCAGTGCTCCGATCACCTGCATAATGATGGCCCCAGCAAGCATCTGTTTACCCATCGGGTCGGTGAATAGGAGCATAAGGTAGGCCGGGTTAAGCTGGTAGACGGCGAAAAACAGCACGAACGGCAAGGCCAGCAGCACCAGGCCGGAAAGACGCCCTTCGCCCGTCAGCGCCTGCACCTGGCCCCAAATGCGAAATCGGTCCCGAATAAGCGAGCCGATCTTGTCGAGTATTTCAGCCAGGTCGCCGCCGGTCTGGCGTTGCAGGACCACGGCCGTCACGAAGAACTTCAGGTCGAGGTTGGGAACCCGTTCCGACAGGTCGCGCAGCGTTTCTTCGAGGGGAATGCCGAGGTTCTGCTCCTCGAAGGCGCGCTGGAACTCGCGGGAGATGGGGTCGGCCATCTCTTCGGCCACACTGCTGAACCCGAAGCCGAGGCTCTGCCCGGAGCGGAGTCCGCGGGCAATCATTTCGAGCGCGTCGGGCAGTTGCGCGGCGAATTGCTTCAAGCGGCGTTTTCGGCGCCAGAGGACCCACATGAGGGGCAAACTGCCGAGCAGCGCGCCAAGGACGGGCAGCAGCGCCAGGTGGATTCTCACTACGAAGCCCAGCGCCATTCCCCCTCCGGCCATTAGCCCGGAAATGAGCACCAGCTTCGTCAACGTGAGCGAGGTATCGGCCTGCTCGAACAGCAAGCCGACATTCCCGAATCGAGTGAAGAAGCTGTCGAACATTCCCGGCCCGTCGTCGAGCGGATGGGCAAGGACGCTCTTTTCCTTTTCGAGACCTTCACGGGCCAATCCCAGGCTGGTGAGCATGTCCAGCCGGTCCTCGACCGCAGAGCTTTCACGGTCGCGTAGAAGCAGCGCCACGCTTCCGACGAGCGCCGCCACGAAGACGAAAACGGCAATACCGATCCAGATAATGGGAGTCATGGGCAGTTACCCGCTTCAGGTGGCTAGTCTTCCATCATTACGCGTTGTCGGAAGGCGCTCGACGGCAGCCGCACGCCGGCGGCTTCGAGCCGGGACATGAAACCGGGACGGATTCCAGTTGCATGAAACTGCCCGTAGGCACGCCCGGTCTCGTCAAGTCCCATCTTCTCGAACCGGTAGATATCCTGCATGACCACGGTGTCTTGTTCCATGCCGACGACTTCGGTTATGTAAGTGATCTTCCGTGGACCGCCCTGCAACCGCGACGCCTGAACCACCAAGTCGACGGCGCTGGCGATTTGGGTGCGCATGGCTTTCAGAGGCAACTCGAACCCGGCCATCATGATCATGGTTTCCAGCCGAGCGATAGCGTCGCGCGGCGTGTTGGCGTGGATGGTCGTGAGCGATCCTTCGTGGCCGGTGTTCATGGCTTGCAGCATATCGAGGGCCTCGGTGCCGCGGCATTCGCCGATGATGATCCGTTCCGGACGCATGCGCAGCGCGTTGCGCACCAGGTCGGTAGCCTTGATTTCGCCCTTCCCCTCGATATTGGCCGGCCGCGTTTCCAGCCGCACGACGTGATCCTGCTGAAGCTGCAACTCCGCGGCGTCCTCGATCGTTACAATCCGATCCGTGTTGGGAATGAAACTCGACAGCGTGTTCAGCAGCGTCGTTTTTCCCGAACCCGTACCGCCGCTGATGATGATGTTCAGCCGCGCCTTGATGGCCCCTTCAAGCAACATCACCATTTCGGGGGTGAACGCCTTGTAGTTCAACAGGTCTTCGAGTTTCAGCGGGTTGGCGCCGAAGCGCCGGATGGACACAGCCGCCCCGTCGAGCGCCAGCGGTGGAATGATGGCGTTGAAACGGGAGCCGTCGAGCATGCGTGCATCGACCATCGGGCAGGTCTCGTCGACGCGGCGGCCCACCTTGGAAATAATGCGATCGATGATCTGCATCAGATGGTCGTTGTCGCGGAAGGCAACGGTCGTCTTCTCCATCTTCCCGCGGCGTTCCACGTAGATGCTTTTCGGGCCGTTGATCAGGATGTCGCTGACGGTCGGGTCTTTCAGCAGCATTTCGAGCGGCCCGAGACCAAACGTCTCGTCGAGCACCTCCTCGATGAGCCGTTCCCGCTCGCTGCGATTCAGCAGGGTGTCCTGTGTATCGCAAAGATGCTCGACGACCAGTCGGATTTCGCGGCGCAGCTTATCGCCCTCGAGTTCACCCACGCGGCTGAGGTCAAGCTTATCGACCAGCTTGTTGTGGATGCGCTGCTTGAGCTTGTCGAAATTGGTCCCTTGCGGGTCAGTGGTCCGGAGTGTGGAAGTGAGTTTCGCCATGAACGCTTCCTCGCGCAAGCTGCAAGTCTCCTACTCGCCGACGGTTCCGATTGTGAGGGGGCCTCGGCAAAGTGGGCGCCCTGTAGGGATACTCCGCGCCCGGATAAGTCTAGCTTGCAAACGACGGTAGTGTCGCAATACGGGGCAACAGATGCCAATTGTGGCGGCTGCGCCGAGTGTGCCCGTGGAGGCTCCCTGCGGGATGAAGTCCTTGAGTGCCCTGGAAGAACGGCCTGGGTTGCATTCCACCCTACTGGCGGGCTGGGCGAAGGCGCCTATAATTACCTACAGAAGAAGTGATCTATTGCCGCTTGCGGGCGAACGAACCGAGTCCGACCAACAGGAGTCGGCAAAACCGGCGATTTCGGACGGCTGGCCAAGTCATTCGCTACGCACGCGTCAATAACCGGGCACGACCATCACTCGCGTGAGCGCCTTCCTGATGAACCGCGACAACCACTACGAGGCCGCATTCGAGGCGTATCTGCGAAGCCGAGGCGTACCCTACGTGGCGGTCGACGAGGCCAAGCGGAGTGTGCTGAGCAACGGTGCTTCGATCAAGAGCCTCGACTTCATCGTCTCTTCACCAGGCGAATTAACTTGGCTTGTGGACGTAAAGGGCCGCCGGTTCCCCTCCGGAGAGGTGGGCAAGCAGTACTGGAAGAACTGGTCGACGCGCGACGACTTGGTAAGCCTAGCCCAATGGGAGGATTTGTTCGGCGAGTCGTTTCGTGCGTTGTTCGTTTTTGCATACGACGTGCTCACCGATCGGGCACCACTACCGGAGGCCCAACTTTTCGAGTATCGTGATAGTCTGTATGGGTTTGTGGGTGTTCGGCTCCGCGACTACGCGGCCGCCGCGCACATGATTTCGCCTAAGTGGGATACCGTGGCCATGCCCACCGCCGAGTTTCGGCGCATCGCCCGGCCCGTCGATGTCTGGCTGGGAAAGGAGTTGGCTTAATGAGACAATTACGACTATTCGGGCGGCGTCTGAGCGCATGCCTACTGGCCGCCGTTTGCTGGCTGTCGACCGTCACCCAAGTTTGGGCCCAGCAGCAGGATAGCCCGAGCGTCGGCGGCCGCTCCGCGTCACCCTGGGTTTTGCCCTATGCCTTGGCCATTTTCGCCGTGGGACTTGGTTTGCTCATTGTCTGCAAGCCCAGCCGGCGCCGTGAAAAGGCGAAAGTGGAGCAGTAGCTCCACAAGAGCTACTAGGCGTGCAGCTAGCACAGGACGTTGAACGGTTCGTTCAATCCGGCTGCTGGCACGATCGGGGTGTGCAAGGGTGACAAAGGGATCGTCTGCGATGACGACAACGGTTAGCCGGCTACGCTTCGGCGTTCACCTCTTGCGTTTCCCGGGTCGGCTTCTGATGCAGCACGCGGATCGTCTCGCTGCTGCCGTCGAGGCGGACGGTCGGTGCCGGAGGCTCGCCGTTGCCGTTGCCTGAATGGGACCTGTCCGGCACTGCTGCTTCCGGGGCACTCGCGCGTTCGGTGCCGAAGACCAGCCGGCGAGCCCAGAGGCCCAGATCGTCCATGAGGGTGTAGACCACGGGCACAACCACCAGCGTCAGCACGGTCGAGGTGAGCATGCCGCCCACGATGGCCGTACCCATCGGAGCCCGCGCCTCGGCCCCGGCGCCCAGCCCGATGGCCACCGGCAGCATTCCGGCGATGGTCGAGAAGGCGGTCATGAAGATGGGCCGCAGCCGGACCGGTCCGGCGCGGAGGACGGCGTCGTTGCGGCTCATGCCGCGCTGGCGCAGCAGGTTGGTGTAATCGATCAATAGGATGCCGTTCTTCGTGACCAGCCCCATCAGCATGATCATGCCGATCATCGAGAAGATGCTCAGCGTACGGCCGGTGATTGCCAGCAGCCCCAGGGCGCCGACCAGCGAAAGGGGGAGCGAGAGCATGATTGTAAACGGATGCACGAGGCTCTCGAACTGCGCGGCGAGCACCATGTAGATGAGCACCACGGCCAGCATGAGGGAGAAGTTGATGCTGGCGAACGACTCTTCCATCATCTGCACGTCGCCCACGAACCGCGTTTGCACACCGGGGGGCAGCGACAGCCGGGCCTCGATTTCCGAAACGTCTCGCATGGCCTCGCTAAGCGGCTTGAAGCTTTCCAGGTTGGCCAGCACGAGCACCTGCCGGCTGCGGTCCTCACGGCTGATCTGAACCGGTCCGGTTCCGTCTTCGATATGCACGAGGCTGTCCAGGTCGACCAGCGTGCCGCTGGTGGTGCGAACCGGCACCTGAAGCACCTTGCCCGATCGGTCGCGGTCCTGTTCGGCATACCGCACGCGCACGTCGTAGGTTTCGCCGCCCTCTTCGAACACGGTCGCCCGGCGTCCGCCGATCAGTGCGTGGACGGCCTGCCCGACGTCGCGCACCTTAATACCCAGGTCCGACGCCTTCTCGCGGTCGATCACGACGTTGGTCTCCGGTTTGCCGGCGTCGTAGGTAGAGTTGATATCGACGATGCCGGGTACCTTGGCCATTTCGGCCATGACCCGCCCGCTGTAGTCGGCCAGGGTATCGAGGTCCGGCCCTTGAATGCTGTACTGCAACGGCGCGACGCGGAAGCCGCCCCCGCCGACGGCCTGGACGATCTCGACGCTGATGCGCAGATGCCGCAAGTCGGCCAGCGAGCCGCGCACCATTTGCATGATATCGGCCTGCGAGTGCCGCCGCTGGCCGGTGGGCACCAGCCGCGTCAGCACGGAGGCCACGTTCACGCGTTCTTCCGTCCCGCCGCCGATGGTCGTGAATGTATCGCGCACGCCGGGAAGCTGCCGCACGCGGCGCTCGATCTCGGCCAAGGCGTCACTGGTGGCGTGGATCGAAGTGCCGACGGGCGTTTCCACCTGAATGTTGAACTGCGATTCGTCCTGGGCCGGTATGAACTCCTTGCCGAGGAACGGCGTGATGGCCAGGCTGGAGGCGAATACGGCCAGCGACGCCGCCACCACGGTAAACCGGTGCCTCAGCGCCGTGCGGAGTATCCGGCCGTAGGCGCGTTCGACCGCCTCCAGGATATGCTCGACGAAATTGAACGCGCGCCCGTGACTGGTCGGGACCTTCAGCACGCGCGAGCAAAGCATGGGCGAAAGCGTCAGGGCGATGAACGTCGAGACGACCACCGCAAACGCCACCGTCAGCCCAAACTCGTAGAAGAACCGCCCGATGATCCCTTCCATGAACGCCACGGGCACGAACACCGCGCCGATGGCCAGCGACGTGGCGATAACGGCAAACCCGATCTCGGAAATGCCCTGGATGGCCGCCTGGATGCGGGGCAACCCCTCCTCCATGTGCCGGTACGAGTTTTCCAGGACGACAATCGAGTCGTCGATGATCATGCCCACCGAGATGGTCAGCGCCAGCATGGTGAGCATGTTCACCGAGAAGCCCATCGCGAGCATGAAGCTGTACGTTGCGATGATGGTGGTCGGGATGGTCATCGCCGCGACGAACGATCCGCGTATGCTGCGCAGGAAAAACAGGATAACAAGCACGGCCAGGACGCCGCCGCGCAGCAGTTCACCTTCGGCCTCGTCGATGCTCTGCTCGACGAACACCGACAGGTCCTGCGCGACGTTCAGTTCGTACCCTTCCGGCAGCACGCGGCGCACGTCGTCGAGCCGGCCCTTGACCGCCTGCGCGACTCGAAGCATGTTCGTCCCCGACTGCCGCCGGACCAGCAGCGAGACGGCGCGGGTGCCGTCAAGCCGAGCAACGCTTCGCATGTCCTCCATGCCGTCTTCGACCCACGCCACGTCGCGCACGCGAATGGGTGCGCCGGCCCGGCGGGTGACGATGATCTCGCCGAATTGTTCCACCCGCTCCACTTTGCCCTTGGTCTTGACGATGACCTCGCGGTCGGAGGTCTCGATGCGTCCGCCGGGCAGTTCAAGGTTCTCGGCGCTGAGGGCGTCGATCACGTCTTCGGCGGTCAGCCCCAACGCCCGGAGGCGGTCGGCCCGGAGCCAAACGCGGATTTCGCGCTCGCGCTTGCCCACCAATCGCACGTTTCCCACCCCGTCGACGTTCTCGATGCGCGGCTTGAGTTGGTTGTCGGCGAACTCGGACAATTCGCGGATGGAGACCGGCCCCGAGAGCACGATGGCCAGGATGGGCGCCGCGTCGATGTCGAGCTTCTCGACGATCGGCGGGTCGACGTCCAGCGGAAGGTCGCCGCGGATCGCCGCCACCTTGTCGCGCACGTCCTGGCTGGCCACGTCGACGTCGATCTCCAGCTCGAACTCGATGAACACCTGCGATAGACCTTCGATGCTCTCGCTCCGGAGCGTCTTGATTCCGCTGATCGTGTTCACCGCCTCCTCGACCTTGTCGGTCACCTCGGTTTCGACCGTTTCGGGGTCGGCGCCCGGATACGGCACGGTCACCGTAACCACGGGAATGTCGACGTCGGGGAACAGGTCGACCCCGATCGTGCGGTACGAGACCACGCCAAAGACGACCATCGCCAGGATCATCATCGAGGCGAACACCGGCCGGCGAATGCACGTTTCCGATATCTTCATGGCGCCGTTTCCTCGTTCGCAGGTGCATGGGGCGAGGACAGCTTCCCTGGGTCGCTTTCGGCCTGGCGAACCGCGCTGACGGGCATCCCGTCGGCCAAGAGGGAGGTGCGGCTGACGGCCACCTCCTGCCCGGGCTCGACGCCGGAAGCGATTTCGTACAAATGCCCGTCGGAAATGCCGACCTCGACCGGCACGCGACGCACGTGGCCTTGGTTATAGACGAAGACCGCGGGCCGGCCTTCGGCGAACACGACGGCCTCGACGGGCACGGCCGGCACCTCGGCTGCCGAACCGACGGGCAACGCTACCCGCACGAACCCGCCTGCCTTGAGGATTTGCCGCCGGTTGTCGATGGTAATGCGAATGCGAAAGGTTCGGGTCTCCGGGTCGATCTTGGCGTTGATCAGGTCGACTCGGGCGGGAATAGCCGTCGAAATCCCCTCGGCCGTGATGACGGCTACGTCGTCCAATTTGACCACGCCTTGGTACCGTTCGGGGACGGACACCTGCGCGAAGAGAACCTGCGGATCGATGATTTGCATGATTTCCACGCGAGGCATAGCCGTGACCCGGTCACCGACGTCGATGTAGCGGTCGGAGATCACCGCGTCGTAGGGAGCACGGATCGTGGTCTTGTCGAGCTTCTCTTGCTGCAAGGCAACATGCGCGGCGGCGGCGGCCACCTGGCCTTCAGCCACGGCCACTTCCTCGGGTGTCGGGCCAGCCTTGGCCAGGGTCAGGGCCGCCTCGGCCCGCTTCACGCCGGCGGCCGCCATGTGGGCGGCCGCCCGCGCTTCGTCGAACTGCCCCTGCGAGACGGCTCGCTTCGCGAGGAGTTGCTCGGAGCGGTTCAGGTCGGCTTGAGCCCGGGTGTTGGCCGCGTGGGCTTCTTCCAGCATGGCCTCCAACTGCAATATCTCCTCATCGCGGCGCCAGGAGAGCAAGTGGTCGAGGTTCCGTCTGGCCAACTCGTGCTCGGCCTTGGCTGCGTTCAGTGCCAGTTCGAAGTCGACCGGATCGATCTGCACGAGCACCTCTCCCTTCCGCACCACATGCCCCAGGTCGAGCCCAAGCGCCTGCGACATCATCTGCCCGGCCTCCTCGTATTCGATCGTCCGCTCGGAGGCGGGGAACGACGCAATGCGGCCGTCGACGTCGGAAACGATAGTCGTTGCTCGAACCGGAATCAGCGTGCCGACCAGATCGAGTTCCGCCCGAATCGTCGCCCGATGGACGGGAGCGAAGGCCACGGAAATCGGCTTCGATGGGCCGGTGCTGTGTCCGGTCGCCTCGGTGCGGCCGCAACCGGCGGCCGGCAGCAGCAGGGCGGCGAGCGTCAGCAAATGAAACCAGATATGGCGATGTCGAATCATGGCTGGGTTGGCGTTTCGGACGGGGGCGGAGTGAGATCGTCGGTCGTGGGTTGTTTCGGGGCGCAACCGCCGGACGCGGCACGGTGGGTCTGCATACCGGCCAGAAACACTTCGACTCCGTGCTCAACCACTTCTTGCATGGACAGGCCGTCCAGCAGGTAGCACCCTTGAACTGAGACACCATAGAGCAAGCCGGAAAACGCAATCATGCTCTTACGCTGGTCGATTGGGCGCAGTTCGCCGTCGGCGATGCCCTGTTCGACGATACCCAGGAAGTGGCGCAGCAGTTCTTCGTGGTCATGTTTGTAGGTTTCGGGACCCGTCCCGCGGAACTCGGCCCGATCTTGAACGAACACTTCGAGGTAGTCGGGGTTCTGTTCGAAGAACCGACCGTAGGCAAGGCAAGCGGCACGAAGTTTGGCGACGGCGCCCGACACTTCGCTTTCGGCCTGAACCAGAGTAGCGCGCATTCGCTTGAACACCTCGAACGCGGCGCTCCAGAAGAGTTCTTCCTTCGTGCCAAAATGGCGGTAGACCGTGCCCTTGCCCACTCCGGCGCGATCGGCGATCACCTGCACGTCGGTCGCGCGAAAGCCCAGTTCGGCGAAGGTCCGGATGGCCTGCTGGAGGATGGCTTCGCTGCGTTCAGAGGGCTCGGCGGTAGTCGATTCCTTCTGCATGATTTGCTGATCCACTGCTGCGAGATTCTCCGGTAATCTTCGGACGGGCGCGCCCGTCCATGATCGAGAGCGCTGCGGACGGGCGCGCCCGTCCTCTAATATTTTGCGCAAATCGTCGCGGCAAGTCAAGAGGTGCTCTGATAATAGGCGGGCTGTCATAAGTACCTCGGTAGAGTGGTTTTGTGCGCCGCACCGGTTTGTGTGCGGCAAGGTTTTCTGGCACGATGGTAACCGGCCACTGATCTGCCGGGGCCGAGGCTCCGCTACTCTCCCAGCCCGGCGGCGTTGCCTTCGTTGTGGTACCGAAAGCTGGAGCCGTGGTCGGAGAGCCAATCGCGGTTCACCAGAACTCGAAGGAGAAGGATGTCGTTGCCCTCCGATCCGTCGCTGATGCATGCCGCGGCAAACGGCGACTGGGCCGCTTTTGAGCAGCTTGTCGAAAGGTACCAGGCCGAGGCCTGGCGAGTGGCTTACCGGCTGGTCTCAGACCGGCATGCAGCCGAAGACCTCGCCCAGGAGGCGTTCCTGCGAGTTTTCCAGGCCCGAGAACGCTATCGCCCCAGTGCGTCGTTCCGCACGTACTTGGCTCGCATTGTCGTGCGGCTATGCCTCGATTACCTGCGCAAAGGGCGGCCTGCGCCTGCCGGCGACAGCTTGCACCCGGCTGATCCTTCTGCTTCGCCCGCGAGCCAGGCGGAGGAAGCCGAACGGGCCCGGGCCGTCGAACGAGCCATTGCCGGACTCCCGCCGAAGCAGCGGGCCGCGATCGTACTGCGTTACTATGAAGGTCTCAGCGGCCGCGAGAGTGCGACGGTCATGGGAACCAGTGTGAAAGCCGTTGAACGGCTCCTCGCCCGCGGCCGAGCGGCGCTGTTTGAGCAACTCGACCGCTTTCTTCCGTAGGCGCCTTATGCCCTTCGCTGCCGAGTTCGACCTCCGGGGAATAGGCCGGGGCTGAAAAAAGCGCGCAGTGACTGCGGGGGTTTCTTGGTCTTCGCACGTTGATAGGGAAAGAGGCGCTTTGCAATCCGTTGCACGGCTGTTTGCCGGGAATCCTCGTGGAGCCGATCCACGCCACCCGCAAGAGTGATGTTGACCATGCGATGCCACATTGTCCGAAAGCAATTGGAGGCGTACCTGGCCGTGGAGGAGGACGGGCTTTCGGGCCCGGATCGCGAGCGAATTGCCGCGCACTTCAGTGGGTGCGAGGAGTGCCGGCGCGATCTGTCGCGGCTGCGCGGTTTGTGCGAACTCCTGGCCGCCGCGCCCGCTCCTCCGGTACCCGACGGTTTCGCTCAGCATGTAGTGGCCCGCGCGAAGGCGCTGCAATGCGAAACGGCACTTCCCCGGCATGGCTCGGCCTGGACCGGAGGAAGCGTCTGGCGCCGTCTGCGGCCGGCATTCGGCATGGCGGTGGCACTGGCCGCCGGACTTGCCCTGGGAGCCTTCTTGGGGAACGACGTTTGGTACGACGGCGACTGGCAGAGGCTGGGATCGGAAACACGGCATGCCGACGTGCTGACTGCGAGCGGCCTCGAGCAGATTGTTGGCGACCAGGAGGATTCGCTGGCCCGCGCCTACCTGGACTTGACGTTCGGCCGGGATGGTTGAGAGTCGCACTGAGGGAAAGTGACACACGTTTCGCAGGATGAACGCCGGCGGCACGAGGACAAAGGAACTCACAATGTGGAAGACGCTGAAACCCTATGTGTTGGTTGCCTCCGTGGCGTTGAACGCGGCGTTTGTGGCGATATGGCTCGCCCATGCGGCATCGACCGGGGCGACGGCGTCGGAGCCGCCGGACAAGGGCGGCGTGTGGTGCCCGTTGCATCGACAACTGGACGTGACCGCTGAGCAATGGGCGGTCATTGAGCCGCGGTTAATCGCGTTCCAGAAGTCGGTCGGGCAACTTCGCAGGCAGATCGATGATATGCGAGCAGAGGTGATTGAGATGCTTGCCGATGAAACGACCGACCTCGACGCGATCCGTGCCAGGCAGGACGACATCAACGCGGTAAGGCAGACGATTCAGGCGAAGATGGTCGATCATCTGCTGGCAGAAAAGGACACCCTCGCACCCGACCAGCGGGAGCGATTCTTCAAACTCCTGCGGGATCGGACCGCGTGCGGTACGCAAGGCCCGCCCATGTCGGGCGGCGCGTGCCGGAAGGCCGAACGCTGAACACTGAAACCGGATTGACGAATGAACAGCTTGCGTGCAGAACCCGAGCGGGACCGATTGCACGAGACCTCGGCGCGCAGGCCAACGGGGCGCGTGTCGGGTGACGGCGTCCGGAGCGGACGGTTGCAGGCCGCGAACGACGCAGCCTCCGTGCGGGCGGTCCAGCGGCGGCGCCGAAAGCGGCAACGTCGAATGTCCGTGCTGGCCGTGCTGGGATGTGCCCTGGCGGTGAGTGCATGGCTGCTCTGGGCGCACATGCCCCGCGGCTCGGAAGATACCGCCCCGCCCGCCGATACGGTCGCCCGCCGTGACTTCGCCGCTTCCGTGCTGGCCACCGGGTCCGTCCAGCCGCAAATCGGGGCCGAGGTCCGCGTGGGCGCGCGGGTGTCGGGCAAGGTGGAACGTTTGCTGGCAAACATTGGCGATTCGGTCTCCAAGGGTCAGGTTGTGGCCCAGTTGGAAAAGGCCGACCTCGAAGCCGTAGTCGCACAGCGGCAGGCGGACCTGGAGCTAGCCGAGGCGAAGCTTGCCGCCGTCGAATCGCTCAGGCCGAAGGAAATCGAACAGGCACAGGTCAACCTGGAGGAAAGCAAAGCCACCTTCCTCCTGGCCGAGAAGGAACTCGGCCGGACACGGACGTTGCACGAGCGGAAAGTCTCCACCCTCGAAGATCTCGACAGTGCCGAAGAGCGATTCACCGTAGCCAGAGCACGCGTGGCCTCGGCCGGCAAGGCGCTCGAACTTGCGGAAACCCGGTTCAAGGAAGACTTGCGGCAGGCAAAGGCCGAAATCGCCCGGGCACAGTCGGCCGTGGAGAACGCCAACGTGCAGCTTTCCTATGCGACCATTACCTCGCCAATCGATGGGGTGATCGCCTCGGTGTCGACCGAAGAGGGCGAGACGGTGGCTGCAGCCATGCAGGCGCCGACGTTCGTCACGGTTATCGACCTCGAACGCTTGCAGGTCGACGCGTTCGTCGATGAAGTGGATATCGGCAAGGTCAACGTCGGCCAGCGGGCCAGGTTTACCGTCGATGCCTTTCCTGCCAATGAATTCGCGGGGCGCGTCGCGGCTATCTATCCGAAGGCGATCATCCAGGACAACGTGGTCAATTACGACGTGGTGATCGACATCGAAACCCCGTACCACGGCCTGTTACGGCCTGAAATGACTGCAAGCGTGACCATCTTCCAGGAAGAGCGGCAAGGCGTGCTGGCCATTCCCACACGGGGCGTGCGGCGGGAACGCGGCAGGACCTTGGTGTATGTCCTCGAGGACGGCCGGCCGCAGCCGCGCGAGGTCCGCCTGGGCTGGCGGGACGGCCCCTGGGTCGAAGTCGCGTCCGGACTGGAGGAGGGCGAAACCGTACTGCTGGAGGCACCCGTAACACAGGAGCAACCATGATCGAACTGAAGAACCTCGAAAAGACCTACGGCAACGGGAGCGTCGTGACGCACGTACTGCACGACGTTTCGTTCCACATCGACCCGAACGAGTATGTTGCCGTCATGGGCGCGTCGGGTACCGGCAAGTCGACGCTGATGAACATCCTCGGCTGCCTCGACAAGCCCACCGGCGGAAGCTATCACCTCGACGGCGTCGATATGGTCAACCTGGACGACGAGGAGCTTTCGCACTTGCGGAACGAGAAGATCGGGTTCGTGTTCCAGCAATTCCACCTGCTGCAGCGGTCCACGGCGCTGCGGAACGTCACGCTGCCGCTGATTTACGCGCACGAGTATCCCGAGGATGCCGAGGACCGGGCCGACGCCGCCCTGACCGCCGTGGGCCTCGAGGACCGGATGACCTATCTGCCCGGCGAACTTTCCGGCGGGCAACAGCAGCGCGTGGCCATCGCCCGCGCGCTGGTGACCAACCCAGAGATGATCTTGGCCGACGAGCCGACCGGCAACCTCGACCGCCGTAGCGGCCTGGACGTGCTGGCCATATTCAAGCGGCTGCACCGCGAAGGGCGCACCATCGTGCTGGTGACCCATTCGGAGGAAGTGGCCGAACATGCCGACCGCGTGATCGTCCTCCACGACGGCACGGTGGCCGAAGATCGCCGCGTCGCCCAGCCTCGCGACGCGGCAGTTGAGAAAGCGGAGCAATAGCTCGTAGGGTGGGTGGTTCCGGCTGTCTCAGCAGCCGGGTTCACCCACGCGCCCTTGTGGTCGTGTGAACGCTGGTGATCGCGATTATTCGAGTGCATGCTCCGGCGAGCATAAAGCAGTGCGGAATCTTTTGGGCACTCTGAGGCATGAACATTAACTGGATTGTCCGCGTGGGTGAACCCGGCTGCTGAGACAGCCGGGACCACCCACCCTACACATGACACCTAACCCCGACCCAGGAGATTTGTTGATGCGAGTTATTCGAACTGCCGGCGAGGGGCTGCATTCACTGGGCCGCAACAAACTGCGGACGTTTTTGATGATGGCGGGCACCGTGGTGGGCGTGGCCGCCCTGGTGGTCATTATGGCGATCGGCAAGGGCACGGAACGGCGCGTGATGCAGCGGGTGAAGAACTTCGGCCCCCGGGCCATGATGCTCATCGCCGGCGGCGGCCGGGATTTGCCCCCGCCGGATCTAACCGTAACCACCCTGACCCTTGACGATGCCGAGGCCATTCGCGAGAACATCGCCGACCTGGAAATCGTTACGCCGCAGGCGTGGGCCTTCGATATGGACCTTCGGCACGAGGGCAACCAAACGCGGACGACCGTCTGGGGCGTTGAGCCGGAGTGGCACGACGCCTGGGAATGGAACGTAACCGAGGGCGAGGGCATTACCGCTGAGGACGTGGCCACCATGGCCCGCGTGTGCATTATCGGCACGGCCGTGAAACGCGACTTGTTCGGCGGCGAGAATCCCATCGGCCGGGAACTCGATTGCAACAAGGTCCGGCTGACCGTCAAAGGCGTTCTCGAGCATCGTGGCGCCGGTGTAGGTGGCGGCGAGTTCGACAACCGCATCATCATTCCCGTTACCACGGCCATGCGGCGGGTGATGAACGTCGACCACGTCGGCGCCATTCGCATCATCACCCGCGATCCCAGCCTCATGGCCCGGCAAACCGAGGAAATCCGCAACCTGATGCGCGAGCGCCACCGGATCACCCCGCCCGACGAGGACGACTTCCGCCTCATCACCCCGATTGTCATTGCCGAGATGGTCCGCGGCACCGCGGGCACGCTCCGCATGTTGCTCATAGCACTGGCAGGCTTGAGCCTTCTGGTGGGCGGCGTCGTGCTGATGAATATCTTGCTGATATCCGTCGCGGAGCGGACCGCCGAGATCGGCCTGCGCCGCGCGGTCGGCGCCACCCGCCGCGACATTTTCATCCAGTTCCTCACCGAATCGCTGGCCGTGACCCTGTTGGGCATGGTTGTGGGCAGTGTGGTCGGTTATGGAATCGTTGCGCTGTTGCCCCGCTTCACGCCGATTGGAGCCGTCATGTCATGGGAGCCGCTCGCGTTGGCGCTGGTGTTCGCGCTGCTGGTCGGTACGTTTTTCGGCGTCCAGCCCGCACGCCGCGCCGCGAGGCTGCGCCCGGTCGAAGCCCTGCGGTGAACCGGGAACAGACACCTGTTAGGCTCTTCCGTTTCTGGGTGCAAATCGGTGCTGACAAGACGTAGGGTGGGTGGTTCCGGATGTCTCAGCATCCGGGTTCACCCACGCGGCAGGCAGTTCTGCACTTAGAACTTGACCGGCTGACTGTTGCCGG
>JAVEUP010000224.1:0-11680 GCA_034005525.1 Thermoguttaceae bacterium | reverse complement strand
GCGTGGATGGAGGGCGAGCCCCTCGACGTCCCGCGACTGCTTTGGACGCCCGAGGGAAAGCCTCGGCTCGCAGTCCTTTCGATCGCGCACCTGTCGGACGCTGAACGAATGTTCTTCGTCACGCTGCTGTTGAACGAAGTGATTGCCTGGATGCGCACGCAGCCGGGAACGTCAAGCCTGCGCGCCCTGCTGTACATGGACGAGGTGTTCGGCTACTTCCCTCCCACGGCCAATCCGCCGTCGAAGACGCCGATGCTGACGCTGTTGAAGCAGGCGCGGGCGTTCGGGGTGGGAGTGGTCCTGGCGACGCAGAACCCGGTGGACCTGGACTACAAGGGCCTGTCGAACGCGGGGACATGGTTCCTGGGCCGGCTGCAGACCGAGCGGGACAAGGCCCGAGTACTCGACGGGCTGGAAGGAGCGTCGGCGTCGCAAGGCTCCGGGTTTGATCGCAAGCGGATCGAGACGATCCTTTCCGGGCTCGGCAGCCGCGTGTTCTTGATGAACAACGTCCACGACAACGCGCCGGTACTGTTCCAGACGCGGTGGGCGCTCTGCTACCTGCGCGGGCCGCTGACCCGGTCGCAGATTCAGACCCTGACCGCGTCGCGTCGCACAGCGGCGCCAGTCGACTCATCGCCGCCTGCGGCACCGGTCGTATCCCTACCCGCGGTACCAGCCGCTTCTCCCGTTGCCACGGTTGCGGCCATGCCCGCCGCCCCGTCTGTCGCGCCGGCGGCCGCGTCTGCCGGCGCCGCGCGGCCGGTGGTGCCGCCGGGCGTCGTCGAGCGGTTCTGGCACACGAGTGCGGGAAGCCCCGCGTATCAGCCTGCGCTGCTGGGTACCGCGCAACTTCATTTTGTGGATGCCAAGACCGACGTGGACCATTGGGAACCGGCTCGCCGGCTCGTTCTGCTTGGCGAGGACGCCGGCGCAGACCCCTGGCAGTCGGCAACCACGATCTCCGACGCACCGGAACTCGACACCGAGCCGGTGCCCGGAGCGACCTTTGCCCCGCTCCCGCCGGCCGCGGCGCGACCCAAGTCGTACGCTGCGTGGGAGAAGCAGCTCGCGTCGCGGCTCTATCGCGATGTGAGGCTGACGCTTCATACAATCCCCGCCCTGAAGCTCACCTCCCAGCCGGGCGAGTCCGAGGCCGATTTCCGGATCCGGGCCGGCCAGGCGGCACGCGAGCAGCGGGACCAAGCGGTGGAGAAGCTCCGCGCCGCCTACGGCCAGAAGCTTCAGCGGTTGCAGGAGCGAATCCGGACGGCCGAGGCGGGGGTGGAGCGGGAGCGGTCCCAGTACCAGCAGCAGTGGCTTCAGACCGGAATCTCGATTGCGGCCACGGTGCTGGGCGCCATTTCCAGGCGGAAGATGGCCAGCATCGGGAATGTCGGTCGAGCGACTACCGCCGCACGCGGCGTCGGCCGCGCCACGCAGAAGAAGCAAGCGGTGGGCCGGGCAACCGAGTCGGTGGAGACGCTGCGGCAGCAGGTCGCCCAACTCGAGGCGGAGTTCGAGGCGGAAACCCGCAAGCTGGGCGAACTGCATCACCCCGACCGGCTCGAAGTGCAGCCGATTCAGCTACCCCCGCGCAAGTCCGATTTGACCGTGGCTCCCGTGCAGTTGATCTGGGTGCCCCAGGGAGTCCTGCCCACCGGGCCCGGACTCTGAGCGGGCCGTTCCCATCATGGCTTTCGCCCGGATTATTCACGATAGGTAGGGTGGGTCAAACAAGCCGCTTCCTTGGTGGGCCATCGGTCACTACTGCCAGCGTACTTCGAAGCAAGCGGGCTGCAAATCAGCTTGATTGCGGCTTGTGCGGGCCCACCAACGATGTACGCGACCTTGTCCCACCCTGCGAAGATGAATCATCCGGGTTGGCGTGAGCGGTGAGAGTCACTCCAACCCCAGCATCTTCTGCAGGGCTGATTGCGGCGGTTTCCCCTGCATTGCATGAATCCACATCAGCGCGGCGTCGGCAAGGCGCTCGCCGGCGCCGACTTCGGCAGGCGCCATGGGCGGGTCTGTTCCGTACCCGCCCTCCGCAACGGCTTCGATGGTTGGCAGATACTGGTGGTAGCCGTTGCACATCCCGGCGAAGAACAGGTGCGGGACCGTTGCACGCTCCTTCAGCCGGATCGCGTGCGCGCAGAACACCTCGGCCGACATGCCCACGATGACCACGTCGGCGTCGAGCATGGCGACCGAGAGGCGCGGCCGAACCTCCTCGGCGTACTCGTCCAAGTAGTTGGCGATAAGCTCCGGAAAGAAGGCCATGCCCAGCGCCGTGCGCACGAGTGGATTGTGCATGTCGATGCGCGGCCGGAACGATACCTGCTCCTCCCGGAAAGCCATGGACGCCGGCGCGCCCTCCCGGACGGAAATCGCCCCGGCAATGCGGACCACCTCGCGCCCAAGCGCTTCGCCGTATTCGACGTGCCCCGACCGCCCTTCCATTGCAGGCGACAGATCGCCCGAAGCGCCTTGCATAAAGAGCATGAGCCCGCCGTGTTCGCGCTCGACGATCTGCCTGAGGGCGCCGATGTACTCGGCAGAGAAGCGCAGGTCCGAACTCTTCAGAAGGGTTGGGTGCGCGGCGAAGTTCACCAGAACCGCAATCGGCTTTCCCTCCGAATCGTCAAACCGCATCACCGACAGGTCCCGATCCACCGGAACCGGGTGAACCCGCCCGTGCCGGTTCCGGTTCAGTCCCTCAACCTGCTCCGTGCCGACGGCCATGCGGGCTGGCCGGCGATTCCGGTCGGCTTCGAGCACGGCGGCCACGATCTGGTTTTGCAGGTGCTCCTGATAACGCAGCGTGGCATCGAACCGCCCCCGGCCGCGGCCGGGCCGATCGGCCAGTTCGACGACCGGCCCATGATGCGTATGCGACCCGGCAATGAACGAGGCCTCAATGCCTGCCTCTTCGCGAATCTGCGTCCGAATGGCGTTGAGCGACGCTTCCGACGGCGACCGGCCCAGGTCCAGGCCTACAATCGCCAGCTTGCGACCGTGGCTTTCCAGGACCAGGGCCGTGGCCAAGAGCGGATCGAGGACGCCCTGCGAAGGTGCGGCCCGCCGGGCCCCGTAACCCCACATGGGCACGGCTTCAGACGGCGTGATGTCGCGGCGGGCCACGCCTGCCTGCCAGCCGGCAGGGGCTTCTTCAGCCGGGGCTCCGCCGATGCCGCTGAGGACCATCAGCCAGGCGGCACTTGCCACCCAAAGGCAGCGGCGTTTGGTCGGTTGAAACATCATGCAGACTCCTCCTCTGTGCGAGGCAATGGCAGAAACTGCGGCCCGGTGACGCCCATCGACACGTAGATGCTCATGAAGGCGTCGACGGAGAGATTCGCGGGCACCACGGAGGAAGTCGGCACGAAAATCAAGCTTCCGCCGACGGGCACCGGCGCCGAGGGAATGAGCACGGCGTGGTAATCGACGTCGCCGATGCGGAACGACTCGGGCGTGGGCAGCAGGGCGAGGAACGCCGCACCGGTCTCTTTGCCGAACTGGCAGAAGACGACTCGCATCCCCTGCAAGTCGGCACTCTTCTTCTTGTCCATCATGCTGACGAGTTGCCGGGCCGTGCCATAGACTCCGCCGACCAGCGGCACGTGGTTGGCCATGGCGTCGAGGCGCTCGAAGATCAGCCGCCGCGCACCGGCCTCAACGAGTACTCCAAGCAGGAAGATTAGGCCCAGCACGAGAACCCAGCCGACGATGTAGGCCATGGTCTTGTCCGTGGCAACTTGCAGCCCCAGGCTGCGCAGCAATTCACCCAGCAGGGTGCCCGGCCCGACGAGTTGCCCAAAAAACCCGGCCACCCAAATGACCGCCGCGACTGTAATCACCAGCGGCAGCACGGCGAAAACACCAGCCAGGAAGAAGCGAATGATGGGTCGGAAAATCATAGCACCTGCTCTCGGTTTGGAAGGTCCGGCAGAGCCGCATCACCCTCGGCGCCCGGAAATCACCCGGTCGCTCCATTATGACTCATCGGAAAGAATCTGCAACTGCCTATTTCTGTAGATATCTCTTCACTCATGGGTATAATGACAACAGCTTGCCCCCACGGGGCACTCAAGGCACGAGGAAATGCGATGAAGACTTTCCCGATTGCAGTTGCCGTGGCGGTGTCCTGCATTTGTCTGTTTGGGTGCCGGACGGGACGAGAGGATGCAATGGAATCAACAGCCGTGAAAGAGATCGACCAGGTTTCGTATACATCAAGCTCCGGGCCGATTCTGCCGGAATTGCAGTGGCACGAGGAAATCGTCATCAGTCGGCAAAGGGCTACGCTGAGCCGGAACGGCCGGGTGGCTGAGACGGAGGTAAACGCCGGCAGTTGGGAATGTTCGATCGATGAGGCGGCGGTGACGGCCCTCTTCGCCCAGCTTGCCGCCGTTGACTTCGCCGCCATCCGGCGAAACGAGCCGGAGGACCCGCCGGACGGCGGCGACACCGAGAGCTACGTCCTCCGCCACACCGACAGTACGGAGTTCGCCCTATGGGTTGAACCCGGCGTAACCTACACCCATGGCGAGCTGATCACCTCACCAGTCGATGCGTTTATCCGGCGTCTCGACTTCCCGGCAGAATCCGCAAATCGTTACCGGGATTGACCGTCAAGGATACACCTTCACCGTCTTCACCAACACGCGGAAGCTTTCTGCGGCCTTCTCCTGGAAGTCGAGCATCGCCCGGTTCGCGCCCGGCACAAGCGGTGGGAACGGCCCCGCCACTTCACCCGCGGCTACCTCGGCGCCGTCGGCCCCAATCACCTGCCAAGTGGCTTGGTCACGGCAGACCAGCCGCTGGCCTTCGAGCAGTCGCACCGGAAACCGAACCGATCGTTCGCCAAGGGTCAGGACCGGCGTATCGAGATGAGCGGTCTCCTCAGCGGCCTCGCCTTCCTTTTTCGGTTTGGCGAGTTGCTCAACGGCAATCTCGACCTCCAATACCGGCGGACCCTCTTGTTGACCTCCGGGTGTTTCCGACCTGCGGAGGATGCTCCACACATTATCGCTCCCGTCGGTCCGGGTGACGACGCGAGGAATATCATAGTCGCGATCGAGACGGGCCCAGTCGATTTCCGACTCCGCCCGGCGGGTGCCGAACGGCTGCCCGAGCGAAACGATGGTGACTTCCGCCCGCGCACTGGGGCCCTCCGGCGGCGTGCAGTCGAACCGGATCGCGCTTGTGCCCTCAGCCAAGGTGGGCAGCGCCTCGACCTGCGGACGGAAACGCGCGATCAACTCGCCGCGCTCGTCGTAGAGCACGCAGTCGTCCATGGCTTCCAACTCGAGGTACTGCCCCGATTGCATGGTGACTGGGAAGACCACCTTGGTTCCTCCGACTTCCAGCGACGGGTTCGTCAGTTCCGCGCGCTGCGCGGGCAGCGAGCGGATCGGGCTCAGCAGGATGTCGACGCCGCCGCCGGCCGGGATTTCGTTCAGCAGCAGATTGACCTCGGAAATGCGTTCCCGGTTCACGGCGTTCCGGTACACGGCATGGCTGCCGCCGGCGCCGCTGTAGGGCCATACGTAATCCGTAAGCCGTTCCGAATCGCGCTCGCGCAGCAGCAGCTCCACATACCGCCAGCCGACGAAATCCAGGTCAATATAGTGATCCGCAGTGCAGCCATGGTACTCGCGCGGGGAGCGTATTTGGATGTTCAACAGCGCGCCGCTGCCGTCGCCCTTGACCCAGAGTCCCATCGCGTCGCCAGGCATCATGCTGAAGTACGGATGCTCGTAGGTCGTGCCCACTTGCGCCCATGCTCCGTGGGACGTGTCGCCGGAGTTGGTCGCGCGGAACCGCAAACTGCGCCCGCCAGCCTTGACGTCGTCCGCATTCAATTCCAAGTGGGCGGTCACCCCGGCCGCATTGCGGCGGTTGCCCATCGCGTCGAGATCGGCGAAATCGGCCAGCACCGCGGCCTTCTCGTCATCGTAGGCTGCGACGCTATAGAGCGCTTCCACGCGGGCGCGCAAAGGCTGCCCTGAAAACGGATTGTCGGTTGTCCATTGCTCGGACCCGTTCCCCATGGCGCTGATACGGTGTTTCGCCAGGTGGACCGGGGTGAGTTGCCAGCGGCCTTCCGAGTTCAGCCGCAGGCGGAAGTCCTTCCCCGGCTCCACCAACGGCTCCAAAGTCGCGTCGTCGAAGTACCGGGCCAGGCGCAACCGCTCGTACCATCCCAGGATGGTAAGCTGCTCCTCCACGCGCGCGTTCCAGGGGCGCCCGACGGCATGGACGCCCTGGATCGACATGGGGCCGTCGATGGCCAGGTTCTTCACGGCGAAGTATTCCATCTCGTCGGGGAAGTGCCCGCGCGCCACGGCAGACGGCCCCCGCGGGGCCCACCAGCCGAGTTGCGGCTCCAGCAGGTCAGTGAGACGGAATCGCGACGCGCGCCGGATATGCTCGTCGTGGAACTGCTTCATGGCCCATACCGGATGGTCCCAGGCGCCCAACCGGGAATGAATCCACCAACTGTTGTGGCCCCACTCGCTGCCTTCGGTCACGCCGCCGCGGAGGCGCTGGAATATCTTCCAGCGCATCGTGTCGGTTCCATACCGGCTGCGCATGCCCTCGGAACCGTCGAAGTAGATCATCTCCAATCCGCATTCGTTGTAGACCCGGGCAATGCGATCGGCCAGTTCATCCGCCAAGGGGCTGTCGGGCTCGGGATAGAAGGCGAGGTATCGCTGCTGCAGATAATCCACCGCGGTGCCTTCCGCGTGGGCGGCGGCTTCGGTCTTGAAGGCGCCCCGCTCGCAGTTGAGAAAGGCGTAGGGCGGCTCCCGCGAGATGTCCGAGTACCGGATCAATTCGCGGCCCACCCGCAACGCATTGCCGTTGCCGGAATAGCTCCAGATCACATCGTGGTTGGCAGCCGGCACCTCGTTGACGAAGACCGTGGTGTCTGTGGCCGAGAGCGGCTTTGCCAGCGTATAGCTGTTCGACGCGATCAGATCGGGCGAGGGAACCGGAGTGACCCAAAGGTCGTTGGTGCTGATGCACGCGGTCAGGGTGTGCGTCCCGGGCTTCAACCCGGCTGCCCGAATCCGGTCGGCAGTCTCCTTCATCTCGTCAAGTCCGCCGGGGAAATAGGCTGCCCGCGGTTCGTAATGGCCCAACGAACTCCACCAGCCGTGCAGGTGGATGGTCGTGAAGCCGCCGCGACGCGCCAGTTCGATCCACGCGTCGGTGTCCTTGGCAGCTAGGTCGGCGAACAGGTAGGAGCCCCGGGTTTCCTCCGCGCCCATCGACCAGGGGCCACCCACGCGCGACTTCGGCACCGGCTCATTCTCCGCCATCGCGCGAAGCATCGGGATCAGTTGCTCCCGCGGTCCGGCGGCCAGGCCGACGCTGTGTCCCACCAGCCCGTGCCCGGCGGTTGTCGAAGCGCGGAATCGTGGGGCCGGCCCATGAAACGACATCCCAACCTCCAGGGCCAGGCTGCGCAGGCACACGCCCGAGGCATCGTCGGAAGCGAGGCCGGCCATGTTGCCAATGTACTCTTCCGGCGCCGGCGATAGCTGGAAGAAAGTGAACTGTTCGGCGTCGGGTACGTCGACCGCGGCGGCCGTTACGGTGAAGTACTGGTCCTTCGCCTCGACTCGGATGGCCGCGCTGCCGGCGCCCCGCGGAAAATCGGCCACAAGCAGGCCGTCTTCGAGTCGCATCCGCCGCGCCTGCAAGCGCCGCCCCGACGCCTGGGTGACCGCCAGCACGGGCTGCGGCCCGGCCAGCAGTTCGCGCCCCGTTTCCTTTTCCTTCAGCGAAAGGAGCGAGCCGTTGTCGCCGACGACCATGGTGGCATGTCGCGTTTCCAGTCGCAGCAATTCCTTTGCGTCGGGTTGCGCGGGTCCCAGGTCCGTGTATTCGGCGCCTTCGCGCCCGGCCGGGTTGGCCAGGGCCAGCACCTCTTCGGCGTCCAGCGCCCGGCCGTAGATGCGCACATCGTCAATCAGCCCGGTGTGGCTGACCGATCCGCCCCAGCGGCCCACTTGAATGTCGCCACTGTGGCCGACCGGGTAGTCCCATTTCGCGGAGCCGACCTTCTTGCCGTTGACGTACGTCGTGATCTCCGGCCGCTTGAAGACCGCCGCGAGGTGAACCCACTGCTTCATGGGCAGGTCGGAAAGCAGAGGTGCGGAGGCTTCCGTCCATGCCTCGTTGGCCGCTCCATGCCGGTGCCCCGGCCGACCCATGCGGAACGAGCACGTGCGATTGCTTACGAACAGGAGGAATCCGCCCGGACTCCACGTTCCGCCGGAGAGGATGTTCGGGTACTGCCCGGTGCCTTCCCAATAGACCCAGACACTGAGGCTCAGTTCGTCGGAACCGTCGAGTTGCGGTACGGACGGAAGGATCGCATGGCTGTCGGAGCCGGAGAACCTCAGCGCGGTTCCAAAGTCGCCCTTGACCCACGACACGTTGTGCAACTCGGCCTCGCCGGCCGGGTCGACCGCGTTGGCCGAGTAAAGGTCCGCCCCTTCGTCGAAACGCCACCAGCCGAGCAAGCCGGGATCAGGATCGTCGGCGCGGGCGGTGGACGTAGGCAGCGTGGCCAGTATTGCCACAAGGACGCAATGTAATCGGGCTGTTCGCTTCATGGTCTTTCTCCAAATGGCGAGGCGGGTGAAAATGGCGGGTGAACTTGGTAGGGTGGGTGGTTCCGGCTGTCTCAGCAGCCGGGTTCACCCACCGCGAATTGCGGACGTTGGTGGGTATGTTCCTTCAGCGGGCAGCCGTTGGAGTTCACGCTTCAGCGTGCAGGAATTCACGGAAGCCAGTCTTCCAGGCACGCTAAAGCGTGAACTCCAGCAGCGCGTCAATGCCCGCGTGGGTGAACCTGAACGCGACGCGTTCAGAACCACCCACCCTACGACTTGTTCTATTTGCGGGCTTCGGCTGCCAGGGCGCCAACGGCATTGATGATTGTTTCCTCGACCTGCGGTGCCCAGGCCGTCGGCGGTCCGTAGTATACCATTGCGGTCTTTCCCTCGTATCCGCCTTCGTTCAGGACGCGCAACGAGGGGATGTAGGCCATCACGTCATTGGCGTAGCCGGCCACCCAAGTCGCCGTGCCGTCACGCTCCGATTTCAGCCGCAAGGCGTAATCGACAACGACTTCGCCGCCGAGGAACACCCACTCGACCTGATCACCCAAGACCCAAACGCCGATACCGTACGGATACGACTCGGACATGGGCTGTCCCGCTTCGATGCGTTCCCGGTGCATTTGCGCGCGCGCCTGCTCGTACCGGTTCCCCGACTCGGCAGTTTGCTGCAATTCGGCAACCGTGGGCAGTTTGTCCAGCATCACCGGCACCTCGCGGAAGGCGGCGCCCAACCGGCCGGCCACCGGCTTCATTTCGCCGGCCAGCACCTCGGATACCGCATCGGCAAGCCGCCGGCCGTACTGCCGGGCCAATTCCAGTTCGCGTCGCGGCAGCGGGTTCTGGTCGGCGCCGCAGCCGGCCCAGAACAGCGCGACGCAATCGCCATGACGCGACTCCAATTCGTCCTGGGCGAAGCCCGGGTAGTCGCCGCACCACGACTGATCGCTCAGAACCGTGGCATGGCACGCGTATCCAAACGCAACGGCCTTCAGCCGCCCCGCCGCCGTACGCACGGCCAGTACGGGCACGTCGTGATCGTGCGGTCCCTTCAGCGCGTTCTGCTCGCGCAGCTCGGGCACCTGGGCCGCCGGGTTGTTCCTGCGGTTGACGGCGAACGTGGCCGTGCCCGATCCCCAAGTGAGGCTGGCCGGCTCGAGGTTCTCAATGGCCTTGCCGACACATGCGACGACGTGTTGCTCGAGGTCCTTCGCATATTGATCGATAAGGGCCTGTTGCTCGGCGTCCAGTTGCCGGAAATGCAGCGGCTCCAGGTTTCTGCCCACCACCGGCCCCGAGTGCGTATGGCTGAAGCACAGGGCGACCTGTTGACGCTTAAGCCCGAAATGTTCCTCGAGCAGACTGCACATGGACGTGGCCAGGTCGCGGTCGATGCCTATCAGGTCGAATGACACGAGTGCGCCTCGCCGTCCGTTCGAGTCTTCAAGCACCAGCGCCTTGACCCACAGGTCGGTGTACTTGCCGTTTGCGATTTCCTTCCGGCCGCCGTATCCGGCCATCCACATAAACTGCTCCGGCGTGACGCAAACGCGCGCCGCCCCGGCCTTCCACGCCTCCCCACACCAAGCCTGTTGCTGCCCCAAACCGGATAGAAGCAGCACGATACCGGCCAGGAATCTGCGACGATGAAGAAATGTGAAGCTCATGGGATCACCTCGTTTTGGGTTGTGTGACTCGTTTCGACATCCGGCAGTAAGAAGCACCCATTTTGGGCAGCTTAACCCGGCGGGGCGAGGTTGTCAACCTCGCCGTACGACGCCGAGCAGTGCGGCGTCTCCCATAACTGGACCTCGACCACGGGAAGGCCGCGCTGCCGGGCGTAATCGAAAATCAGCCTGGCCAGATTCTCCGCCGTTGGATTCTCATCGATCAACACAAGCGGCTCGCCGAGTTCGGCGAGGGCCGGGACGGCGGGATCGTCCCGGCGGAGGATCATCCGGTGGTCCAACTCGTCGTCGATCCACTGCTGGACAATCCGCTTCATCTCGCCGAAGTCCAACAGCATTCCGCGGTCGTCCAGTTCACTGCCTTCGAGCGTGAGCACCACGCGGCCGTTGTGGCCGTGCAAATGGCGGCACTTCCCCTCGTAGTTCAGGAGCCGGTGGCCATAGCAGAAGTCGATCCGGCGCGATACCCGAAACATGGCGAACGGCTCCTTACGCATGGTAAGCGTAGTCGGTTGGGTCCTCAGTATCAATCAGGTGAAACGCCGCCCGCCGTTCAGCACACTTGTTGCACCGGCCGCAGTGCCGGCCGTCGACCGGCGCGATGCAGCAGAAGGTCCAACGCAGGGGCATGGCGCGTCCGAGCAGCATGACCTCACGCTTGCCCAGATGGGAAAAGGGCCGCACGATCCGAACCTGTCGCCCGCTGGCCATGGCGAGGGCGCCGGCGTAGCTTTCAAAGAACTCCGGCGTCGCGTCGGGAAACGGATTCGATCGCAGCACCCCAATCGCCAATTCCTCGATACCTTCGGCAGCGCACCACAACAGCGGCTTGATCGTCAATAGCGCATTGCGGCCGGGGAGGAAGACGGCCTCGTCAGCACTCTGGGCGCCGGGCACGTCCCGCCCCGTCGTACTCCAGTGCGCACCGTAAAGGTCTGCGGCCGGGAGATCGAACACCACCAGCGGCTCCAGTCCGGGTGACGCCACCTCCTGGCAATACCGCTGGGTCGCCCGAAACTCGGCATTTTCCCAAATCAGGCCGGCGCAGACGAAGAACGGCTGCACCCTGCGACCCTGCCCGAGCAAATGACCCAGCAGGATACAACTATCCAGCCCGCCGCTGAGCATCAGTCCGATCGTATTGGCGGCGGAGCCGGCAGCCATTCGCATGCCCGTCATTACCGGGGGAAACACTCTTTCGAGACAATCGCATTGTAGCGATACGCGGTCGGGCGGCAAGAAGGCACCATTGGGCTGGAGCCGGTTGCGCTGTCAGGAACGCCTTTTCGCATAAGGACTTACGACACGCCCCAAAATCTCTTCCCCGCAAGAGCGTGCGTTTTCGCCGGGTTT
>JAVEUP010000411.1:0-2861 GCA_034005525.1 Thermoguttaceae bacterium | reverse complement strand
ATCTTTGCGGTTACGCCCCGTTGGAGTTCACGATTCAGCGTGCACGGGGCGTTCCTCCTCGGTTCGCATGCCGAAGTGTGAACTCCGAAAGGGCCGGGCGCGAAACCAACCCGGTTCCGGCCCCTGCCCGGAGCCCGGTAGACGTCGACCGATATCACGCGATCCACTTCTTCCGGATGTTCCGCAGACTCACGGCAAACAGCACGGCGCAAAACGCCGCGAGGACGGCGAAGTTCAATGCCGGCGGCATTTGCCCGGCATGGCCGACCGAGGCGTGCAGCACGTCGGCCCCGTAGGTCAGGGGCAGGGCGTACGATAGCGGCCGAAGCCAGACGGGCAATTGGTCGATCGGGAAGAAAAGCCCGCACAGGAAGAGCATCGGAAAACGGAAGAAGTTCGAGAACGCCTGGGCCTCGAACACCTCCTTGACCGAAACGGCGATGAACAGGCCGAGGAACGTGGAGCTGACGGCGATGAGCACCACCGCAGGCACCAGCGTCGCCCATGCCACGCCCGACAGATCGGCCACCAGCGCCGCCAGGACCACCGGCACAAAGGCATTGGCGATGCCGAACAGGATGGCGCCTCCGGTTTTCGCCAGCATGAGCAGTTCCAGCGGGATGGGCGCCAGCAGAAGCCGCTCGAACGACCCGCCCTTCTTCTCAAAGGTGACCGTGACGGCCAGGAGGCTGGTCGTGCCGAACAACACCGACAGGGCCATGACCCCGGGCAACAGCGAGCGGATGCTGTCGGTCCCCGCGCCCGAGCGGATGAAGAACATTCCGGTCCAGGCGAGCGGGAAGATCAATCCCCAGCTTATGTTCGGCGGCTTGAGGTAATAGGCCCGCATGTCCTTGCTCATGATGTTCCAGAATGCGATCCACGCCGTCATGCGCCGCCTCCGTTCTTCGGTCTTTCCTTGTCCCGCTGCATGACCGCGGCTTCGATGCCGGTGATCTGAATGAACACGTCTTCCAGCGAGGGCCGGAGTATTCGGGCTTCGGCCACCTCGGCGCCGCGGTCCTCGAGGAACCGCACCAACGGCCCGACCCGGACCGCCTCGGCCGATTCAACGCGAATGCCATCCCCGCCGGCCGTTTGGCATCGCAGGCCGGCAAATGCCGACGCCATCGCCTCGCACAGCCCGGCGGCATTGTCCGAAACGGTAAACAACATGACGTGACGGCCCCCGGCCTGGCCCATCAGGTTGGCGACCGTGTCGATCCGAACGATGCGGCCGTCGACGATGAACGCGATACGGCGGCACAGCCGTTCGGCTTCCTCGATATAGTGCGTGGTCAGGAAGATGGTGGTGCGGTCTTCGCAGAGGCCGGCGATGAGCTGGCGAATCTGCCGTGCGCCGGCCACGTCGATGCCGGTGGTCGGCTCGTCGAGGAACAGGATGGGCGGCTGGTGCATGATCCCGGCGGCGATGGTCAGTTTCCGCTTCATGCCCCGCGAGTAGCCGGCGAACTTGCGTCCGGCCGCGCCGGCCAGCCCGAAACGGTCCAGCAACTCGCGCGCCCGCGCCTCGCGGTCGGGTTTCCGCATGCCGTACAGGGCCCCGCAGAAGCAGAGATTGTCGTAGCCGGTCAGTTCGGGGTAGAGGTTGCTCTCGTCGGGAACGACGCCCATCAGGTGCTGCGCGGCTTTCGGGTTGGCGGAGCAGTCGATTCCCGCGATGTGAATCGTACCGACGTCGGGGCGTGCCAGCCCGGTGAGCAGGTTGATCGTGGTGGTCTTACCGGCCCCGTTCGGACCGAGGAAGCCGAACACTTCGCCCTCCTCAATGGCGAAATCGACGCCGGCGACCGCTTGCACGTCGCCGAACCGTTTTTTCAGACCATGCACCTGGAGGATGGGTTCCGGCATATGACCCTACTTTTCTTCCGCGTCGGTGCAGGGATGGGTTTTCACGTCGCCGTGGCACCGGCGAACCTGCTCCGGCGAGCATTCTTCGGGCTTGTCCTTCAGATTTTCCGGCTTCTGGCAACTTTGCTTCTTTTCATTGCAGCAACACATTTCGATGTTCCTTTCGCGGTTTTGCAGGTCCCGTGTTTCGGGTCGAGCAGTTGGTCGATGTCCACGCGGCACTGCGCGTGCTCTCAGTAAATGCATGCATCGAGAATCGAAAGTACCTCGGCCAGCAGTTCGTCGGAGGCGCGGCCGATACGCCGGGCGGCACGCGACCGGTAATCGATCGACTTGACCTGCTCGACCATGACAAAGCCCGTCAACTTGCCGCCCGCGGGGACGGGAACGTGGAACGGGAAATCTCGCTGGGTGTTTGTCACCGGGCAGACGATGGCCAGACCCGTGGCCCGGTTGAAAAGATCCTTGCTCACTACGAAGGCTGGCCGGCGACCTTTCTGTTCGTGCCCCGACTGCGGATCGAACGTCAGCGCAATGAAGTCGCCCTGTTGGGGCACGTAGCCGGCCATCTACCAGGCCTCCCCGCCAACAGGTTTGCCCCAATCGGTCTCGTGGGGCTTGTAGTCGGCCGGTATCTGCGATACCAGATCCTCAAGCCGGCGTTTCCCGCGAAGCCGCCTCACAGGTGACACCACGATGGTACCGTCCCGAACCACAACATCCACTTCGTCACCCACCTCAATCCGGGCGTCTTCCAGTACCTTTCGGCCCAGGCGCAGCCCCTGGCTGTTGCCCCATTTCTGCACTTTGGTCAACACGACTACGGTCTCCTTTTCGGCTATCCAAAGTATAGCCGGCAACAGTCAGCCGGTCAAGTTCTAAGTGCAGAACTGGAGCCGGTTGCGCTGTCAGGAACGCCTTTTCGCATAAGGACTTACGACACGCCCCAAAATCTCTTCCCCGCAAGAGCGTGCGTTTTCGCCGGGTTT
>JAVEUP010000410.1:0-2879 GCA_034005525.1 Thermoguttaceae bacterium | reverse complement strand
GATCTTGACCGCTGATGGCTTCGATCCGGCAGCGGTTGCCTCGCCGCAGGGCCACGCTCAGCCGGTCGCACTCGATCAGCCGGCGCCCTTCGTTGGCAATGGTATAGGCGGTGGCGCGGGAATCGAGCGAGGCGTACACAGCGCGGGTGAAGTCTTCGAGCTTCGTCCAGAGCGCCTGCCGATCCGAAAAGTGACGAAGCTGGTGGCTCTTGAGGAAGTCGGCGGCCAATTCGCACATTTCCAACAGGAATCGAAGGTAGCCCTGCTGGACTTTTGGGCCGGTGTCGGCCCGCTGGAACACCTCGACCAGCCCGGCGGTCTCCAGGTCGGTGGTGAGCGGACTGAGAATGAGCAGCAAATCGGTCGGGTTGGCAGACTGATCGTCATCGCCGGAGCCGGAATGGGGCGGCACAAGCACCCCTCGACCGTCGCCGAGCGTCTTGTAAAGCAACCGGGCATGCTGGGATTGGGACTCCTCGCTGTCGCGCAACCCGGTCTGCTGAAGGCCGATCTGGTATTGCAGTGCCAGTTGATTCTCTTCGTTGACCGTCCATACCGCGCCGCCGACGGCGGCCAGGGCGGAAACGATGCGGGTGAGAAACTCCGGGTAGAACTGCTCGGGCGTGAGGTCGGCCTTGGCCAGGCGCGCAATCTCGCTGACGATGGAGCGGATTTGCTGTTTCGTCTGCTCGATCAGATGCGGGTCGAGCGGTTGCTGTTCGGTGCTCATAGCAAGGCCTGGCGACAGGGCCGGCAAGGGGTTGGCTTCACGGGAAACGGGCCCGGTGTTCGCAACGGAGGTCGCAAAAAAGGCCGACCAACGGCCGTTTCCGACACGAGAAGCGCATACTGTATGTGTAGCGGCAATCGCCCCTCAAGGCAAGCCTAGCGTACACTTAGGCTGGGTGGCAACAAATCGCCCGTCCCAACAACCGACATAACCCGGATTAGTCGCCCAGATTGCCCCTGCCGAGAACCTCAATTCTCATCTTCGTCGGGGACCCAGCACTCAGCCACCTTCTCGTGGTAGAGCGCGTCGGTCAGCATCCAATTCTCGTAGAGGAAATCGAGCATCCGCAGGCGCCCCGCCACTTGGCGCTTGGTGAACTTCGGCTTCCCCGCTTCCTCAAATGCCTTCTTGGCTGCCTCGATCAACTCGTCCGGCACCGGCGGCGGTATCCGAGCGGGCGTTATCTCGCGCGAAGGATCGAAAACGCGGACCCTCAGCTCCTCGACCGGCACCAGGTGCCGCCATAGAAACGCCTGCATGTAGTCATCGGCGGGGACGGCATCACGGACGATCTCCTCGTTGCCGACCTTCGCGCGGCCTTCGATCGTCAGCGCCATGGCTCCTTCGGGGTCTTCCAGCGCGTTCTTCATGCCAAGACGCACCATTTCCTGGCCGTCCTTCAGGGTAATGGTCGACGATGAGAAACCCTCCGGCGGATCCTTCAGGCTCGCTTGGATGTCGCCGGAGAAACCATCCCTGCGGATGACGTACACACTGACCGCAGTCGAGCCCTTGGCACGCATTGCGGCATAGGAAGGCACAACGCGCAACTCGAAATCGGGCTGTGGAGCGCTGACGCGCAGGCGATAGCCGTACTCCTCGCCACCTTTGTACGCGGTGTCACCCAAATGGACGTAGTACGTCCCATCGGAGGGCAACTCGAACATGATGTAGGAGTCGGCATGGTGCGTGTTCAGCCCGGTTCCCGGGTCTTCAAAATCGTCGTTGATCGCCAGCAGGTTGCCTTCAGCGTCGGTCAGTTTCAGGAGAGAATCCAGCGGGGAATCGAGCCGGCGTGCACGGACTTCCGCGACAATCGTCTCCCCGGCCTTGCCCTCGAACCGGAATACGTCCCAGTCGCCCGACTGATCGATCCGGCCATTGATAATGACCGGCAGTTCCACTTTTTGTGCTTGCGGGCGGTCGTTGTTCGACTCCTGCTCAAGGGCTTCCGGCAAGGTATCGATGGCAAACGGCATGCGATTGGACATGATGCCGTCCTTCAAGGCCGTCACGAAATGAACGCCTGGCCCGGAATCCGTCGAGGGCGGTACCAGTTGGGCGCCGTCGAGGTGCCAGCCCTTCATTTCAACGGTTGCCGGCTCGCCCATCCGGCCGCCCAACGGGAAGATGCTGGTGATAAACGGCGACTCGGCAATGGAAATGCGGTAGACGAAGTCCTCGCGCCCGCGGAACAGAGCATCGGAGATGGTAAGCACGTACTCGCCATCTTCGGGCACCTCGTAGTGGATGATCGGATCGGGTTTGAAGCGGAATACATCGTTGTAGGCCACTTCCTGACCTTGGGCGTTGTAGAGAGTGATGACGGCCTGAAACCAGCCTGGAACGGCATCGGCGATATACGGGACCAATGCGCGCGAGTAGGCCCTGATTACCAACCGCTGCCCTTTTTTCGCTTCAAAGCGGTAGTGGTTCACCTCGCCGGCGGCGACCTGCCCGTTCACAAAGCACGGAATGGTCACGCTCTTTTCTTGCTCTTCAGGCGGCCGTTTGCGTTCGGCGAGTTCCTCGTTGCCCAACACCGGCACCTGACAGGTCTTCATCGGCGTTCGGGCAAACTCGGGGAACTGGCTGACGTAGAACGGCATGGGGTTGGTCACTCCGGTGCGGGTGACGAGGCGAATTTCGCGGAGCCCCGGCTTTGCATCGGGTGCTACCGTAACCTCGACAAAGGCGAGGTTGGCGACCGACCGGTTGGCCGGCCGGTTCTCCCACGCACTCAGCCGCTGCTGGATGTTATCCAAAATCTTTTGAGACGTTTCGTCGAGTTTCTCCTTCGCTTTCTCCTTCTGCTTCGCGGCTTGTTGCAGCTTCCGAAGCTGCTCCCGCATAAGCGAGGCTTCCTGGA
>JAVEUP010000409.1:0-2890 GCA_034005525.1 Thermoguttaceae bacterium | reverse complement strand
TGCCGACGATCCCGGGGCGGGCAAGACGATCATGGCCGGGCTGCTCAATAAGGAACTGATTGCCCGCGGCGACCTCCAACGCTGCCTGATCGTCTGCCCCGGGAGCCTGGCCGAACAATGGCAGGACGAACTGTACCGCCGCTTCCAGTTGCCGTTCGAGATTCTCACCAACGACAAGCTCGAAGCGGCACGCACCGGCAACTGGTTCATGGAAACCAACCTGGTCATTGCCCGCCTCGACAAGCTCTCGCGCAACGAAGACGTGCAGCACAAGCTCCAAGCGCCCGACTGCCGGTGGGACCTTATCGTTTGCGACGAAGCGCACAAGATGTCGGCCACGGTCTTCGGCAACGAAATCAAGTACACCAAGCGTTACCGGCTTGGGCAGCTTCTCTCGACGCTGACTCGGCACTTCCTGCTGATGACGGCCACGCCGCACAACGGCAAGGAGGAGGACTTTCAGCTATTCATGGCCCTGTTGGACGGCGACCGTTTTGAAGGCCGGTTCCGCGACGGTGTCCACGTGGCCGATGTTTCCGACCTGACGCGGCGCATGGTGAAGGAGAGCCTGCTGAAGTTCGACGGCACACCGCTCT
Source organism: Thermoguttaceae bacterium (assembly GCA_034005525.1). Lineage (GTDB taxonomy): Bacteria > Planctomycetota > Planctomycetia > Pirellulales > Thermoguttaceae > PWXP01. The sequence continues at coordinate 2,294 of JAVEUP010000409.1, read as the reverse complement.
TTCCCGAGCGGATCGCCTACACCGTGCCCTACAAACTGTCCGATGCCGAGGCCCAGCTCTACAAGGCCGTTACCGAATACGTGCGCGAGGAGTTCAACCGGGCCGAGGCGCTGCAAAACGACAAGCGCGCGGGCACGGTCGGCTTCGCCCTGACAATCCTTCAGCGCCGCCTTGCTTCCTCGCCGGAGGCCATTTACCAGTCGCTGCGCCGCCGCCGGGAGCGATTGGAAGGGCGGCTGCGCGAATTGGAGGTGCTCCACCGCGGGGGCCATGCGGGTTCCATCTTCGCGTCCGCCGTTCCGGCCCTCGATGACGAGGATATCGAAGACCTCGAAGACGCGCCCGACGACGAGGTCGAGGCGGCCGAGGAAGACATACTCGACCAGGCAACCGCCGCCCGATCCATCGTGGAACTCAAGGCGGAAATCCATACGCTCAAAGGCTTGGAGTCGCTCGCGCTGGCGGTCCGCCGTAGCGGGACCGACACCAAATGGTGCGAACTCGCAAGCATTCTCAACGAGATATTCAGCACGCCGAGTGCCGGCAACGGGGGAGACGGCCGGAAACGCCCCAGGCCCGCCCCATCGCCACACCAGAAGCTGGTTGTGTTCACCGAACATCGCGATACGCTCAGCTACCTCGACGATCGAACCACGACGCTGCTGGGCCGCGACGACGCCGTCGTTGTCCTCCATGGCGGCATGGGCCGCGAGGCCCGCATGAAGGCCCAGGAGTCGTTCAAGCACGATCCGAAGGTGCAGGTACTGCTGGCCACCGACGCCGCCGGCGAGGGCATCAACCTGCAGCGTGCCCACCTGATGGTCAACTACGACTTGCCGTGGAACCCGAACCGCCTGGAGCAGCGCTTCGGCCGCATCCACCGCATCGGCCAGACCGAAGTGTGCCACCTATGGAACCTCGTGGCCGACGAAACACGCGAGGGCGATGTCTACCGCCGGCTGCTCGAAAAGCTCGAACAGGCGCGGCAGGCCCTCGGGGGCCGAGTATTCGACGTGCTGGGCAAGCTCCAATTCGAGGGCAAACCGCTGCGCGACCTGCTCATCGAAGCCATCCGCTATGGCGACCAGCCCGAGGTGCGCGCCCGCCTGACGACGGCGCTGGACCACGCGCTGGACCGCGAAGGCTTGCGCGACTTGCTCGACGAGCGGGCGCTGGTGCCCGACGCGCTCGATGCAAGCCGCATCCAGCGCATCCGCGAAGACATGGAGCGAGCCGAGGCCCGCCGGCTGCAACCGCACTACATCGAGTCGTTTTTCCAGGAAGCGTTTCGGCGGCTGGGCGGCTCGGCCAGGCAGCGGGAACCGCGCCGTTACGAGGTCACCCACGTTCCGGCCGTCATACGCAACCGCGACCGCCTGATCGGCATTGGCGAGCCGGTCCTGCCGCGTTACGAGCGGATCGCGTTCGAAAAGCCCTTGGTGGCGCCGCCGGGCCAGCCGTTGGCCGCGTTCGTCTGCCCCGGTCATCCCTTGCTGGATGCGGTGATCGACCTGACCCTCGAACGCGAGCGCGACCTTTTGCGCCGCGGGGCGGTGCTGATCGACGAGCGCGACGCGGGCACTCAGCCCCGCATGCTCTTCTACCTTGAACATGCCATCCAGGACGCGGGCCTGACGCGGGCGGGTGAACGCCGGATCGTGTCCAAGCGGATGCTTTACGTGGAACTCGACGCCGCCGGCGCCACGCGCCATCTCCACTACGCGCCGTATCTCGACTACCGGCCCTTGGCCGAGGGCGAGCCGGACGCCGCGGCCATCCTCGAGCGCCCCGAGTGCGCATGGATCCACCGCAACCTGGAAGAGGTGGCAAGGAGCCACGCGGTTGCCCACGTGGTGCCGGAGCACGTGGCCGAGGTGCGCGGCCCGCGGCTGGCGCTGATTGCGAAGACCGAGGCGGCGGTCAAGGACCGGCTCACCAAGGAAATCACCTATTGGGACCACCGGGCCGAGCAGTTGAAGGTCCAGGAGCAGGCGGGCAAGTCCAACGCCCGGCTCAACTCGGGCGAGGCCCGCAAGCGGGCCGACAACCTTCAAGGGCGCTTGCAGAAGCGGCTGGAGGAACTGAAGCTGGAGGCGCAAATCGCGCCGCTGCCGCCGGTGGTGCTCGGGGGCCTGCTCGTGGTTCCGGCCGGCCTGCTTGCGGCGATGAGCGGCCGGCCGCTCGCCGCGCCCGCCGCGCCTGCCGACACCCAGGCCTCGGCGGCGCGTGCCCGCGCCGTCGTGATGGACATCGAGCGGCGGCTTGGCTTAGAGCCGACCGACCGCGAATACGAG
>JAVEUP010000408.1:0-2899 GCA_034005525.1 Thermoguttaceae bacterium | reverse complement strand
GGACTACGAAGATTGTACGCAAATACAGCAAACAGAGAAGCATCCCCAAGCGACAAAATCCGCAGAGACTCCCCTTGACAACGAAGGCTCTTTCAGGGAAGGGTCGGGGATCTTTACGCATCCGTTACGCGGTTTCTGCCGAGTGATCCTCGCGCCAGCGAGCGAGGACGTTTGTCGGACGGCAGCCGCCGGGGCCGCAAGGTGGCCACGGGCGCGGCGTCGTCAGTGGGAACGTCGTTGCGGCTCGTCGTGCTCCCTGCCGCTGCCGACCGCCGCAGTTGCCCGGCCGCGGGACCAATGCGCAACGCCGATCGTTTAACATCCTAATTGTGGGAGCCCGCCAACCCTGCGGTCAACCACCCCCCCCACCGGTGTTCTTGCGAGGGGGTTTCCGGGCGACGCGGGGCGCGGCGGGGTTTCCAGGAAGCGCGGGGCGCGGCGCAAGGGTAAAGATACCCGACCCCGTCCCAAGCTGCACGATGTTCCAAGAAGTTGTTGTCATCTTTCCTCCTTGGAACGTGGCGTCTTCGGCTTCTTCTTGGCAAAGTCCGCCCTGGCCTCCTTGCTCGGGTGCTTCATCGTCCGTTTCTTCTTCGCGGATTTCTGCGGCAGACCCTTGGGTTTGGCTTCTGCTGACTCCACTGCCGCCAACTCTGCCTCAATCTCTTCGACCGTGGGCAATGCCGATTTCAGGCTTGGGGGCAGCGCTCGGGTCAGTTCATAGCTCGAAACGCCAATCGGCTTGTCGATGCCGGTCAGCGCGTATTCGGCCAGCACGCGGTCCTTGGTCTGACAGAGGATCAGGCCGATAGTGGGCTGGTCGGTGGGGTGGCGCAACTGGTCGTTGACCACGTTGCAGTAGAAGTTGAGCTTGCCGGCGTACTCGGGCTTGAAAGGGCCGGTCTTCAAGTCGATGACGACGAATGACCGCAACCGGAGGTGGTAGAACAGCAGGTCGATGTGGAAATCCTCGTCGGCCACGACGAGGCGGTACTGCCGGCCAACGAAGGCGAAACCCTGTCCAAGCTCCAGGAGGAACTTCTCCAAGTGGCGGACGAGCTGGGTCTCCAGTTCGCGCTCGTGGAACGGCTCCTCCAACGTGAGGAAGTCGAAGAGGTACGGGTCTTTGAGTGTTTGCTGAATCAGATCCGACTGCGGCCGAGGCAGAAGCCGGGCGACATTGGTGACCGCCTTGCCGTGCCGCTCGTGAGCGAGGCGCTCAATGGCCAGAGTAAGGAGGTTGCGGCTCCAGCCGTTGGCCAGCGTCTGCTCCATGTACCAGAGACGCGTAGGACGGTCCTTGACCTTCTCGATCAGAATGACGTGGTGGAACCAGGGGATCGACCAGAGGGGCGACTCGGACATTTGTGCCGCAACCTGCGGCACTTTCGCTGACGCCGGCAATTGTGCCGCAGGTTGCGGCACTTTCTCTGGGCGGGGCGGTTGTGCAGCGGCCCATTGCTCCATGCCGGCCGGATCGGGATACTCGCGGTAGAAGGACAGCATTCGCTTGATGTTGCGCTCGGAGAACCCCTTCATGTCGGGGAGTTCGTTGCGCAGGTCGCGCGCGAGGCGGGGAACGACGCCCGCGCCCCAGCCTTCCTGCCGTTGCCGCTGGTCTATGAGTTGGCCGATGTCCCAGTAGAGGCGGACCAGTTCAGCGTTCACGGCCAGGACGGCACGGGTCTGGGCTCGCTGGATACGATCCTTGATGTCGCTGAGCAGGACAGCGTAGTGCCGGTGCTCCGGAAGGGACGGAGAAGGGACGGACCGGGCCGGTCGTGACGATCGCTTCTTCATGCCGGCTCCTTTGGGGAAAAGCCCAGGCTGGCCAGGTTCTTGACGATGGCCTTCTCCAGCTTGGCCGACGGTTTGAACTGGGCGGCCAGTGTGTTGGTGAGCCGCTGCATCTTCTCGTCGAACGGCTCGCCGTCGTCCTCGACCTCGGCCGCGCCCACGTACCGGCCGGGCGTGAGGATATGGCCGTGGTGCCGAATGTCGTCCGGCGTGGCCGCCTTGCAGAAGCCGGGGATGTCCTGGTACTTCTTCTTACAGTCCTTATCGCCGCGCCAAGCGTGGTAGGTGCCGGCAATGGTCCCGATGTCCTCATCGACCAGCTTGCCGATGGTCGGCTGCTTCGCGCCGGCCTTCAGTCTCGACCACCGCGCCTCCTTCGGCACCCAGAAGCAGTTCACGGCCCGGTACTCGTCCGGGTCCTCCGGGTCGGCCCGCTTCGCCTTTTCGGCTTCCAGCTTCGCGTGTTGTTCCTCGAAGGCGTCGGAGATGTACTTCAGGAAGATCAGCCCGAGCACCGCATGCTTGTACTCGGCCGCGTCCATATTCGACCGCAGCGCATCGACCGCCCGCCACAACTGGTTCTCGAACCCCAAGTTCGCCCCGTTGCCGTTGGCGCCCGCAGATTCCTTCCGTACCGCCTTCTTCGCCATCCGAACTTGCCTTTCTGTTGATCCGGCTCGCGGGGCATCCAACGATCCTACTCTAACCCGTGGGGGTAGGCAACCGCCCCGGAACGTGGAAGTGACGGCTGGGCGCCCACGGGTGCGCCGGCGAGGGCGCGGTTGTGCGGGTTGGTGAAAGATAACTGAAGGCCCCCGAAACGCGGGGCCTCCGGCATGGCCTCTTTTTCGGCCTTGCAATTCGGCGTCGGATTGAGTAAACTTGGATGCGTGTACAGGCGTATATGTCTTAGTTGTTAGTTGCTGGTTGCTAGTTGCTAGTGAACGCGCTGACGCGGTGGGAAAAGCAGCCAGCCGTAGACATGGGGGGGCGAATGTGAAAAACGCGAAAATTGACCCCCAAAAAGTCGAATGCCGAATGCCGAAAGAAATCCGAAATCCGAATGCCCAACCAGCAATAGCAACTTCACTGACCACGGCTC
>JAVEUP010000223.1:0-11854 GCA_034005525.1 Thermoguttaceae bacterium | reverse complement strand
GAACACGCTCGCAACCGGCAAGAGCGCTTCAATGGGGCCGCGGCTCTTCAGCCGCGGAAAGGCCTCGCGTCGTAACCCGTGGCAAGACGGAGGGTTAGGATGGGGTTTTCGAGCGGTGCTTGTCCGGAGGCTCGAACGCGAGGCATTGCGAAAGGCTCCTGTCGTAAAGGGTTGAACAATACGAAGTTACGCCTGCGAGAGGTCGCGGGGGTTTTCACGCCACCGGACCTCTCGCAATGGGTGCGGGCTGCAAAAATGCCTCGACGCGGCGTCAAACCACCACCGCGCCTCGGCTGGGTAAGTCGATCCGCGGCTCGCCCCAGAACTCGATGCATTCGTCGCCACGGCCGCCGGACGGCCCCAAGTCGATCAGCATCACGCGATCGTACGACCAGTTGAGTATATCCCAAAGCGCCTCCTTCAGCAACTGCCGCTCCACGGCCGAAAGCTCGCAACGGAATATGGAATACTGTACCGGGTCGCCATACCCGCACATCGTCTTGTACGTGCGACGCAGCCGCTTATCGTCCGCCACGTCGTAGCAAACCAAGTAAACCGAACGCATGGTTGGGCTCCTCGCTTCAGTCAATGTTGTCGGATCATCGCCGGCACAGCGGCGTGTGCCTGCTACATTCACTTCAACGGCACAGCGGCGTGTGCCTGCTACATTCAGCGGGTGCAGAGGCGCCTGACACCTGACACCTGACACCTCCACTCGCCTGCCACATTCAATTCAATGGCACAGCGGCGTGTGCCTGCTACATTCAGCGGGTGCAGAAGCCGGGGTACTCGGGGATTTCGCCCAGCACGGTGCGGGCAAGCAGCCGTGCCTGCACCTCCAGGATGCGCCGGTAGCTGACGCGGTAGCCGAACACCGGATGCGTTACGAGCGTTTCCATGCGCCGCTCGAACGCCTTCAGTACCGCCTTGCGGCCAGCCGTGGTCATGGCGACGCCGCCCGCACGCGAGATGAAACTGTCCGGTGTCACCTCGCCGTTGTTGATGAGCGTCAGCACGACCGAATCGCCGATCAGCGGCCGGAACTCCTCGGCCACGTCCAACGCCAGCGACGGCCGGCCGTACCGCGGGCGGTGGAAGAACCCGAGCATCGGGTCGAACCCGACCGCCTGCACCGCTACGGTCAGTTCCTTCACCAGCATGGCGTAGACGAACGACAGCATGGCGTTCACCGGGTCGCGCGGCGGCCGGCGGTTGCGCCCGTCCATGTGGAACGGGAACGGTCCCTTCAGCAACTCCGCCAGCCCGCCGAAGTAAAGCCGGGCCGCCGTCCCTTCGACGCCCAGCAGCGACGCCGCGTCGGACGCCCGCAACGCCTTGCCCGCCAGCCGGGCAAGCTGCGGCAGCAGGTTGTCGAGGTCGTCCTCCAGGTGGCGGCGCAGCAGGGTCCGGCAGTTGCGCACCTTCGCGTCGATAAGCCGGCCGGCCAGGCGCAGCGCGGCCGCCGGATCGTTCGCCGTGGCGAACTGGGCGATGCGCAGCTCGACGTTGTTATGCGCCAGCCCGGTGGTCATGGCGTGGAACCAGCCGCCGTAGGAGAAATGGCACACGGGAATGCCGCGCGCGGTGATTTCCCGCATCGCTTGCGCCGAGACTTGCACGTTGCCCAGCAGGCACACCTGCGAAACGTCGAGCAGGCGCGTCTTGCAGATCATCTCGCGCCGGCAGCTTACGGTAAGCTGCTCGCCGCTCTTGCCCACCGACGCGCCCTGCTGCTGCACGTACAGCGGCGTTGCCACCTGCCGGGCGGGCATCAGGCGGCGCACCTCCCGCTTGCCGTCGCCCTGTTCATGCCCGCGCAGCAGGCAGGTTTCGTCGGGCAGGCAGATGCCGACCAGCGAACAGCGGGGGCATTTGGGGCTATCGACCAGCGGCGGCGGCATGGCGCCGGCAGCGGCCATGTTGCGCATTGCCTGCACCAGGTCGCGAGTCCGCTCGACCAGCGGCTCGTCGAACGGGATCGACACGCGCCGCCGCGACCCGATGAAGTAGAGGATGCCGCCCTCGCACTGGTAGCCGTTTTCGCGCAGGATGAGCCCTTGCGCGCAAAGCTGTACGCGTTCGGGTTCCCAGGCGCCTTCGGGCAGGTCGGGCGCCTTGCCGCGCTTGTAGTCGACCGGCACCGCCCCGGTCGATTCCAGATCGAGCACGTCGATCTTGGCGATGAGCCCTTCCGCAGGCGCCGACAGCATGACCGAGCGGCCGTGCAGCGGCTCGAACTCGGCCTGGCCGTCGCCGTCGCCGTCGGTGCCTTCGGGGGAAGGGGACAGTCCCATTTTCGCGGCGAAGGACGGTCGTTCAGGATCGGTATCCTCTCCGCCGCGAAAATTGGGACAGTCCCCGGCGGTGGGCAGCGGCGCGGTCGACTCGCGGTCGACCCGCCGATGCCCGAAACGCCCTTCGAGCGTTTCCAGGTTGTCGGTGAACTCGCCCTGCACCCATTCCAGGTACGCAAGCCTGGGACAGTAGGCGAACTCGTTGAGCATCCGGGCAGGAATCAGTTCAGGTACGTCCGTGAGCCGCGGGGTTTCCTCGATGGTGATACTCATAATGGACCTCGCAAAGCTAGAGGAACGTGGTGGAAGCTGGAAGCCGGAAGATAGGAGTTGGGAGATGGCGGTGCCGGCGCAGCGCCGCCCGCGGGGCTTGGGCCGGCAAGCCCCGCGGGCAAGGTGGACCGAATTGTCAAAGAACGGGCGGCGTGCTGGAGTCCCCGCTTTAGCGGGCAAAATCGTGCGTTTGCCTGTCTCGCCCGCTCAAGCGGGTACTCCAACCTCGCCGCCTCACGGCAGCAACGTCGTGCCGTGTGCACTTGGAATCGTTTTCCAGCGCTTTGGAGTGCGGGAACTTGTTCCCGCTTTCAATACCAACCGGCAAACTGTGCTTGGCGGCCGGGTCCACCGCGCGGCACGCATCTGCCGCACAAAAGCGGCGATGAATCGCCGCCCTCCAAAGGCGCTTCGCGCTGGTGATGGTCTTCGTATCCCCCACGGTCGACTCCTCACTCGTCCAGGGCGGCGAACAGGGCCCAAATGGTTACGCAATCCGACGTGATGGAGTGAAGTTCGGTGTCTTGCCGACCAAAATGCGATTCGCCCGAAAGACGGCCACAATGCCCGAATGGCGCAGGGACTCCACTTGCGTGGTTGTGAATCGCTCGGCCTGAAGAACGGCCATTGACAACAATGACCGAGCACATTGAACACTCACCGCGACATTCCAAATGGGCCACGTCCAGCGAGTGTCGGTAGGCCGATTCCCTGTAAATCCGGTCGTATGCAGTCGGTCACCTTCCGGTATCGAAGGAAATAAGGGGATCGCCTCGATCGCGAGCCGATTTGCACCAAGCATGCCGCCCGCCTTGTTGCGGTTTGGATCGCCCGAAGGCCGGTTCCACTGGTGCGCGTGCCTCCGATCTTCGCTCGGGTCGAGATGTAACGACTGGTTTTGTAGCGGATCTGCGTAGTCCCATCGATTGAATAAGGCTCGGCGTAAGTGGTCGAGCGTGGTCCGCTTCATTATCGCGGTCAGATTGCCGAGGAAGTAGTCTCTTCGCGATGTTTGGAGTTGATTCACGGCATCGCCAGAACTCACATCGCTTGCGAGTGCACAAAGCCAGTCTGCCGCAACGCGGTTGGTAAAGGCCGCCTGATCGCGACGTTCTTCAAACAGTTGCCGTCTTTCGCTCCCAGTGCCCGTACGGAGCCCCTCCAACACGCATGCCGGGTGTTCAGAAATGCTGTCGCAGAGTGTTGTTGACAATTCCTTTAGGAACGAAGGCTCGTCAAGTGATTGTCCGTTGATGGCTGACACTGCGGCAACCCAGGTTCCTCCTGACGGAATCCACTTCATGTGGATTGTCGAATCGAGCACTCGCAAGGTTCCCAGGGCTGCCAAAAATCCCAGGGGGTTGCTGCCATCAAGCCCTCGCAAGATCAGGCGTTCCGTGGTCGGTGTTGCAGTACGGTTCATGCGGTGGCCTCCAGGGGGTTGTTTTCGGACGGTTGGAGGAACTCGCCGGAATCTTCGCCAGCGCTCGCCTGCTGGTCAGCCAAACGAACGATTGCTTCTAGGTACGCAAGACCCCACCAGCCAAAGTGCCTGGTCAGTAACCAGAAGCGTTGGGCGATACCCGAATCGATGCGGTGTGCCGGACATGCCAGTCGCTCAGCGGTGCTCATTACCGCGGCGCCAAGCGCAACATCGGGCGGGTCGCGGTCCAGCACCACCGGCGCAAACGGGCGAGCGTAGCCGTGGTGTGCGGCAACCAGGTGCAGGACTAGATCACGCATTAGCGGGTCATCTGGCAACGCGGCCGAAAGCTGCGCCAACTGCACCGATAGCATCTCGTGCCGGAACCCGTCCGGCAAACCGGCTCGTCGGCGCGCGTCGGCCTTCTGGCCGCGCGTTTGAGGAATCCCATCCGACTTGGCAAGCAAGCGGGCAGATCGGCCCGCGAGCAGCCAGGCATCGGTGCGATTTGCACGGCGCAGCATGGCCTGAAATCGTTCATCGGCCTTACCCAAATCGTGAAAGTCGATAGCTTGCCGCAGTGCCGCTTCCACTTCATCCATCGGCAATCGAACTAGGTTATCGCAGAGGGTCTTGACAACGTGCTCGATATGGGCATCAAGCGAAACAGGTTTCGTGCGCCGGGTGCGCGATGGTGAGTCGTCGCCTTCATCGAGTGCAGGCAAGAACCAATCAGCATGGGAGTCCAGCCTCGCGCGCGTCATTAGCACCACGCCTTGCCCGTCGGGATAAAACTCGCACAGCAACCCGTTGCGGAGAAAGGGCACGAGCGTTGCCGCAAAATGGCAGCTCTCGTCCGGCAAGGCGTCACGAGCGGCACTTAGCAAACGCTGCCACTGCGCGGCCGTGGGCGGTTGCTCTCGATCACCAGCGTAGGCCAGAAGCGTTGCAATAGCCTCTTCCGCCGGCAACTGAGAACGCAAGTCTGGATGGATACGAAGAACGGCGCGGTCGCGCGCCCTCCTGAAAGCCGCCTCCGCGACGTCAATACGTGACGCGGACTCTGTCGCGGGGCACGGGATATGGCCAATCTGTTCCCAGCCACCTACATTTTCCGGCATAACCAAGGTATCGCCGGGGCGAATGTCTTCCGGCGACGTCGCAAGCACGCTGGCCGTGGCGCCCCGCCAGAGCACGCCGTAGGGTTTCCCGCCAGCCCGCGCGCGAGCGTTCACGTTCGTCTCGTCAATAGGTTCATCGTCACTCGTCGCCACCTCCAGGAAATCGCTGTCGCCGCTACCGGTCTGCACGCCGGCAAGCCATCTTCGGACTCGCGAAATGGGCACCGTCATGCATTCGGGAGAAGTCGGCGGCAGCAATGCGACGACATCGCACCAATGCTTGACGTCGTTCGTCAGGTCCGCACGCCAACACACTTGCACGTCGGGCTCGCCCCCTTGTCGCCCGTGGATGAACAACGACACATCGGGGTCAGGCGCGGGCCGCGGGGATGTTTGGCACCAGAAATCGATATATGCGGGCAATATTACGGGCGCGTCGAGCCTCGCCGATGGAGCAAGCAAATCACAAGGAATACGCCGTTCCTCGCCGTGCTCCGCCAATAGGGCGGTGAAGGCGTCGTTCCCGAAGTCAACGACGTTATCTTCAGAATGCCGCCAAAGCCAGTTCCACGTGCGGGCGAGCGAATTGCCGTAAACCGGGTCTTCCGGCTTCGCGTCGTCGAGCTTCTCCTCCGGTTTGACGGCCTTTGCGTCGGTAACGATAACCGCCCGTGCTTTGATCGGACGACCACGGCGATTCAGGCGACCAAAACGCTGCCGGAGCGCGTCGAGTGATGCACACTCCGTTACAAGCGCATCGAAGTCATAGTCTGCGCCTACCTCCAAGCATTGTGTGGCAACGATGAAACTGGTTTGGGAACTGCTCGGGGGCCTATCCGTGCCGACGATCCCTTGGAGTCGAGCGCACTGCGTATCGCGGTCGATTGGCCGCATGGAGCCGATGACCAACTCCACCATCGCATGGGGATGACGCTCCTGCAGCGCACGATAGACTGCGCGCGCCGTGGCCACGCGGTTGACTAGCACTCCGACGGCACTCGGCTGGCCTTCAGTCATTTTCTCAGCGGCTTCGACCATTCCCTTGACAATACTCTGAACCGGCCGAAGCTCGGCCGGCTTGTCGGCCGCGAGTCGGCTGGCCAGCGCTTCATTCTTGCGGTCCTCCTCGTCGAGTTGAACGACGTCGTTGGGCGTTACGCCCGCGGGCGGTGTCGCCGTCATGGGCACAACCACCACTGGACTGACCCGAATGGACTGTTCGGCCCACTTGGCCGGATTTAGATAGCTGCGAATGCTGGTCAACGTTTGCAAGAATGGTCTGCTAATGTGCGCCTCGTCAAGAAGAATCAGACTATCGTAAGCGAGGAGGGCCGCCTGGATAGGCGCAGCGTTGTCGGACACCCCGTAACCGCGAAAGAGAAGGCGAGAGCCCAGTTGGTCGATCGTTGTGCAGAGGATTGTGGGTTGCGTTGCGGAGCGCGCCCAGCGGTTATCGCGATAGACTCCGCCTCGAAGCTCGAGTACGTCCAGAGGCGGCGCGCTATTGGTCTCCATGCTGCCTGCCACGTGCCGCAGCGCCTTCGCCACCTGATGCAGAACGGGCGTGTTCCCCGCCTCGTGCCGCTCCGCCTTCCAAAGCTTCTCGCCAATATGCCGGGACCGCCCGTACGCTTCGTCAACGATAACGCGCCGGTTCACTGAGAAGAACACCCGGGTGGGCGCAGTCCGTTCCACCGGGGGACGCCATGCCTGGCAGGCCAGCGCGAAAATGGCAATGTCGATGCACGCTGTCTTCCCGCTGGCGGTAGGGAGATCAATGGCGACGGGCCAAGCTCCCTCGACCGCTTGCGCAGCCAAGCGACGTTGCCATGCGTAGGGTTCGCAATCATGCAGTTCGCGAAAGTAAGCGTCGAAGTCCGAAAGACTGAGAGTCTTCATTGCCGACCTCCTTTCCACGGCTTCAGCAGCCCGTAGCCGCGGTAACGACCTGCTCCGAGTAGAACAGGCCCAACCAGAGGCTGGTCGAACCGGAGCCAAGCATGGACCTGCGGCCGTGAAGCGTTCACGCCCTTTGCCGGATAAGGGGGAAAACCGTCGCCAAAGGACGCTTCCGGCTTCGTCCCGGCGGGCAGGGACCCTCGTACGCGACGGTGCTTTGCCAATGCACGCGGAGCGCCGATGTGCCAGCTTGTCGTGTCGATGTCTACTTCGACCGGTCGCGGAATGCCGATGCGACTGCATGCTTCGGCGACGATCTCAGCTACTTCCGCGACCCAGTCAGGGCGGTTGTGCACGCGGTCCTGCTTCGGAAAGCGGTCAAGCACGATCGGAGTAACGGACGCCCATGTGTCGCTGCCAGTGGGATCTTCCGTCCAGGTGTCCGCCTGCAGCGCGAAGGTTTTCTCCGACCAATGCCGCATTTCCAGGGTCCACAGACCGAGTCGGCCGAGTGTCAGTTCTACGTTCCTCGGTTGCGCCTCGTCATCAACCAGGAGATTGCTCAGAACGTGGGCCCGCTCCTGCCGATCAACCGCGCGCGGAAAGACCATCCCTAAGCCGAGCAAATGGCCGTCGGCGTTCTGATGACCGACAAACGGCAATGGGATGATGGCCAAGTGGCCGTCATCGTGTCGCAAGGGCTCGCCGCTGGGATCGTGGCCGCTTACCCAAGGGGGCACCGGCTGCTCCCCGCTGTGCTTCATGATCGTATCCCGCAGCGCCTTTGTTACGGCTAGCGTAGATGCAAGCGGCAACTGTGGGCCAGCCGTCTGTTTCAGCACCAGCACGTCGGTGTCGAAGTGGCTGCGCGCGACGGCAGTTTCCGCCTGCGCGAACCCATTGCGGCGATAGCCCGACTGCAACCCGATAGACGGCCTCACCGGTAGCCGGTCGACGATGCTATCGCGTTGGGCGGTAAGGTCAGCCAACTGGCCGTCTATTTCCGCTTTGCGCTGTTGCGACTGTTTGCCTTTGACTGCTTTCTTCTCTTCCTTCAGCGCTCCGATTTGGTCGGTGAGCCTCGCGCGGCGCTGGCGCAACTCTTGGCCATATAGCTCGTTAAGCATATCGAGCATGCCGTCAGACGTTCGTCTTGCGCGGACCTGTGCCAGGAGATCGTCAGGGACCCAGCATTCCGACCTCTCGCATAAAGAATAGTCATTTTCAGCCACCCACATGCGAACCAGTGACGATGAATGCCCGATGCGCGTCACTTTGCGGCAAAGCCGCGCCAGTGCATCGCGGTAATTCTCGATGGCAGGGGCGTCGGGCCAGTGCAGGAAGCAAGGATCAAAGCCAACCCAAACGCGAGGGAATGTGCGACCCTGCCGGTTTCGACCGATAGCTACGTCGCCGAGCTTCTGAAAGACGGTAGCCGGCTTCTTCTTGTCGGGTTGATGATGCGCATCGGCCTTATCGTTTACCGGTACAAATACCGTAACCGGCGATCGTTCGAACTCATGGTCGTACGGTGGCAAGTGCAGTTCCGGTTCGTCCAACGCCTCCAGCCAACGCAAGGCTGCGCCCTCGTCGGGCTCTTCGGCCGTTTCGAACCAGGCTGCGGCAAGTGCCATGAAGACTCGGGCTGGGTGGGGCGGCCATTCAGCCCGAGTGCGGTCGCTCGGGTTAGTGGCAACGGCGGCGCCCGTTAGATATTCCCAACCGATGGTGAGCGACGGCATCATTCACCCCCTTCGGCGGCGTCACCGCCTTGTTGGATGGCCAATTGCTGGCTCTTGACGACAAGCTTCACGAGTTGATCCGACGGGCGCAGTGTCAGCACCTCTTCCCGCCAAGGCAAGCCTGCTTCTCGTGCGGCGGCAATAGCGTCGTTGAGTAGCTTGATGGCGTCTTCAGCAGGAAGTGCGAACTCACCGTTCGCCTTGCGGTCGAGAAGGTTCCATTTGAGGTCCTGCTCCGGATAGAGCAAGCATCGCGAACGCAGGTCCAGCCCGGCATCGTCGGCCAATGCCGCGGCACACAGACCTAGTGCGACCAGAACAGTTTGAGCAGCGATATCGACTTTCCGGTCCAGTTTGCCGTCGATCGGGAAGCGAAGCCGCCGCAATGCGGGCAGCGACAGGACAATCGTCTGCTCCGCGCGGTCGATGGTGACGCCACCTACGGCAATCGGGTTTCCCTCCTTATCTTTCACAAGGCCCCGATTCTGGTCCCGCCGATAATCGATATCGGGCGTGACGTTGCCATGATTTGCCTCCGAGGGTCGCCCGTCTTTGCCAAGCATCACAGATTTCTCTTTCTGCTTTCTGGCCTGGCTTTCATCCAGAGTCCAACCAACCCCTTCGCTGCTTGCCGCGGCATAGAGGGGGCCTGCTTTAAGTTGAATTGCCAACGGGTCAATCCGACTACTCGTCTTCACACCTGGAACAGCATTGATTCCAACGATTTCGCTGACCATGGCACGCTCGAACTTGGCGCCGAGTCCGCCTTTCGGACCGGTTGAGTCCCACATTCCAAAGAGCAACGCCGTCGGGCACAATTCGAACAATACGGTAGCATTGCGGATACTTGCCATACCGACGTGCGTTCCGATCTCGGAATCGCGGAAACGCGTTCCGTCGAGTAGGCTGTCGCGGAGAATCGCGTCTGCGATGCGGTGCGGGACTTGCAGTGAAGTCACTCTTCCGACCGGATCGAGCAGCCGCATTTCCTCAGGCTGTTCCTTGCCGGGGAAGAACGGCTCGAAATCGACCTCAATGATGGGTAAGTTAATACGCTCCGCATCGACTGCCTGCTGAAGCGCCTCCTCCATACGGTTTGCCTGGCTTTGGACGCTGTCGAGCAACACGCAGGTAACTGGATCATTGTAGTCGGGCAGCCGGCGTTTTTCGGTGGCATAGACTGCGCCGGCGTATGTTGGCGGGAAGACCTTGTCGCCAGGTCCGCCCGCTGGTGAAAGCATTAACTTGCATCGAAATGCGGCGGCGCTTCCCGCGACCGCGTTGCGAACCACATCCAAAGTGAGAACGGCTGTCGATTCTGGCATCGGATTTCTCCTAAAGAACAGGGGTTGTTGACTTATTCGTTAATCAGGCCAGTCGGACGTTCGTTTTGGACGAGCGCGCCTGGCACAGCTATTGACCTCCTGTACGGCAAGACAGGGGTTTCACATTAAGACAACCGAGACAGTGTCTTGTTTTTCCTCAGTCGCATCAGCTCCCAAAGGAGTTCCTCTTCGTCGCGGGCCCCGGTCATCGGGAGCGCCTCGCGAACGAACTCCGATCGGAGGGTTGGACTGCAAAGCATTCGGTCGATCGAACAGCGATGTTCACGCTTGAACATCGGCCTTCGCGGCCGAGGCCCCATTGAACACCAATCACCAAACCGACTGACCGCCGGCGCCTGCCCCGCCGTCTGCGCCCGGACAGCGTCTGTCACTGCACCGGTGACCCCCTCCCTGGAGGGTCCATTCTTCTTGCCTCCCTGCGGCGCCCTTCCGGGGAGCCTGCCGTCACCAGACATCAACGATAGCAGTTGCTGCATAGAAAGCTAGGGGCTAGTTGTTAGTTGTTAGTTGTTAGTTGTTAGTTGTTAGGTGTTAGGTGTTAGGTGTTAGGTGTTAGGGTTAGGTGTTAGGTGTCAGGTGTTAGGTGTTAGGTGTCAGGAGCTTGAGCGGCGGCTGCCGGCTAGGTTATCAGAGCGCTTGGACAGATCCCGGGGAGCCAGAAAAAAGAATAAGGGAAAGAAAAAGATGGCATGGAAAAGAGGTGGTAGGTGTCAAGTGCTAGGTGTTAGTGGCCTGTTTTTCACCTTGCAATACGGCGTCGGACCTGCTAAACTCGGGTGTGTGTACATATGTATATATCCCTTTCCGGACAACCCCGAACGAGACTTGCCATGCAACGAAATCCGAAACAGAGCGCCGCGATCACATTGTCCAACTTCGCGGCGCTCGCGCCGCAAGATGCCGCATTGCCTGCCCGAACGGGTGGCCCGGTCGGCATGCCGGCCTGGGTCCCCGAGGACGTCGACTTCGACAAGATGCCCGAGGCGGTGCGCCAAGCCGTGGCCGAGATCATCGAGCCGGCCTACCGGCAACTCGTGACCGAGGCCGCGGATCCGCTCGAGCGCTCCGTCGGCGTTACCCTGGTCCACTTGATGTGGCTGGAGATACTCGAACAGTACGAGACCAATCAGGAGTACCTCAAGACCTCGATTCTAAACGTCCCGCAAGACCGATTTGCCACAATCGATCAACACCTCCGCACGCTGCACACCAAGGTCAAGGTCGGTTACTTCCTCACCCGGCTCCGCGAAATGCGCCGGCAGTCGGAAACGCCGGCTGAGCTGCCACCGGCCATTGAGGTGCGGTGCCACGTACCCACGAGCGCGGACGAACCGAGTCCTGCCGCAGTACAAAAAGCCAGTTGCTAGTTGTTAGTTGCTAGTTGTTAGGTGCTAGGTGCTAGGTGCTAGGTGTCAGGGGGGAGAAGGTGCTAGGTGCTAGGTGTTAGGTGTTAGGTGTCAGGAACGCTACGCGGACGGGGGGTTGGACGGGAGGGGTGAGTGTGGAAAATTGGAAACCTGCCAGCCAAAAAAGCCCAGTTGCTAGGTGTTAGGTGTTAGGTGCTAGGAGGGGGAAGAAGATGTCAGGTGCTAGTGGTCGCGCTGACGCAGAACAGAAGGAAGTCAGCACGCAGGACGCCCTGGCGGCCCGACACCTTCCCCCCCCAACTCCCAACTCCCAACTCCCAACTCCCAACTCCCAACTCCCATTAAACGAACAGTGGGCGGTGAAACTGGGCGACAATTCGGAAGGTGTT
>JAVEUP010000222.1:0-11888 GCA_034005525.1 Thermoguttaceae bacterium | reverse complement strand
GTTACGATTCCCAACGAAGACGATTCCGAGGAAACGCCCAGCCTGTTGCTTCTGGTGGGCGAAGGACGTGTCGTGGTGGGTCCGAACCGCATGCGCGCGGCCATGGAAAGCCCGGAAAACGTGGTCGAACGCATCAAGCGGCACATGGGCGAGGCGGATTTCCAGCGAAGCTTCGAGGGCCGGGCCATCACGCCCGAGTTCCTTTCCGCCATGATCCTCAAGAAGCTCCGCCAGGACGCCGAACGGCGGATCGGCAAGATCGGCAACGCCGTCGTGACCGTGCCCTACTATTTCAACGACGCGAGGAGGAAGGCTACCGAGGACGCCGGGCGAATTGCCGGGTTGAACGTGGTCGATATCATCAACGAGCCGACCGCCGCCACCCTGACGTACGCCTGGAGCCGGGGCGAGTTGGGCCGCGGGACGGGTTCCGGCCAGCCGCCGCGGACCGCCCTGGTGTACGACCTCGGCGGCGGCACCTTCGACGTGACCGTCGTCCGCTACACGCCCGCGCATTTTCGCGTGCTGGCTACCGACGGCGACGTGCAGCTTGGCGGAGTCGACTGGAACGACCGCTTGCTGGACCACGTGGCCGAGGAGTTCAAGGGAAAGCACGGCGTCGATCCCCGCGATTCGGCCGAGGCCGTTCAGGTGCTGCGCAACGACTGTGACCTGGCCAAGCTCGAACTCTCCGAGAAAGCCCAGACGGCCATTACACATCGCTACCAGGGCAAGGGCATATCGGTCAACGTCACGCGCGAAGAGTTTGAGCAGATGACGGCCGATCTGCTGCAACGCACCGCCGATACGACCGAACTGGTGCTCAAGCAGGCTAAGGTCAAGCCGGAATCGCTCGATGCGGTCGTCCTGGTGGGCGGGTCGATCCTCATGCCGCAAGTACCGGCCATGCTCGAGGCACTTCTGGGGCAGAAGCCGTATGCCGGCATCTCGCCGCATACGGCGGTCGCCCAGGGCGCCGCCATCCATGCGGCCATCCTGGAGGCCAAACACCGGGGTGAAGACAGCCAATTGGCGGAAAAAGTCCGCAAAATGCTCGAAGCCGTCAAGCAGGAGAACGTCAACTCGCACGGCCTGGGCGTGCTGGCTACCTGTCCGAAGACCGGCAAGGACCGCAACCACCTGATGATCCCCCGCAATACGCCGCTGCCGGTCGAGGTCAAGAAGACGTTCGTTACGAAGAAGGATCACCAGCAGCGCGTGAGCATCCAGGTGATCGAGGGCGATGCACCCGATCCGCGGGCATGTTCCCTGCTGGGCAAGTGCCGCATTACCGATTTACCCAAGGACCTGCCCAAGGGCTCGCCCGTCGAGGTAACGTACGCCTTCGACGCCTCGGGACGGATTGTGGTTGCCGCGCGCGACACGACGGGCGGCAAGCAGGCCGCCATTGAAATCGAGCGGCGCGGCGGCCTGAACGAGAGCCAGGTCGATACCTACACGAAGCTTGCCCAGGAATACGCCGTCGAGTAACCTCTTTCATCCTCCGTTTTGCACGTTCAGCCATGGCAGGGAAGTTCGACGTCTATCGCGAGTGGCTCGGCATCCACGAGCCGGAGCGCCCGCTGACGCACTACCAGTTGCTCCGCGTTCCTCGCTTCTGCGACGACGTCGCCCGCATTCGCGAGAACTACCGGAAGATGAACGCCCACGTGCGCAAGTTTGGCACGGGCGACTACGCTCGGCAGTCGCAGGAACTGCTCAACGAGCTTGCGCGGGCCATGCTCGCACTGACCGACGCCACCCGCAAACGCGAGTACGACGCCGCCCTGGGCCGCGAGGAAACCACCGAGGGCCGTCGGCGCACAATGGAGGAAATTCTGCTGGTGCGGAAGGTCATCGACCAGGCTCAACTCAAGAAGGCCCGCGCCTATGCCGAGGCCGTCGGTCTGGAAACCCGCGATGCCCTGGTCCAGCAGAAGATGGCAACTGCGGAGGTTGTCATGCAGGCGTACGCCGAGTCGCAGGGGCTGCCCTATGTTGAGTTAGCCGACGTTGGCGTGGCCGAGGACCTTGTGCCGAAGGTGCCGCCGGCTCTTGGACGCAACAACTCGTGCGTTCCCCTGCTGGTCGACGGCGGGCAGGTACTCGTGGCCGCCCCGCACTTGCTCGCGCCCGACGTGGAAGACGAGTTGCGGTTGCGTTTCGCCATGCCGGTCCGCACGGTGTTGTGTACCGCCGGCAGCATCAACGCGGTGGTCGAGAAGTACTACCCGCGCGACGCCGCGACGGCTGGGATGGGCGCCGGAGGCGGCAACAGCCCCGGCAGGTCGGTGCCAGCGCCGCCGACTCCCGCTGTCCGGCCGGTGCAACCTCAAGAGAAGCTGGTTGCCGTGTTGGGGGTCGCCGCGACTGCGTTCTTCCTGTCGGTGGGCTTCACGTTCTTCCGCGGCGGCTGGAGCTTCATGCCCATAACCGATTACCTGCTGATACTCGTGCTGGCACTGGCCGGTGGAGCCGGCGCATTCTTCGTCGCCCGCCGCCAGGGAAGTCCCGACGAATAGGGCGCGTTTCTGGCCCGGACTATGGACGACAGGTAGGGTGGGTCAAGCAAGCCAAGACCATGGTGGGACTTCGGTCGCTTGGCTGGGTCTACTTCCATCGCACGACGTGCAAACCGGCGAGGCGTGGCTTGCGCAGTCCCACCAAGGGCATACGCGACCTCGTCCCACCCTACAGGAATAATCCGGGTAAACGGTCACCCTTGCCCGTTGCGCAACCGCTCAACGGCAACGGTAACCGGCGAAGGGGCGTCGCGCGTGGTTTGTTCGCGCTCGGCCACCAGGTGCATGGCCTCGTGCAGTGCGTAGCAGGCCGTTTCATAATCGACCCCGGCCAGGTGGGAAACCAGCCGCGTGCCGCGATCGACCAGCTTCTTGTTGGTCGTTTCCACGCGCGACATGTAGTTGCCCTCGACGCGTCCCAGCCGGGCCATCGTCGCGGTCGACATCAGGTTGAGTGCCAACTTGACCGCAAGCCGGTGCCAAAGATCCAGCGTCGAGGCGGGCAGTTCGCATCCAACGTGGAACACGTCGCCGGCATGGCAATCCGGCCGGGCTGGGCCGACGGCAAGGACCGCGGTCTTGGTGAATCGCGGCGCCCACGAAGCAAACGCCTCGTCCATCAGCGCTCGCCGGGGGCCGCGGTGCGCTGTTTCATTGCCCACCAGAATCATCGCGAGGCCGGACGGTTCCACCTCGTACCGCGATGCGTCCGGCTCGTTGCCAATCTGGAACCGGTAAATCTCAGCGTTGTCCAGCCGCGGCGGGCAGTCGCGCAGGCTTGGGGCGACGTCGAGCGACTGGTACACCGACGCCGGCCAGTCGATCCCCCGCGGCGGGCGCCGCAACACGCGCCCCCACGCCTCCTCGGTGGTGCAGCATGGGTTCTTCACAAAGGCCCAACTGGGAACCGCGGTCGTATCGCCGGCCTTTCGGAACGGCGGCAACCGGAACGTGGGCGCTCGCTCGGTCGTGTCGGTCAGAACGTCGATCAGGAAACGGTCGGTCAGGTAAGTGACCAGGCCGCCGCTGCCGTACAAGGACTCCTCCCATGCGATCATCCCGGCAATGGCATCCACGTTCTGCGGCAGGCGAAGCTGCTCGATCAACCCCGCGAAAAGGACCGAGTAATCGCCCGCACTCCGGACGGGAATCCCGGCTTGCCGCAGTTCCTCGGGCGCGAGCCATCTGGCGAGCAACCGGGACAATGCCAGCTCGAGCGCCGCGCCCACGGCTAGCAGCTCGGCCGTAGTCGCCTGCATCCGGGTCGACCCGGCAATGGCCATCGGCCCGGTATACAGGTCGATCTTGGTGATGCGCGGCTCGTCGATGACCGCCCGCGAGCGTTCGACGTGCCGGTGAAGCACGTCTGTCGGATTGTTGTACACGAAGAAGACGTTTGCCCCGGCCTGAAGCCCCTGCCAGGCGGTGCCGATGACAAACGAGGTTTCCCCGCCCTCGGTCACGGCGACGACCACGTCGCCGGGCCCGACGCCGGCGCGCGTCAACTGGAAGCGGCCCAGGTCGGTCGAATCCTCAAATCCCTCGACTGACCGAATCAGCGCATAATCGCCTCCGGCCATGAGGCTCAAGACGGCGTCCTCGATGTTGGGAAGGCGCTGCCTCCATTGCGGCCGCTGTTCTCCCAGTTCCTGCCAGAACGCCCGCCATGCTGCTTCCAGCAAAATGGCCAAGCGCCCCGTGGCTCCGCAGCCGGTCAGCACGACCCGCTTGCCCGTGCCAATCGCCTCGGTCAGGGCATCGACCAGGCGGGTGAAGGCCGGCATGGCCAGGACCCGGGCCATCGCCGGCGGAATATCCTCGTCGACGCTCATGAGCATCCGGACGCCGTCGGTGATGCTGGCTGCAATGGTGCCCGACAAGGCAGCCGTCTTCGGGTGGGAGCACTCGGTCGGGAGCATTCCCAGCCGGAATGCCTTTTCGTTTTCGAGGAAATGGCGGGCTCGTTCCTGAGGTGTGTTCATTGGCGTATTGGCCGGGCTGCTGTTTGCTTCTGGGCGCGCTTCGTGATAACTCAAACGAATCGTAGCAGGCACGCGCCGTCTGCCGGGTACGGATTTCGGCACACGGCGTGTGCCTACTACATTCTGATGCTTATGGTCGCATACCCTCCGCTTATTGCGAGAAATACTCCGTCGCGTTCTCCGGCCGGATCTCGGTAAGCGTTCCCTTGTAGTGGCGAAGTGAAATAGGTTGGTACGGATACCTGGCGATTGCAGCCTCGTCGATCTCCACGCCGAGGCCGGGTTTGTCGGGTATGAACATGCAGCCGTCGCGCAGGGTGACGGGTGCATCGCAAATCTCGCGGCGGTACGGCACGTCGGTCGCCATGGTTTCCAGCAGGTAGAACCCCGGCTGCGACGCCGCAAGCTGAAGCGTCGCCGCATTGGCCACCGGGCCGCTCGGGTTGTGCGGGCAGAAGGGAACGTGGTGCGACTCGGAGATGGCCGCGATTTTGCGCAGCCCGGTGATGCCTCCGGCATGCGATACGTCGGGCTGAACGAAGTCGGCGGCCCGCAGTTCCAGCAGCGACCTGAACTGCCACGTGCTGTAGAGCCGCTCGCCGAACGCCAGCGGTACTTTCACGCGGCTGCGCAGGTTGGCCAGTGTTTCGAGCGTGTCGGGAATCAGCGGTTCTTCAAACCAGAGGACATTGAAGTCCTCCAGGGCGTTGGCAATGCGCGTGGCGGTCGGCAGGTCGAAACGCCCATGCCCCTCGATTAGGATATCGGCCCTGCCGCCCACGGCCTCGACGACCTTCTCGACGCAGGCGATCGCCCGGCGGAACTCTTGCGGCTCCAGGTGCCGGTACGCCGCCCCGAACGGATCCCACTTGAGCCCTTTCCAACCGGCGGTCTCGACGGCCTCGGCCGCCTTGTCGCCGAACTCCTGCGGCTCGCGGGCGCCGGCAAACCAGCCGTTGGCGTAGCATGGGACCCGGTCGCGCACCTGCCCGCCCAGCAACCGCCAGACCGGCACGTTCAAGCTCTTGCCGAGGATGTCCCACAGTGCAATGTCGATTGCCGAGATGGCGCTCATCAGCACCGGCCCGCCGCGCCAGTAGGCGTCGCGGTAACTGCTGTGCCAGAGTGCCTCGATGTCGCGGGGGTCTTTGCCGGCCAGGTCGCGCTCAAGTTCCAGACACGCCGCGACGACGGTGTTTTCCTTGTATTCCAAGGTGGCTTCGCCAATTCCGTACAGCCCGGGCTCGTTGGTCAATACCTTGACAAACACCCAATTCGTCCGGTATGCGTTGCAGACGAAGGTCTTCAGTCCCGTGATCTTCATTGCAGCCTCATCAGTCCGTTTGCCGGACGGGAACCGTTTCCACAATCCGGTCTTTCTTGAAGGTCACCTGCCAGGACAGAAACATCGCAAGGGAACCGGCCAGGTACGTCGCGGCCATGACGGCGAACCCCAGCACCATACCGCGATCCTGGCCGTAGCGGTCCATCAGGACGCCTACCAGATACGGCCCTACCGTTCCGCCCAGAAGGAAGCCGGTCATGCTCATCAGCCCCACCGCCGTGGCCCGGTATCGCGGCGCCACCACGTCGAAGAGCGAGGGGTGCGTATTGGCCTCAAACAGCCCGCGGAACACGCCGTACGCGGCCATGAACACCCACACCATCGCAATCCGATCGGCGGCGCCGATCATGTAGATCATCGGAGCGCCCAGCAGCAGGGCGAACGTCTGGAGCTTCAGCCGGAAAAAGGGATCGGTCTTCACCACGCGGTCGGTGAGCAAGCCGCCGCAGAGGATGGCCACCATCGCGGCCAGGAAGTGGTACGCAAAGACGCTGGCACCCGCTCTGGCCGGCGACAAGCCGTATTTGTGCTGCACAAAGAGCGGTGCCCACGTGCAGTAGGCAACGTTCACGAAGACGATGGCGGTGAACCCGAGTGTCAGGAGCACCGCGCTGGGCGTCGTCACGAGCGTCTTCAGCGTCTCCCGGACCCTCGGCTTCACCTCGACACCACCGGGCGATGCCTCGCGCGGCGCGTCTTTCAGCCGAAAGATGCAGATCACCCCCAGAACCACGCCAACACCGCCGAACACGGCGAACGCCCAGCGCCACCCCCACGCCTGCGCGATCAGCCCGGCCAGAAACCCGCAACTCACCACGCCGATATACAGCGCCGACTGGTGAATGGACATGGCAATGGTGCGGGTCTCTTTGTGAAACGAGCCGAGCAGGGACCATCCCGAGGGGGCGTAAAGCGCCTCGCAACTGGCCGAAGTCACGCTGTAGAACAGGATCAGGGTGAAGAGTCCGACCGCCGCCCCCGCCAGCGCGGTTGCCGCGCTGCCGACAATCAGCGTGAACGTAATGATCCATTTGCGGCTCAGCCGGTCGCCCAGGAAGCCCGAGATGGGGATCATCGTTGCCAGCGTGATGGACAGGCAGGTGGAAACCAGTCCCATGCTGCGATGGTCGGCGATGCTCAGGCTTTCCTTGATCTGCGGCAGCACCACCCCCAGCACGGCCCGCCCGGCCTGGTGCGTGAAGAACGCTGCCGACAGCCACGCCAGCAATTCCCACTTGTACTTCCCGGAAGTTGTCATTGTTGTCGACCCGGCCCGCGGGCTTAACTTCAGGTGCATGCGAAGGGGACAGTCCCATTTTCGCGGCACAAGCGGCTGCTCATTGGGTCCAACGCCCTTTGTGCCGCGAAAATTGGGACAGTCCCCCTGTGAACCGTTACCTCTCACATATCCACGTCGAACGGCATGTGTTGCGCACTGCATCCCGCGTCCACCACCAGCCGCTCGCCGCAGATGTTCCGCGATGCGTCCGATGCCAGAAACGCGACCGCCTCGGTTACGTCGTCGGCGGTCGCCTCCATGCCAAGCGGGCAGTTCAGGCGCCGCCGCGCCCGCGTCTGCTCGCTGATCGTCTCCCAGCGGTCCGTGAAGATATACCCCGGCGCCACCATGTTCACGCGGATGCCCTTGGGGGCCAGGTCGATCGCCATGGCGCGGGTCAGCGCGTCGATGCCGCCCTTGCTGGCCACATACGCGCACCG
The DNA here is from genome assembly GCA_034005525.1 of Thermoguttaceae bacterium. Lineage (GTDB taxonomy): Bacteria > Planctomycetota > Planctomycetia > Pirellulales > Thermoguttaceae > PWXP01. The sequence continues at coordinate 4,320 of JAVEUP010000222.1, read as the reverse complement.
GTTGCGGATTGCCCGCGTCGAAACGTTCGACCCCAGGTTGACGATCACGCCTCGGCTTTCCTGCTTTAGCATCATCTTCACCGCCTCCCGCGACACCTGGAAGGTGCCCAGCAGGTTGGTGTTGACGACGGCAGCGAAGAACTCCGGATCGATCTCCTCGAACGACGGGCCGATGCCCTGATGGCACGCGTTGTTTACCAGGACGTCGAGCCGGCCGTAGGTCTCGCGGATCTTCGCGAACATGGTCTGCACCTGCGCGAGGTCCGAGATATCGGCCGGCGTCTCGAGGAAGCCGTCGAGCCCCTGCTCGCGCAGCAACCGGCCGCCCTGCGCCGTGCTGTCCGGCGTCGAGCCGCAAATGCACACTCTGGCGCCCTCCCGGAGGAACAGGGCGGCAATTCCCACGCCCGTGTTCCGGCTGGCGCCGGTAACGAGAACCACTTTGTCCTGGAAGCGCATCGCTCTCCTCTTTGTGTCCGTTAGCGCTCTCGCGGCGGCTCCGCCTGGACTGGAACCGCGCGTATTCCAAATACTTCGTACGAGTACTCTTGTCCCGGTTGATAAACATAGACGGAAACGGCGTGCGCCTTGTCGAGGTTGAAGCCTTCATTCTCCCACGATTCGGGATACACAAACGTCTCCCCCTGCCCGTCCCGCAGCCATGCAACGGGGCTGGGCGGTGCGGGAACGATGGGTACAACCAGGGTTTTCTCTTCTCCCGGCGGGATCGTTTCCGACGTGATCTTGCAGTTCCGCCGACGGGTCCGGTCGGCGTTGGGGCCGTCGATTACCAGGTGGACGTTCAGGGTGTGACGGCTCGTGTTCTTGACCGTTGCTTCGACGGCTTCAAGGCCCGCCACGCTCCAGCCTCCCGGAGGTGATGCGAAAGTGATGCCGGGCCGTGCCTCGCTCTTGGTGACGGCTACGCGGAACCGGGCATCGTCCCGCTCGACGCGCGCCTCGGCCTCGGCCCGCGCCGAGTCGAGTGCCGTGGCGAAATCCAGGACGGGCAGGTCGGCAGCCGCACCGGCCGGCAGCGTCGGATGCCGTACCGGCTGGTTTAGCGCAGGACCGACGTTTTCCGGAATGAGCAGCCACATGAGAATGCCGTTCTTCATGAGCCCTGCATGGCTGAGCGTCACGGAACCGCCTTGGGGCGTCAGCGTGCCTTCGCCGACCATCTGGGGGCCGCCGGAATACGATGGATCCGCGACGCCGTTGCTGTGTGCTTCGTCGATCTGGTACTTCACCACTCGGAGCGCCCCCTTGTCGAGAGCCGTGAACACCTGGGGCAGCTTGTCAACTCGAATCTGCACGTCGCGCGTCTCCCCGTAGTTGACCACGTGGACGGCCAGCCCGTCGTTCTGAACGGACGCAAGGACGAGTTCGTCCCGCTCCAAGCCGTTGTCTACGGCGATTTCCCACTGCTTGTGCATGCTCAGGAGCTTCATCGAACAACCGATGGGCAACATCCGCAATTCCTCGGCGCGTGTGTCGGGCTCGTTCGGACCGTCGAACCACATGAACTGGGTCTGGATTTCAGCGACGTGGTACTGCACCCAGGGCATGATGGTCACGTTGGGGCTATAGACGTTGGAGAAATACAGCGATTTCACCAGGCCGGCGGCATTGACCAGGTTCAACTCGTGGGTGCCCAGTTTCCCATGCACGGGAGAATGCTCGGTCACGAGCATCGGCTTCTTGGGAATTCCGTGCGCAGCCAGCATGCGTTGAACCTGACCTTCACGCAAAGCGGTTCCGTGGTAGCTCTTTTCATACTCGTGCCACGATACGAAATCGAGGCGTTTATCCGGCGAGTCGTCCTTGCTGAAGTTCTCGAAAAACAGGTTCATCTGTCCAATGATGTCGCCGGTGACGACCGGACCTCCTACGAGCACGCGGGCGTCACCTTCAAGCCCCAATTCCTCATTCGCTTCATTGACGGCCTGGTAGGCCGCTTTGTAGAACTCGTAGTACTCCTCGGCGGTACATCTGATGAACCCTGAATACTCGTTGCACACTTCGATGTAGCGAAGGTTCGGGCAGATCCGGCGGGAGTGAATGACCGCTTGCTGGAAAATTTCCTTCCAGTCGGCCATCGTCACGCCGAGTGTCCCGTCCAGGATGTCCCGCTCGTACCGGCGGATGGTTAGTACGATCTCATCGCTGTGTTTTCCGAAAGCCCGCAGATAGTCGTGGAAGTGGGTATTCGTTTCCTTGACGCTTCCCCAAGTTTCCCGGGCCTTTTCCTTCACGTCGTCATACTTGTGGACCCCGATCCGGTAGTTGAAGTTGTACTCCTTGGTCCGGTAATCCCACATCTCGTCGAGGTTCAACCAGCAATGGGTGATGCTGGGTCTGCCGAATTCACGCTCGCTCAATTCAGCTAGAACCAGCGCCGGGGCCTTCTGAATGGAGGTGGCCCGGCCGTTGGGGAGCCTTGGGAATGGGCGAAAGTACTGTGAGGCATCGATGGCTCGCGCAATCGATGGTGCCTTGTCCGGCCCAATCGATGCCGGATCGGGCTGCAAGGCGCGGGCGAACTGCGAGCAACTCAGGACGACATAGCCGTTTTCTGGGGACTGTCCCAATTTTCGCGGCATACAGGGGAGTATACCCAGTGAGTCAGCCGCTCCGGCCGCGAAAATGGGACTGTCCCCTTCGCATGCAGCGGAGAAGACAGCCTGCGCCGCCAACCCGTGAACGTTTATCAGGACGACAGCCAAAGAGTAAACGAGTTTTCCGCTGGTCATCATTGTTACCTCCGTCAGGTTCGGGATTGGCGGTGCCTCGGTTCATTGGAAACCGGAATCGCCACCGCTCAGCACAGCATAGTATCCATGATAGACGTTTTGCCGGGCTCTGCAATGGTACAACTGTTCGGCCCAACTGACACTTTTAGTCGCCACCTCAGGCGTAGGGTGGGACCAACAAGCCGCATTCCCGGTGGGCCGTCGGTCGCTTTGGCGGACGTGGTTCTTGCACGCGGCATGTGAAGCAGGCTGGGTGCGGCTTGCGCAGGCCCACCAAAGATTGGCGCGACCTTGTCACCACCCTGCGTGAGTCATCCGGGCTCAGCGTTTCGGAGGGCGCCCGGCGCGGTACTCGCTGGGCGTCTTGCCCGTCTTGCGCTTGAACAGCTTCATCATGCACTCGACGTAGTTGAAACCGGTGCGGCGGGCGATCTTCACCAGCGGCAGGTCCGTATCGCGCAGAAGCTGCTCGACACGGGCAAGTTGCACGCGGATCAATTCGGCCCGGGGCGACCGGCCCAGTGCTTCGACGAACCGCCGCTGAAGCGTACTGCGCGATACGCCCAGGCGCGCGGTCAACTTCGATATGGTGACGCCCTCGGCATAGTGCTCTCGGATGTAACGCACGGCCTCATGGACCATCGGGTCCTTGATGGCCAGCGTGTTGGTCGACTGCCTCGACACGATGCAGAGCGGGCCGATCTCGACCATTTCGTCAGGCGGCTTCTCACCCCGCATCATGCGGTCCAGCAACGCCGCCGCCTGTTTTCCGATCTCCTCCGGCCGCAGGGCTACGCTGCTCAGCGGCGGGTCGGCCAGGTTGCACATCACCTCGTCGTTGCCTACGCCGATCACCGCCACGTCGGCCGGCACCCTGAGGTCGAGCGCCCGGCACGCTTCGAGGACCTGCCGGGCGCGAACGTCGGTTCCGGCCATCAGGGCCGCGGGCTTCGGCAGGGTGCGCAGCCAGCGGCCAATGCGATCGATCTCGAACTGGCCGGCCGCCTCGATGTCAAATACGCTTCCGGGAGCAGTCGGCTCCGCGTTGGGGAAGACGTGAACCGGGTATCCCAACTGCTCCACATAGGCGACGAACGCCCTGCACCGTGCCTCGCAGTAATGCACGCCGCGGAAGCCGCAATAGGCGATGTTTTCAAAGCCCAACTCGCGGAAATAGTCGGCCGCCATGCGCGAAACGGCCGGGTTATCGACCCCGAGTCTGGGGATGCCGCGGCTGGAGTGCAGGACCAGGAGATCGACTGCCGGCACCTTCAGCCGCCGTACCTGGCGCAGCACCTTGGGCGACTCGAACTGCCCGATGATGCCGTCCGGACGCCATTTGCGGAACTGCGGCGAGAGCGTCTCGGGGAGCATGGCAACGCGGTGGAAAATGGCCCACGGCCCGTGCGCCTGCGCGTACGCCCCAATTCCCCGCAGCAGACCCCGGCCGTACTCCATGCCCGAGGCGATCAGCAATGCCACTCTTCGCGGTTCCGACATGCGGCTCTCTCGTGAGGGAGCGGCGACTAAAAATATCAGTATACATGGGCCCTCTGTCCATTGTCAA
>JAVEUP010000407.1:0-2913 GCA_034005525.1 Thermoguttaceae bacterium | reverse complement strand
CGATTGCGAATCGGTACAACCAGAAGTTCGGCGCCCCCATCGGGCAGGGCAGGCGGAAACGGGCAACGGCTGCAATCGTTCGGGACGTTCGCAACCGATACCGAAAGCTGAAGCGTAAGCAGAAACACGATTAGCCCATCGGGAAACATGTCGGGAAACCCCCAGCTTTTCGGCCCCACCTGAGTTTCCCGAACAAGTTTTTTCGGCCCTTGTTTTCCCGGGCGTTTCGCCTTTCTGGCATCGGGAAACATGTCGGGAAACCTAATCTCATCTTCATTGGCTGCTTCACGGGTGCAAGAATACGGGCGTCATTGAACGCTACAGACCCTTGCACGTGGACCCATGCCAAACTTCTATTCGACCCGAGAAACGGCCGAGTTACTCGGCACCGCACCGTGGCGAGTGCGCCGGCTGTTTGAGTGCGGCGCCCTATCCGAGCCGCAGCGAATCGCAGGCCGGCGGATCATTCCTCGAGAACTGCTTCCGGCGGTTGCAGGTGCCCTGGTCGATCGCGGCTGGCTTGGATCGGCCGATGCCGAAACGGAGGCGCAGCACGATGCCAAGTAGCGCCCCCGTCAAGCTCCTGCTTTCCGCCCGCGAAGCCGCGGCGGCGCTGAGCATTTCCGAGAGCGGATTATGGAACCACACCAAACCTCGCGGCGCATGCATCCCTGCGGTCAAACTGGGCCACCGTCGCATGTATCGCGTGGCCGACCTGGAGGCGGCAATCGAGCGAATGCTGCAAGGACCGGAGGGGCAGGATGGCCATTCATCGTAAGGAACGGAGGCACATGGACGTGAACTCGGAATTACAAAAGGCCCAAGAGCATCTCCAAGCCGCAATTCGTCAGGTCGACGGCGATGGCCCCGCGGCCGATAGCGTGCTCGCTGCGGCGGTATGCATTGCCCGTGTGCGGGCGCAGTTAGCCGAGCTGGTCGGCGCGGCGGTCCCAGGCAAGGAGGCGATTGCACCGTGACGGCCAAGACTGGGAACCGACACGAGGGGAACGGGCGGGCGCTGGCGGCGCCGTCCAACTTTCTGGACGCCATGCCTCCGAACGATCCTGCGGCCGAGTTGGCTGTGGTGGGTTCGATCCTTCACGAGCCGAGCCGCCTGGAGGATGTATCCGGCGTGCTGCGGCCCGATCATTTTCACGACGAGGGATTGGGTCGGCTGTACGAGCACGTTTGCTCGATGGAACCGGCCGTGCTGGGCGACTCGGCTTTGCTGTCGCGGTTCCTGTTGGACCGTGGCGACCTGGAGTTCTGCGGTGGGCCCGGCCGGATTGCCGAATGTCTCAGGGCCGTGGGCGCGCCGTCGCATATCGCCTACTACGCAGATATCGTCCGCAAGCTGGCCCACCGCCGTCGCCTGATAAACCTGGCCGCGGAGGTCGGCCAGCAAGCGTATCTCGACACGGCCGACCCGGCGGACCTGTTGGGCGAACTGCGCGAAGCCGTGGAATCCCATGCGGGCCCGGATCGGTTTAAGGCAATTACGTGCGCGGAGTTGGACGGAGCAAACTACTCCGTCGATTTTCTCATTCATGGCGCGCTGGCTGCGGGGCAACCAGCATTCATCGGGGCGGCCCCGAAGTGCTGCAAAACGCTCATTGCCCTGGATGCGGCTTTGTCACTCGCCACCGAAACCCCGTTCCTTGGAGTCATTCCCGTGCGCCGGCAATGTCGCGTTGGGTACATGAGCGGGGAGGGCGGCCCGTCGATGCTTCAAGATTACGCGCGGCGAGTTGCCCATGGCAAAGGGCTATCTCTGGCCGAAGTGGAAGGACTGGTCTTTGCTGATCATCTTCCACAACTCGACTCTTCCGGCGACGTGGCGGCCCTGGGTTCGTTCATTCGGGCAAACCGCCTTGGTGTGGTTGTGCTCGACTGCCTGTATTTGTGCATGCCAGCCGACGATGCCGGGAACCTCTTGAGGCAAGGCAAGATACTGCGGCAGTTGAACAACGTTTGCCTGGACCTGCATTGCACGCCGGTCTTAGTTCACCACACGCGAAAGAACGGAAAGTCGAACGAGTTTGAGCCGGTCGAATTGGCCGACCTGGCTTGGAGCGGTTTTAGCGAGTTTGCTGGTCAGTGGTGGCTGGTTGGCCGGCGTGAGAAATACGATGCCGACGATCCGGGGGAGCATCGTCTTTGGCTGAACATCGGCGGCCGCGCTGGTCACTCGGCATTGTACGCCATGAACATTCACGAGGGGCGAGCGGATAGCGAAGAGGGCCGCTACTGGCAGGTTGACCTACTGAAGCCTACGGAGGCCCGCCAACATGCCGACGATGCCCGCGAACGCGCCCGGGCTACCAAGGCGGCGGAACGCATGGAGAGCGACGTGCGCAGCCTCTTGGACGTTCTCGCGAAGAACCCGGGAGGGCAGACGAAGAACGAGCTACGCGCGGCGGCCGGCTTCAGTGGCGAGCGCGTCAATGTCGCCCTGGCGTGGTGCTTGCGGGAGGGCTGTATCGCCCCATGCTCCATTTCCAAGGGCAACCGAAACACCCCCTATGAAGGATACAAGCTTGCAACCCGTAAGTAGCTACCGGACGAACCGGACAGAAGCACTCGGACAAAGTTGTCCGGTAGGTGACCAGTACCTATCGGACAAGGACCCTGTAAGGGGTCCTGTCCGTCCGATAGGTGCTACCTCCGTTCCGGAGGCAGGCATGCGGACAGAACCCCGTCCGGTTGCTCCCGAGTTCGCCTTGCGGTTGCGATGCCCGGCCGATCCGTCCGACCCCGAGGGCATCCGGCGACTGAGGGCGGCATTGAAGAGGCTTTGGCGGTCCTACGGGCTTCGGGCGCTCGAGTGCCGGCCCGTGGCGCCGTCGAACGTGGCGACTTCGGTTGGAGAAGCAGGCACCCGCGAAAAGGCCGGGAAAAACGAGGCCATCCGAT
>JAVEUP010000406.1:0-2919 GCA_034005525.1 Thermoguttaceae bacterium | reverse complement strand
GCATTCCCTGTTCGAGAATGGGCGGAAGGAGCGTTGTTAGCCATCGTACACAGGCCCCATGCGAGTGAACGGCTAACAGGGCTGCAACTCCATGTCGCCCGCCACTTCAGCCAGTTGCCTAAATGTCTCCCGGGAGCTATCGTCGATGCTCCCGCGAAACGACCAGAACACCATCGAAAGCGTTGCCCCCCGATGGGCGACTCGCAGGAAGTTCGGCAGGTCTTCGAGGATTCCCTTGATTCCCTTGATGCGACACCCAACGATTTCGTCAGAGTCGATCGAACGGTAAAGCGTCACGTGGTCGGTCAGCCGTTGTGAATAGTCGGCATCCGGCTTGAAATACGCGGTTAGCGCGTCCGCCTCACGGCCTATAGTGACGTAGGGCTTAAATGGGGTGTCGCCGATTTGGGCTGACAAAAAGTCTTTCAAGTCTGTGGCCATATTCGTCTCCCCTCCACGCCGTCGGGCATGCTAAGGTCATCGGCTTTCAAAGGGCGCCAATTCCAGTCATCGATTGTTCCATCTCGCAATACGAATACGAGGAAAATCATGTTCGGAGGTTGCGGAAGTTCAATCGTAGGTCCGTGAAAATCGTGCCCCGGATTCCCCGCATAGATAAAGCAATCGTCGGTCCCAGGTCTCGACCACCCTTCGAAAACGGCGCGCGTGTCGTCGAGAACATCGCGAACTAATAGAATTCTAGCTTGCTTGACAGCGTGGCCCTTCTTTTGGAGGGTTTCCAGCAGGCTCGGAGCAATTCCGACTTTCCAAGTCTCCTGGTCCGGGTTGCTCGGCAAACGGGCGTCAAATTCATTTTTCCAGCGAGTCCCCATACAAAGCAAGCATAATCCTTCAATGGTATCGGCGTCAACAGAGAGACAGCCGCAAAACGTCAGGAACCAAGCTGTTCGTACCCATTTTGCAGAAAGTACACCCCTATTAGAGATATTTTCAATGATCGTGAACCGCCGTCTACAATCCGGAATATCGCGTGGGACACTTGTCAACATGGCAGAAGCTTGCAGCAAGCGTCAAGGAAGATGATCAATGCCTCACTCCGCAGGGGGGCTCGCGAAGCTCCGAAACGGGCCGAACCACTACCGCGGATTGCCGGGACGGCAGCCGCGCGGCATACCCACCAGGAGAGACGAACATGGCGACAGCCATATTATTCCGCGGGCGGCGATTCGACTATGAGCCCGAAGTGGCTGACCCCGGAGAAGGCCATGATCGGCCTGAACCTGCGGGGGAAACGTGATGACCGGTTTTGGTTCACGTTCTTCCACGAGGCCGGGCACCTCCTGAACGATAGCAAGAAGGAAACGTTCATCGATGTCGATTACGAAGAGGACCCGCGCGAGCAAAATGCGAATCGCTTTGCCGCCGACCTCCTTATTCCACCGGAGCGCGCTCGCCACCTCGACGAGTTGAAGAGCTATCGGGCCGTCGTCCGATTCGCCGAGTCGCTTGGCATTGCCCCGGGCATCGTCGTCGGACGCTTGCAGCGCGAAGGAATTATAGAGTACAGCAACCTGAATCGGTTGAAGGTGACGTTCCGCTGGGGATAGCCCGAGTTGTGCAGCCCGTTCAGCGTTCCATCTCTCGCCCCACCGCGCGCCGGTAGCCCTCTACGGCGATGCGGTCGGGCCGGACGTCGACGATGGCGTAGGCGTTGTTCTCCGGGCCGGAGCCTTCCACCATCGCGCGGAGCGTGACGTAGTGGATGCCTCCGACGCGGCTGTACCCGCCCGAGTGATGATGGCCCTGGAACACGGCCAGCGTATCGCCTGACGCTTCGAGCACCTTGCGGACCGCGGCGGCGTTGTTGACGTAGACGGCGCCCTCGCCGTCGAGAAGTTGGTGCAGGAAGACGATGGTGGGCTTCCGCGACGCCGCAAGGTCTTGCTCGAGCCAATCGATCTGGGCGGCGGGAATGTTGGCGTCAGTCCATTGGTAGTCGCCCCGATCGTACGCGGCGCCGTCGGCGCGGAAGTTGGGATCGAGCACCACGAAGTGAAGCCCGCCACAGTCGAAGGAGTAGAACGACCGGGCCGGATCGATTCCGGTGTTTTCGATGCGGCCAAGCACCTGCGGCTTGGAAAGTGCGTCTGTGTTGTGATTGCCGAGGGCATGGTATCGCGGGCCGTCGAAGCGGGCGAACTCGGCCTCGATGTCGGCCAGATAGCGCAACGCGTCGTCCTCGGGCGGTTTGCCGGAGCCGTCGTTGAAGTCGCCCAGTTCGACCAGGAAGGCTACCTTCTCCTCGTTCATTCGCTCGACGCATTCTCGCATCTTGCCCAGCGACTGCCGGTAATGCCGGGTGCCGCGCGACTCGTAGCCGGCGTAATGCGCGTCGGTCACCATGCCGAAACGCAAGGGCGCGGCGCCGGCGCACCGTGCCCAGCCGGGTGTGGCCAGCACGGCCAGTGAGGTCAAGACGAAGTTGCGGCGGGTGGAAAGAGCCATGATGTCGCCTTTCTCCTTCTGGAAGCAATGCGAAGCCCGGATCGATGATCACTGCTGTTATTGTACCAGCCGGTCCATCGTTTGGCAAAGCTGAAGGTTATGGCGTATGTGGCAAGATCTTCTGGCGCGTTCGAGGCGGCAGTGGGCCACCTGCGGGCTCGTCCCGCATGGAGCCGTGGTCAGTAGGCTAAGAGGGCACGCTTTATCCGCCCTATCTCCCTGCACGCTGCCGCCGGAGGCGGCGGCAGCGTGCAGGGAGATAGAGGGCCCGGGCTGGGCTCGGGCATCGTCTTAGCCTACTGACCACGGCTCCAGCGGGCAAGCCCGCGGGTGGCCCTTTCAGCAACTCCAAACCTCAGTAGTTCCAAATTTTGCTGAAAACGTCGGATGTGTCAGAAGGTATTGCGTGGCCAGAGGTTACGTCGAGGATGCGTTGCGTGATTCCCATTAGTG
>JAVEUP010000221.1:0-11963 GCA_034005525.1 Thermoguttaceae bacterium | reverse complement strand
GAGCAGGTCCAACGCCCGCGGGCAGATGTCCTTCCCATAGCTGGGCAGTTCGTCGGCGGGCACGGCACTCCAGGGGAGGCCGTCCGGGGCAACGTGCTTTTTTTCCAGGATATGTTCCCAGTAGGTGAAAATGTGCCAGTCACGGACCTTCTGGTCGTAGATGCCGCCGGCGGGCATGCCTTGCTGCTGCATGGCATGAAGCGCCTTCCTGGTCGAGTCGGCGTCTCTCAGGAAGAAGACCAGGGCGATGCACGTATCGCCCGATTCGTCCGGCACGCGGCGAAACGTCATTCCCGGCACCGGTTCGATCGCGTCCTTGATTTGCCGGAACGCGCTGCGATAGGCGGCCAGCATGGTTTCGGTCTTGCGAATCTGCGCAAGGGCAACGGCGCCCTGCAGTTCGCTCATCCGATAGTTTTCACCACAAAACAGCTCGCCGGGCTTGCGCTCCGCGGCAAAGCGGTTCGGCCGCCAGCAGGCGGCGGCGTCGTGCCAGCTTTGGGCGCGAGTGTACAACCACGCGTCGTCGGTAGTCACGAAGCCGCCTTCGCCGCTGGCATGGACTTTGTAGTAATCGAAACTGAAGCATCCCATCGTTCCCAGGCTGCCCAGCCGGCGACCCTGGAAGGAACCGCCGCCGGCTTGAGCGACGTCTTCAATCAGGGGCAGGCCCTTGCGCCGGGCCACGTCGAGCAGCGCATCCATTTGGGCGGGAGCACCCCGCATGTGAACCGGCACGATGGCCTTCGTGCGTTTCGTCACGGCCTTTTCCACGGCCTCGGGATCGAGGCACAGGCTGTCGTCCACGTCGGCAATCACCGGTATGGCGTTGCTGGCCGCCACGGTGGCCGCCGTGGCGAAGAACGTATAGCCCGGCACAATCACCTCGTCGCCCGCTCCAATACCCAACGCCCGGTACGCGCACACCAACGCCGACGTGCACGAGTTGACCGCCAGGCAGTGCTCCACGCCAACGAGTTCGGCGAGCGCCTTTTCGGCGGCTTCCACCTTGCTGGGGCGCGGGTTGTAGTAACGGAATAAATGGGGTCCGCGCAACTGGATATCAACCTGCAGAAGCTGTTCGATGCCCGCCCGGGTTTCCGGGCTGAGTTCCCAGAGATCGAGCAGTTCGAGCAGTTCTTCACGGCCGATCTTCGTCGGGTAGGGCCCCAGGCTCAGGCTCGTCGAGGCCGGCATTTCCGTCGTCGGTGAAGTTGCCACACGATTCCTCCCAGCACAGCTTAAGATGATACCGGCACCCCGGCCTTTCGGATGAATGGGCACAGGCTGCCGTCAACGGCATCTACCATCTTATCGCGGTTCGCCCGGAACAATACGCCTTTTTGCGTTATTATTGTGCCGTTTTGCGACGAACTCAAAACGCTCCCGGCAAACCTGGAATTGGGGCCTTGTAGGCGTCCTCCGCGTCGGGCAGCGTGGGAGGATCGGCGTCGAAAGCGTATCGGGCGGGCGCGAGGCTCACCTCGGAGGCGACGGCCTGCTCCCAGGTGAGCATCTGGCCGGAATAGGTGGCCATGCGGCCCATGACGGCTGTCATACTGCTGTCGGCGCCGTAATCGCCTTCCATGCGGTAAGGGCCGCTGCCGGCGATGCTGGCCACGAGGTTGTCGTGTTCGGCCTGGTACGGGTTCACGCCGCGGTAGGAACGCGAACGCAAATCGCGCGGGTTCAGGTCGCCCAGGCCCCAGGCGCCGGTGCCGAGCGTGGCGATGTTCTCCGTGCCGTGGATCGTGTCGGATACGTGGCTCCAGGTGCCGGGCTGCTGCCGGGCCTGGCAGTAGAATCGGACGCCGCCGTCGTACTCGTACTCGATGAAGTGATTGTCCCAAATATCGCCATTGCCCGGTCCGAAGCGTATTTGCCGGCTGCCCATCCCGTTCGCCCGCACCGGATGCGTGCGCATGACCCAGTTGGCCACGTCGATTTCGTGGGTTGCCTGCTCCACGAGGTGATCGCCGCACAGCCAGCAGAAGACGGCCCAATGGCGGATTTGGTATTCCATTTCGCCCATTCCCTCGGGCTTCAGCCAGCCGCTGCGCCCGCCACCGGGCATGTTGAAGTAGGTGCGAATGAGGAATATTTCGCCCAAGATGCCGTCGTGGATCTTCTGGATTCCCTCGAGGTAATTCGGCTGATGCCGCCGCTGCATGCCAACCACGACCGACAGCTTCTTTGCCAGCGCTTGCTCGTTGGCGGCCACAAGGGTGCGGTAGCCGGGTGCATCCACACAAAGCGGCTTTTCCATGAACACGTGTTTGCCCGCCGCCACGGCCGCCGCGTACTGCATCGGCCGGAAGTGGGGCGGGGTGGTCAAGAGCACCAGGTCGACGCCTGCGGCAAGCACCTTTTCAAAGGCGTCGAAGCCGGTGAACTGGCGCTCTTGGGGAACGTCCATTCGGGCCTTCAACTCGGGGTACTTCGACAGGTTGCCGAGACTGCGCTCGATGCGCTCGGGGAACAGGTCGCCCACGGCCACGAGCTTCGTGGGAATGCTTGTGCTCAGCGCCTCGCGGCACGCGCCGGTGCCCCGGTTGCCGCAGCCGATAAACCCGATGCGAATCACGTCACTGCCCGCTGCATGGGCGCCGCGGGCAATGCTCAACCCGGCCGCCAGGGCGCCGGCCGAGGCCGCGCGATGTTGTTTCCACCACGTGCTGCGGGAAAGGTTGTCGTTCATGGATGAAACTCCTTTGAAAGACGATGTAGGGTGGGTCGAGCAAGCGTTTGTAGTGGGACGTTGGCCGCTTGTTCCGGCTCACTTCCGGCCCGCCGGCTGCGAATGAGCTTCGGCTTGCGCAGACCCACCAAGGACTCGCGCAACCTTCACCCGCCGCTCATCAGTCAAACGGCTCCCAACTGCCGCGTGTACTCGGTGTTGGCGCCGACTTCGTCGAAGTACCAGGGGAACATGCCCACGATGACGCCGTCGATGGGCTTGATGTTCTCGAAGGCGAACTTGAAGGCCGCACGAACGGTCTCCTGGCTGGAGCACAGCCGGCCGGCGCCCAGGATCTTGAAGCCCAGGCAAGGCTGCTTCACCTGCCGTATCACCTCGGTCATCACCTTGGGGTCGTCCTTGAAGAACGGGTAGGACGTGTCGAGGGTCGGTACGTCGAAGTCTGGATAGACGGTTTTCCGCGTGACGAAGTAGAAGCAATTCATGAACAGGTCGACTTCCCAGCCCTCGTCGGCAACGCGCTTGATGCAGTCGGGATTGTGGGCCGAAACGCCGGCCAACATGCCGTGGTCGTGGACCGCCTTGCAGTAGTCGTGCACGCGTTGGACCTGTCCTTCCTTGAACAGCCGATCGGTGGCGCCGCCATGATGGACCATGGCAATGGGCTCGGCCAGGTCGACGGCCTCCTGGATCTTGTCTCGCTGCGAGTGAAGGCAAATGAACTGCATCTTGGAGCCCTGCTCGCGAAGCGGCCGGATGTAGGGCTCCGCCAGATGGGGTGTGGAGAACTGGTGGGTATTGATCCCTGCCTCTTCGCACTGCCGGAGGAACGCCACCGTGCGCTCCGGCGTGAAGTACTCCTTCATTTGCTGGTTGGTATGCGTGCCGAGGTACGAATACCCGAGGATCGGGTTGGAGCCGACCACAAGCCGGCTGACGCGGTGCTTGCCTAGGGTGATCATCGGCAAGCCTGCCTGGCCGGCAGCGTCTTGCTGGCCGGCCGATTCTTTCCCCAGGCCGATCCACGCAGCGGCGGCCGCGGAGGAAATGCCGGCCAAAAACCGGCGGCGGGTGGCAGGGGGACCTTCGTTGGGTTGCGGGGTGGGGGATGTGCTCTGCATCAAAGACCGTCCTTTCCTGGGCTGGGGGGGGCTCCTTGTCAGCAACCGTTTACAGGGTAGTGGCGCGGGCAATCTTCTCCACTGCATGCGAAGAAGACAGTCCCATTTTCGCGGCCGACCGGTTAACCGTTTGGGTAAATTACCCTTTATGCTGCAAAAACCGCGACACTCCCCTGTGGCTGGTTGCCATGTATCATTATGCGGGATTTCGCCGCGATTGCAAGCCGAAACGGTGTGCAAAGGGTTTTTCTGGCGAACATGACTCGCTGGTCGGCGGTGCTCCTATTCCTGCAATCCTATCAGTTCCGATGGGAAAGCGTGGTATCAAGAACTCGCCCGAGTCGCGGTTTCAGCCCGTCGGAACAGGCTGTGAACGCTGATCGGTGTGGCAGCGTCTCTCCGAGACGCCGAAGCGAGTCTCGGAGAGACTCGCCGGCCTTTCTGAAGGTAGAGTGGCTCCTGCAGTCCGTCTGTGCGGCCTGCTCCCAGTAGGGCCTGCGCAGTTCAACAATCAAGCCATCGCAAGTAGGTTGTCGGTTCTCGTCAAACACTTACCGTCACCGTTCACAGGGGAGTGTCGCGGTTTTCGCGGCAAAATGGCTTGCGCCCGCCCTTTCCGTAGCGAAGATGGGACTGGCAGCTTAACATGAAGCGGAAAGAACTGCCCCGGCCATTACCCCGTGGACGGTCATCATGCATCGGAAGACCTGCCTTGCGGGGGGGAACTAACGCCCTGAAAGCAGCCAATTCGCCCGAGAAACTTGTAATTATCTAGCCATTCTGGTAAAATCAAAGGGGAGTACGAGGGGCAATCTCCTGCGGTTCGGGGAGATAGTCCTTCTGGTCGCCGGCGTTCGGCGAGCCAGAGTTCCCTTTCGGTTGCAGTCCGCTTTCTGAGGAGCATGCCATGTCCAGAATAAACTCTATGATCCTCCAGCTTCGCGTGCTGGCCGCGGCGGTAGCGATTGCGGCTGCCTTCGCCGTGTCGAATTGCGCTGGCGCGATTGACATTCGTGTCGACTTCAACGATGCACTGGCGGCACCGACGAACTGGAATCTTGTGTCATCCCCGTCGGTTGGCAGCAGTGTGGCCGATCTGATCGATTTCAGCACCGGTGCCAGTACCGGCATTTCTGCCGTGATTCATGACAACTTCGGCGATTCTTCCGCAACGGAAACGGTCTGGAACGCCCCACCGGCCTATCGGCCATGGATCGACGTTCAGGCGAATCAGGACTACTTTTTCGTACGCGCCACACTTGGGGGCGAGGTCGACAATCCTACAGGCGGGGTCACGTTTTCCGGGCTGGATCCCACGAAGACGTATCGGGTCGAACTGGTCGGCAGCCGAGACTATTCCAGTTCCAGCTCCCGGTACTTCCACGCAATCGCCAATGGCATGTTTTCCGACGATTCGAACTCCGACTCCTTCAATGCGAAGACCCAGGGCTATGACGGCCACCAAGTGATGACTTGGCGGCAAGTCACTGCCCCAGATGGTGAACTCGTTGTGTCGCTTGATACGGACACTGGCCAGCACGGTTACATCAACGCGCTGCGGCTGACCGAGGCACCGCCGCAAACGGTCTTGATCGATTTCGGGGACGACAGCCTTACCACGCCGGGCCGTTGGAACAATATTACCCTTACTACGACCGGCGGTTTGATGGCGCTGGGCCACAAGCTGATCGGCGCCGTGGACGCGGCCGGGCAAGAGACGAATGTGCGGGTGAACTTCCTTTCCGGCTTCAACGGCGGCGCGAACACCGCCGGCCTGCCCTCTGACGCCGCCGGATTCGCGATAACTGCCCAGCGCGATTCCATCCTGATCGAAAACAAGGTGCCCCCGGCCGTGGTTCAGATCGAAGGGTTGAAGCCAGGTGCGGCGTATGATGTCACTCTTTTCGGTTCCCGAGCCGAGCACCTCGAGCCCGAGCGGGGCGCCCGGTTCACCATCGGCGGAGTATCGCAGGACTTGCTCAATACCGACAACGAGTCGAATGCGGCCCGGTTCGACAATGTAGTAGCCGACCAGCACGGGCATATTCAAATCGACGTTGGCGTCTATGTCGGCCAGTGGGCCTACCTCGGCGCGCTGGAAATCAACGGCCAGTTCAGACCGAAGGTGCATCGGCCCAGCCTGTTCTTCGACTTCGGTAGTCCGAGCTATCAGACTCCCGGCCACTGGAATAACATCACCACGACCGACGCAGGGCTGAAGATCTCCGACGCTGTCGACTCGATTGGCGAGTCGACCGGGGTGAGCCTTACGTTTGCCAACGCGTTTAACTCGATTGGAGCGGGAAGCACGGAAGCCACCGGAGGAAGCTGGTCCGATGACGCGGGTTTCCCTATTTCGGCCCAACGGGATGCCTTTCTCGTCGACGGCACCGTGCGGCAAATGCAACTGGACGGACTGATCCCAGGCGCAGAATATGAGGTGCGATTGTTCGGCTCGCGACATGACCGCAGTCATGCCCGCACGACCGACTTCCGCGTCGGTACGGCCGCTGGCGGCTGGTCCGACTGGATTACACTGGATACTGCGTTCAACACGGAGAACGTTGTGCAGTTCATCACGCGCCCAGATGCCTTGGGAGAACTGCTCGTCGAGGCGCGCAGGGCCTCGGGCGGAGCGTGGGGGTACCTGGGCGTCATGCAAATCACGCAGATTCCCGAGCCGGGCAGCGCGGCCTTACTGCTTGCCGGGATGTTCTGCCTGATGCTCCGCCGTCGCCGGCGTCGGCGAGGCGGTTAATCCACACTTGGAACCGTTTAAGGAGACTGTGATGTTGTGTCGCAAACGTATCGTCAGGGCGGAGCCGCGTCGAGCGTTTACCCTGGTCGAACTGCTGGTGGTCATTACGATCATCGGCATCTTGATAGCCCTGTTGCTGCCCGCGGTACAGAGCGCGCGCGAGGCGGCACGCCGCCTGCAGTGCTCGAATAACGTGAAGCAGATCGGCTTGGCGCTGCACAATTACCACACGGCGCACAATATCTTTCCGCCGGGAGCGTTTTTCGGACTGAATCGCGGCTCGATCATGATTCGACTGCTGCCGTACATCGAGCAGCAGGCGCTCTACGACCAGTTTGATTTCAAGACGAACACCGATACGCAGGCGGCGGCCAACAGCTACGCGCTCGGCGGGACCGTCATCGCTACCTACGTGTGCCCTAGCGACTCGGTACGGGGCAAGATCGGCAGCAAGGGCGTTCACAACTACGCGGCGTCGCAAGGTCCCACTCCGCACCACGGCAACACCAGTTGCTGGTGTGAGAACAACTGGAACGAGTACACGCCCGAGCCTAAAGTCAACCAGGCCGGCGTGTTCCACGGACCGTTCACGCGCGACCCGATTGCCACCAGCGTGGCCGACTGCCGCGACGGTCTGTCAAACACCATCTACTTCGGCGAGGTGCTGCCCGAATGCTCGGATCATAACAGGGCAGGCTGGGCATGGACGAACAACTGCCAAGGATTCGGCCATACTCATATTCCCATCAACTACGACACGTGCCAGACCTCGGGCGACTTCTGCAACCAGAAATGCAACTGGAGTACGGAAAAGGGCTTCAAATCGCGCCACCCGGGCGGGGCCATGTTCCTGCTGGGCGACGGCTCCGTTCACTTCATTAGCGAAACAATCGACCATTGGAACTATCAGCGCCTGGGCAACAAGGCTGACGGTGAAGTGGTCCAACCCTTCTAAGAGACTGCAATGCGAGCCAACCTTTCCGAGTTCTTCCGCCCCGGTCCCTTCGGCGGTTGTGCCGTGGCCGTGGGTGTGCTGCTGTTGTCCGGCTGTGGACCGAGCCGGCCCACTACCTACCCGGTGCGCGGTACCGTTACCCTTGACGGCCAGCCGGTGGCCGAGGCCCAGGTGATGCTCATGCCCGAAGACGACGGGCGGCCGGGCCAGGGGATTACCGATGCTTCGGGCCGATTCACCATCGGCACCTTTACCAGTTCGGACGGCGCGCTGCCGGGCCGGCACGCGGTGACCGTGGTGTCGCGGCGCATCAGCGGCGTCGGCACCGACCCCGACGGACTCGAGGGTGACATCGCACCCGGCGGCGTCAAGGTTGAATGGCTGGTCCCACAGCGCTATTCCAGTCCGAAGACCTCGGGAATCACCGTCGACGTTGCCAAAGGCATGTCGCCTTTGGATATTCAGTTACAGTCGCCGTAGCGATACGGTGAACTATCGCGCACAACTCTCTTGACAGGTATCGCCATGAACTGTGACAAGAACGAACCCGTTGATCGGTTTTTTTGTGTTTTCACGTCTCATCTATTCAGAGGAAGGTTCAGTCCCATGAGCAGCTACCATCAGTTGGCTTGGAGAAGACTGCTGCCAGCACTTGTCTTCGCATTCGCGCTTCCTTGTAATTCGGCCCGGGCGATCGATCTGCGCATCGATTTCGAGTCAAACCCCGGTTCGGCCGATCCGACTGGCCACTGGAACACCATTCCAACCGGTGCGCTCAATAGCAGCTATCCCGGCCTGATTGACTATCAGACGGGAGTCGCCTCCGGCGTTGCTCTCTTGTTCGTTCAAGCAGCCGGGCCAGGCGGCGATACGCTGAACCCTGCGTGGTCGGCTCCCCCCGACTTCCCTTCCTGGATCGATCCCCTTGCCACCCGCGATAATTTCTATACGCGAGACCTTGACTTCCCGCACGCTCAGTTGCGGTTCTCCGGCCTCGATCCCGATAAGACCTACCGGGTCGAGGTCCTCGGCAGCCGCGCGAGTTCCACCAATCGGGACAGCGTCTACCGTGTCAATGGCGCGTTCTCGGACAACCTGAACTCTAATCCCTACAACGCGTACTACGACGGCTACGTGGATCATGAAGTGATGACCTGGCGAACCGTCACGGCCGCGGGCGGCGAGTTCGATTTGATCAACTCGGCGTCGGGCCAGCACGGTTACCTCAGCGCCATGCGAATTTCCGACGAGCAGTCCGTCTTGATCGACCTGGGCCGCACGAACCGTCCGACGCCCGGCAACTGGAACAACATCACCACCGACAGGGGCTCAGGTGGGACGGAAGGCCCGGGGCACGTGCTTCTCGGGGCGGTCGATGCGGGGGGCGTGGAAACATCGATCAAGGTGAACGTCTTGGCGCCGTTTCAGGCGTACAACTCTGACGGCGTAGGTACGGCTCAATCGGGGTATCCCTATGAGGCTCGTACGGACTCGTTTGCTACCGGTTCCAGCTTTCCAAAAGCGACTATTCAACTCGAGGGGCTCACGCCGGGCGATACCTACGACGTCATTCTGTTCGGCTCCCGGGCCGACACAGGCTCCCCGCCGGAGAATCCGGGAGAAACCCGCGAAGCCAAGTATACGGTCGGGGGTGTGAGCAAGAACCTGGTGAACACCGCCAACGCCTCGAATGTCGTCCGGTTCTACGACGTCGTGGCCAATGCTCAGGGGCACATCCAGATCGATACCGAAATCGCCGCGGGCAGTTTCTCTTATTTGGGTGTGATCGAAGTCATCGGCCGCTTCGCGAGCGACCCGGTCGGGCCGAGTTTCCTCGTCGACTTTGGCGAGAGCGCCAGCGGCTACACCACCGGCGGCTATTGGAACAACCTTGCCACGGATCGAGGCAGTGGCGGAACGTTGCTGACGGGGATCAACGGCCTGATCAACTCGCTGGGCGATCCGACCAAAGTGAACCTGCTGATTACCGACGATTTCTACGGCCGCAACAACGCCGGCGAGGTTTCCGACGATGCGGGCTTCCCGACGACGGCCCAGCGCGATTCCTTCGCCGTCGCAAGCAATAATCCCGCCCAGATCGTGCTTGAAAACCTCCACCCCGCGGCGGGCTACGACCTGACCTTCTTCGGCTCCCGCCGGGCGTCCGACGCGCCCAGCGGCAACCTCGTCCTCGATGTGACGATCAACGGCGAGACCCTCTCCCTCGACGGCCGGGGCAATACGGAAGATGTGATCATGTTCAAGAACATCCTTCCCGACCCGACAGGGACGCTGACGATCGACTTCGCGACTTCCGGCACGTATGGCTACTTGGGCGCCATGTCGGTCACCATGATCGTTCCCGAGCCGGGCAGCTTCATGATGATGGCTATCGCATTGGTTGGTTTCCTCGGGTTGCGGCGGAGACGGAAGGCGGGGACTTGAAATCCCACATCAGACCGCCTATGGGGCATGCCCCAGGTGGGGGCGGATGGAGGTTCTCGTGATCGCCGAGGCTGTTGTAATCCGTTAACTCGCTTGGTACAGTGAGTACTGTTTTGACGTGACTCCTATTGAAGCACGCCGTTTGTGCTGACGCATCTCCGGTGTCGTTGCTGGGGAGCCGTGAACGATCTAATCTAATCTTGTGGAGGAATCGCCATGAGCATCCGCAGTCTCGCCCTGCCACTCCTGGGAGTGTCCCTTCTGGCCGCGTTTTCCCAGACGACGTCCGG
Organism: Thermoguttaceae bacterium; assembly: GCA_034005525.1. Taxonomy (GTDB): domain Bacteria; phylum Planctomycetota; class Planctomycetia; order Pirellulales; family Thermoguttaceae; genus PWXP01. The sequence goes on along the minus strand of JAVEUP010000221.1, from coordinate 1,696 downwards.
CACCGTGATTTACGTGGATTTCGGCAACGCATCGGGAGCGGCGTCGGGGCTGGTCGATGAATCGCCCGCAACCTGGAACGTCGTCACCAGCCAGGGGCTGCACAGCTTCGGGGTGCTCAGCGACAGCGCCGGGCAGGGTACGGGAATCCATCTGGCCGTCACCGACGCCTTCCACGGCGCACAGGTGGGCGGCGCGTGGAACGACCCGTCAATCCCTTGGTCGGTCGGCGCGGCGACGAATGACACTTTCTACGCGGGCAGTGGCTCCGCGAACACGGCCGAGGTCACGCTTTCGAACCTCGACCCGTCGAAGGTTTACCGCGTATCGGTCATCGCCTCGCGGGCGTCAAGCGGCGGCCGCGACTGCAAGTTCGAGGTGAACGGCCAAGTCGCCGACGTGGGCAGTGCAAGCGGCTCCAACCCGTTCAACTCGTACACCGACGGCTACCAGAACCATCGCATAATGACATGGCGAGCGGTTGCCCCCGACGCAAATAACGAGTTGAGCCTGTTGATGACGCCGCTGTCTGGCGACAACTACGGCTATCTGGGCGCCATGCGCATCTCCGACGAACAGACTCTGCTGTTCGACCTAGGCTCTCCGGACCGGACGACGCCCGGCAACTGGAATAACATCACCAGCCCGACCAGTTCGAGCCAAATGGAAGGGCCGGGCCACGCGATCCTCGGAGCGGTCGACGCCGCAGGCGCAGAAACATCGGTCAAAGTGAACGTCTTGGCGCCGTTCCTGTCGAGCAACACCAATGGTGTGGGGGCGGTGCTGTCGGGCTATCCCTACGAAGCGCGCACCGATTCGCTGGTTACCGGCACGGGGTTCGAGAAGGCCACGCTACAACTCGAGGGCCTCGCGCCGGGCGATGCCTATGATATTACCCTGTTCGGGTCCCGGGCAATCGTCACCGGAGATGAGGGGAAGCTTCGCAAGGCGGCCTACACGGTGGGAGGCGTGACAAAGGAATTGGTGAATACCGACAACCAATCGGAAACCGTCACGTTCTTCAACGTCGTGGCTAACGCGCAGGGGCATATCCAAATCGACACGGAGGTTGCTCCCGACGGCTATACCGCCCATGCATATCTGGGCGTGATCGAGGTCGTCGGCCATTTCGCCAGTGATCCGGTTGGGCCCAGCATCCTCGTCGACTTCGGCAGCAGTGGCTACAGAACCGGCGGCCATTGGAACAACCTGACAACCACCAGTGCCGGCGCGACGTTGACGGGCATGGTCAACTCACTTGGGAACCCAACCAAAGTGAACATGGAAACGACCGACGGTTTCGCCGGAGTCAACAGCTTGGGCGAACTGTCCGACGATGCGGGCTTTCCGGAAACGGCCCAACGCGATTCTCTCTATGTCACAGGCACCAATCCGGCCCAGATTGTGTTCGAGAACCTCCACCCCGCGGCCGGCTACGACCTGACGTTCTTCGGCTCCCGCCGGACGTCGGATGCGCCCAGCGGAGACCTCATCCTCGATGTGACGATCAATGGTGAGAAGCTTTCCCTCGATGCCTACGGCAATACGGAAGACGTGCTCATGTTCAAGAATATCTGGGCCGATCCGACGGGGACACTGGTTGCTAAGGCTCAGATTGTTTGAGACGGCGATTCTCGCATTATGTGAGACGAGCAGAGGAGGGCGGACGTCCGTGTCTGCGAGGGGAAGATGGGAACA
>JAVEUP010000405.1:0-2934 GCA_034005525.1 Thermoguttaceae bacterium | reverse complement strand
TCCGGTGTGATTCTAGGTCGCGGGCTGTGAATCAGCTTGGTTGCGGCTTGTGCAGACCCACCAATGACCCACGCGACCTTGACCCACCCTACGTATATGAATAATCCGGGCTAAGGCATGGGACTTCCAACGTCAACTATAGCCGTGTGTGCGGCGAGATTTTCGGGTACGTTTGGCGGCAGCGGAAGGCCACCTGCGGGCTCGCCCGCATGGAGCCGTGGTCATTGAGCTAAGCGGGCACAGCTAACCCAAACTATCTCTCCCCTGCACGCTGACGCCGCCGGAGGCGGCGTCAGCGTGCAGGGGAGAGATTGGGAGCCTCGGCGCCGTTTTTAGCTGACTGACCACCGCTCCAGGCCGGGCAAGCCGGCCGGTGGCGGACGCGACCTGTGTAGAACAGCGAGAAGCATTGCCCCGCGCTGGTCGAATTCCACTGCTTTGGGGCAACCTTCCAGCCTGCCAGAAAATCTTGCCACACACCATTGGCGGGCGGTGTTGTCGTTTGCGACAACGCGCGTTATAATGAAAGAAAGCCCGCTCGGGGAGAAGCGGCGATGCCATGGTTTGAACTGGTCTGGGAATGGGACGAACAGGACGGAAATGTTGCGCATATCGCCGAACACGGTATCAGTCCGGAGGACGTGGAGCACATTTTTGCGAATCCCATTCGGCATGAGAAGAGCCGCTCTTCGGGTCGGTCGATGGTATTCGCTCTTCCGTTTCTAGGTGCAGCCCGCGGCAATGTAGTAGGCACACGCCGCTGTGCCGTCCCTAAAACAAAGGCTGTCTGCACCTAGAAACGGAAGAGCCATGGTATTCGGTTACACGAGCGACGGTCGCCGAATTGCCGTGGTGTACGAGCAACTTGACGACACGACGTTGTATCCCGTGACGGCTTATGAAGTGGAGTAAAGGCAATGGTCAAGAAAGACGTGCGGCGAAGTCAGCGGAAACTGACCGACCAGGAGAAGGCACGGATGCGGCGCGTTCGAGAGCAAGTGGAAGCGGAGAAGGACGCCCTGCTCCGTCGCGGTCGCGAAGTGTTTGCAGAGCACGAGCAAGCCGTGGCGCAGGCGATCGGCGATCTCAAGCGGGCGCGTCAGGCCCAGGGGCTCAGCCTGCAAGAGGTGGCCGAGCGGATGGGGACGGACCGAGCCAATGTGCATCGCCTGGAGCAATGCGCCGGAAACCCCACCGTCGCTACGCTCGCCCGCTACGCCCAGGCCGTCGGAAATCGGATGGTCATCACGCTTGAACCCACCACGTGATGTGGCTAAAGGGTCCTTGAGGAGAACGACTTCCGAGTCGTCAAAGAAAAGGGCTCCATCCGGTACTACGGCAAGCCCGGCTGGCCACGGTTGGTGCGTGTGGACTTTCACGGCTCGAAGGAAGTGCCGACAGGCACATGCCACGCCATTCTCAAGGCCGCCGGCCTCAAATAGTAGGACGAAGGCAATGATTGAACTCCCCTATTCGCTCGTTATCGAAGCGACCGACGAACCGGACTACTTCGGGTTCTTCTCGCCTGATCTGGAGGGTTTCACCGGCGTCGGGCATTCGGTGGAAGACTGCCTGTACAAGGCCAAATGGGGAATGAAGGAGCACGTCGCGTTGCTCCGGGAGCGAGGCCTCCCCGTCCCCGCGCAGAACATCGAGCCGAAAATCGTGATCCAGAATGCGACGGCACACCGCTCAGCGTGAGGATCGTTCGCTGCCGCAAAACACTGCCCATGCCGCCACCCGTGAACGGTCGGCCGGCCCGCGTCAGATGATCGGATGGATCAGGTACAGTTCGTAATCCTCGATCCCTTTCGGAACGACGAACATATCGCCCGAGAGCGGCTCGACCCGATGCTCCCACTCGATCCCTTCCCGTTCGTACGCCTCGATCGTGAGTTGGTCATAGCAGCCCAGTGCCGCGAGTTCCTCCCACGCAACCGTCTCGCTCACGCCGTACCGCCTTGTGTACGCCTCCAGTAACGGCCGGCGCGATCGGTTGCCCGACCGCAACCACTTCCTCGCATCCTCGATCCGCCCCTCGCGGTCCAGTTTCTTGTGCGATCGTTTCTTCCGTTTCCGCATGCTTTCCATTCCCAGGTCAACCGCCCGCGCGAGCGTTGTTCTTGGAGTGCGGCGGCTTGACGCCGCTTTGGCTATGCCTTTTTTTCTCCCCGCTCCCACAGCCGCCGCGCGAAACACCAACGGTGACACAAAACGAAAGCGGCGTCAAGCCGCCGCAGTGCCCTGTCATGCGTCCGAGAGAGTCACCTCGACGAGCCCCGCTTCGACAGTCGGCTCGGGAACAGATTCGTTGTGGAGCCGCATACCTTCCAGGTGGAACTCAATCGCCTCGCGGATTAGGGCCTGTACGTCTTCGCGCGTCGCTCCGGCTGCAATGCAGCCGGGAAGATCCGGAACATACGCCGACCAGTTGCGGTCGCCTGGCTCGTAGATGACCGTGTATCGCGTTATCATTCTTCATCTGTCCTTTGGGGAGGCGACGGGCCGGGAGATATTGGACCCCAACACCGTGCCGAAGAGTGTAAACCGCAGGAACTGGGGGATCGAGGAGAGGCAGGCTGGATCTCGTGTGCGGGAAACAAGCGCGCACTTGGCCAAGCCCGCCCGTTTGCCGTGCTCTTTGAGGCTTTCGGGCTCGCTCCGATCATCCCTCGCAGGCTGTAAAGTTAACATTTAAAGCCTGTCCCTGACATCCCCTCTGGCGTCCCCGTCCCTGGCGTCCCCTGGGATTCATGCCGCAGACTTCAAGGATGGCCATGAAGCCGTCGTCAGACTTTGCCTTCTCGGCAAGATCGGCAAAGAAGGTACGAACCTTCTCCCAACCGGTGCTCACCTGCCGCTTGAGGATCACGGAACCGTCTTCGTTTCGCAAATTCACCGTCAATTGCCGCTTGTGCTGGTCGATACCAAGGT
>JAVEUP010000404.1:0-2953 GCA_034005525.1 Thermoguttaceae bacterium | reverse complement strand
CTCGGCCGCCTGGCGGGTGATGCTGTCGCAGGTGAGTCCGGGCCGGAGGGCCTCGGGATTGGTGAAGGTTTTGCGGAGCGTGTCGAGGTTTTCCGGATCGGCCAGGCCGGCCAGATCGAACGCATGCACCCGCTTGGCCGTGCCGGTGAAGTTCGTATGCACTTCAAACCGGTCGAGGTCGCATACGATCAGCAGAGGCGGGTTTTCGAGGTCCTCGCGGTAGAGGAGCAGTTGCTGGTAGGCCCCGTCGAGGTTCTTGCGTTTCTTCTTGTATTCCCAGCCGAAATGCCCGCGTAGCCACACGTCGGCCCAGCCCTGGCCGCCGAGGGTCTTGTGGACGCCGCGTTCGAAGGTGTACCAGGTGCCGTCGGGATCGGCCGAGGCGGGCGTGGGCTGGTCCAGCAGGGCGCACAGGTCGAGGAAATGCTGCTGGTACGCGCTCCGCTCGGAAAGCTCGGCCCGCTGCCATTTGGCAATAAACTCTTGAGGGGTCATAGGCGGACACCTGTGCAGGCAAAGGGGGCAACCGCAGTCAACGGTTGCGATTGGCTTTTCCGTTTCCGGGTGCAATACCGCTTGGCGCGTGGGTGAAGGAAGGCTGCTGAGACAGCCGGAACCACCCATCCTACGCCTGCACCTGAAAACAGAAAAGCCTCTTCATTGGGCGATCGGCGAAAACGAAGTCTCCGTAGCGGCGTCTCTCCGAGACGTCGAAATCCGAGTCTCGGAGAGACTCGGCTACAAGGTTGTCGGCAAGATTGTTTCCGCCGCTCGCCTTGGCACACGACCGGACCATTCTACCTGTCGCTCGAAGGGGTGTCGAGTATGCAGGTTGCATGTCGAGAGAGCCGCGAAGTCGGTTCCGACATTGGCCAGCCGCTGGGCCGCAAGGACGCCGTGATTTGGCGGGGCAATCATCACGATGCGGCGAGTTCTCGGGTCGGGACGCTAGGTAGCCCGGATGATTCATGTGAGATGGGACAAGGTCGCGTAAGTCCTTGGTGGGCCTGCGCAAGCCACGCCCGGGGCGGTTTGCACGCCGTGCGCTAGAAACAGGCCCGGCCAAGCGTCCGTTCGCATGGCATGGTTATTTTCCCGTTTCTTGCCACATGTTCTTGGATCGTTCGATCCGATCGTCCATGCCCTGCTCGAACGGCTCGGCGGCAAAGGACGGCTGCTGCCCGGTGGGGATAAGCTCGGCGTCCAGTTGGCCATCCGCCTGCTTGCCGCGCAAACGCGAAACGTACAGGTCGTTCAGCACATACTCGCCCCGCTGGTCCAAACCGGCGGCCTCGGTAATGCGGGTGACTTTGCGCGAACCATCTTCGCTGAACCGCGAGATTTGCACGACCAGGTGGATGGCCGACGCCACCTGCGCCCGGGCGACGTGGACGGGAAGCTGCACGTCGGACATCAGCGAGAGGGTCTCCAGGCGGATCAACGCATCGAGCGCCGTATTGGCGTGGATGGTCGACATGGCCCCGCTGTGGCCGCTGAGCATCGACTGCACCATGTCGAGCGCCTCGCCGCCCCGGACCTCGCCCACGATAATGCGGTCGGGCCGCATGCGGAGCGAGTTGGCGAACAGGTCGCGCACCCCCAGCCCGCCCCGTCCCTCGGCCCCGCCGTGCCGCGATTCCAGGTACAAGCAGTGGCTCTGGATGAGCCGAAGTTCCGACGTATCTTCGATCACGACGATCCGCTCCTGCTCGGGAATGGCCCGCGACAGGGCGCCCAGCAGCACCGTCTTGCCCGTACCCGTGCCGCCGGCAATCAGCAGGTTCTTCCGCAGCACGACGCACAGTTCGAGAAACTCCTTGGCCTCCTCGGAAAGCGAGCCGAAGCGGATCAGGTCGTCCAGCGTGTAGGCCTCGCGCGAGAACTTCCGGATGGTCAGGTAGATGCCCGTCCGGGCGCTGGGGGGAATGACCGCGTGCACGCGGGAGCCGTCGGGCAGCCGGGCGTCGAGCACGGGATGCTGCGGGCCGATCTCGCGGCCCACCCACTGCGCGATGTTGTGGATGGCCGTCAGCAGGGCGTCTTCGCTCTCGAACTGCGCGGCGGTCCGCTCCAGCTTGCCGCGCCGCTCGGCGTACACCTCGGCATGGCCGTTGACCATAACCTCGGTGACCGAGTCGTCGTCGAGCAGGCCCGCGATGGGCTCCAGGAAGTACCGGGCACTGGCCTCAAAGACCGACTGGCGGAGCGTGGTGGACATGAAATCCTTTCTATCGGGTTGCAGACAGGGCAGCCGTCTTCCAGGGACGGTCCCCCCGTGAACGGTTACGTCCGTCGAGTACTCAGCTCCCTTTCACTCCATCGGCTGGAGTGCAATGTATGCCTTGTTGAGGTAACTGCACGTGCAGCCGTGCGTTGCGTCGGGCATGAGCACCAGGCCGCCGGCAGGGATGGCATTGATCCAGCAGCCCGGCCGAATGCCGCCGTAATTCTCGGTACGGTCCGTGGAGAAATCACGATATCCCAGCGTGGCGGAGCGGAAGAGCATCATGTGCCGGGAAGCGGCCAGGGTTCCGCATCCGTAGGAACGCGCGAACTGGAACGGCACCGGCTCGCCGGTCCGCAGATTCCATGCGCCGGCCTGTGCGTAGATCGTATCGCCATTGAGCATGATCCTCGACTTGTGGTCCGCCTCGACTGACCAGATGCGTTCACCCGTCGACGCGCGGTAGCCCGCCATGCGCCCGCCCACTTCCGAGCGGAGGAAGTAGGCGTGACTGCGCTGATAGGTCATCACGAGCACGTCGTGTTCAAGGCTGAGGGCCAGCATGGTGCCGAAAACCTCGTCGTCGGCCTTGCACAGAACTTCGCCGGAGTGAGCATCGAGCACCACCAGCACGCCGTACGGATGGCCTGCCGACTCGCCGGCAAGGACCAGGCGGTGCCGGTTGTCTTCTCGCCGCACCTGGCGGGCAAGCAGATCGTCCTGGGCGAG